>RDXP01000163.1 GCA_004292865.1 Sphingobacteriales bacterium
AATTTTTATTTTTTTAACCGCAAACAACACCAAGTGAAAACGCAAAGTACACAAAGCTGGATGTAGAAAAAACGGTGCAAAGTAAACTTGCATTAAAAAACACAAGCCCGCGTACCTAAACCCAGCAGTGGCGGAGGTTATGAAATGCTAGCCTTGGTTTTTCAAATTGTTTTTATAAAAAATTAGCCCAATGAATGCAAAAGTGTATGCTGTGTAACCATCAATTTTATAACAAGATAGTGGTATAAAATTGATATTACGTTTTGTATTGCCCTATTTTTTAATATTTATTTGCTACAAAACTTTAGTTACATTAATCAACCGTTAGCGAAAAAACACGTTTTAAATCCTCTATAACTGGGTTTTTTTCTACAAAATAATTGTATTTATCTTTTGCGGTATAAGGTTTTTTGTTGGCGGTAGTGGTACTAATAGTGGATGAAATTACGATATCGAAGTTTTTGAGATTGCTACGTAAATAATTTAATAAATCTATTTTTTCGTTTTTTAATTCTTGCGCTTGCAGCGTATTATCCAATAGCACTTGCACTTCGTTATTGGGTAATAAAACGGGGGAGTTATTTTCCATTAAAGCGGCTAAGCTCATTTTGTTTTTTTGTTTCATCAAACCTAAATAAGTTTTCCAGGTGGCCAATAACTCGGTTTCGGTGAATTCGTTTTTTAGGTCGCCTGCCACATATTCGGGCTCGCTATCTTTAGCCGTTAAACTGTTGCTTTTAAAATTGTTTAAATCGGGTATCAGCGAATGGGCTGGCGTAGCTACTTTTTTTAACAAACTTATAGGCGGTTCGTTAACTTGGTGAGGTATATTTTCTGATGGGGTGGCGTAAGCAGGGGTTATTGGTGTGGGAATAATTGTAGCCTCGGCAACGTTATCCGCAATAATAACTGGTTCAGCAGCAGGTTTAACAGAAGCGATTATTGAATTTTCAGGTTTTTTTTTTACTTGCTCTGCTAGTTGCACAACATTGGGGTTATTGCTTAGGTTTAAAGCACTAGGCAGGTGGCTTAGCTTTATCAGCATTAGCTCTATTTGCAAGCGTTGGTTTTTGCTTTGTTTTAGGTTGATTTCGCATTGGTTACCTATATTTAAGCCGCTAATTAAAAACGAAATAGAGGCTTTGTGGGCTTGCTCTTGGTAACGTTGTTTTATGTTTTCGCTTACTTCTAGCAATTGTATGGTGGCGGTATCTTTACATACCAATAGGTTTCTAAAATGCTCGCACAGGCCGCTGGTAAACGTATTTCCTTCGAAGCCATTGTTTAATATTTCATCAAATAACAATAATGCCGAAGCTAAATTTGCATCTAACAGGGCAGTGGTAACTTTAAAATAATAATCGTAATCTAGCAGGTTTAGGTTATCAATAACGGCTTGGTAAGTAACTTCACGGTTCGAAAAACTTACAATTTGGTCGAACATCGAAAGTGCATCACGCAGGCCACCATCGGCTTTTTGAGCAATTAAATGCAGGCCATCGGCATCAAAATTTACCGTTTCTTTAAGGGCAATACTTTGCAAATGCTTGGCCATATCATCCACCTTAATTCGGTTAAAATCAAATATTTGGCACCTCGAAAGTATGGTAGGTAATATTTTATGTTTTTCGGTGGTAGCCAATATAAAAATAGCGTATGAAGGGGGTTCTTCCAAAGTTTTTAAAAAGGCATTAAAGGCACTCTGCGAAAGCATGTGTACCTCATCAATAATATATACTTTGTACTTGCCTCCTTGTGGCGGTATGCGTACTTGGTCGGTTAGGTTACGTATATCATCTACCGAATTATTAGAAGCCGCATCCAGTTCATGAAAATTAAACGAATTACCGTGTTGAAACGATGCGCAAGATTCGCACACACCACAAGCCTCATTGTTTTCGGTTATTTGTGTGCAATTTATAGTTTTGGCCAATATACGGGCGCAAGTAGTTTTGCCCACTCCCCTTGGCCCGCAAAATAAAAATGCTTGCGCTAGCTGGTTATTTTTAATGGCATTTTTTAGCGTATTGGTAATATGTAATTGGCCTACAACACTATCAAAGGTTACAGGGCGGTACTTACGGGCCGAAACAATAAAATTATCCATCAATGGCTAAATTATAATTATGCTTTGGATAAAGCAAGCAAGAAATAGGTAATTTATAGCTATGCACTACAAGGATTATTTTTGGTGAGATTTTGGTTGTTTTTGTTTTATTGGCTGGCAAGGTTACAGTTAAAATAAGCCAATATTTTAGTTTATAACACAACAAGTTTTAACTGTGGGCTTTATTATACAATCCGTACAAAAAATTCGGTTTCGAAAACATGGCCATACGTTAGCTGTTGTATAGCTTCTTTTTTAGAAAACTCGGTTGCTTGCCCTTCGGTATCGGCGCAGCCTAGCCAAGGTTCTACACATAAAAATGGCGCACTAGGTTTTGCCCATAAGCCCAAATAATTAAAATGAGGAAACTGTACAACGATACTTTTTTTATGTTGGGTTGATTGTATGCTTACCTTACGGGATGCTAGGTTTTTAAACACCAGGGCATCGGCTTTAAATAAATCGGGGTTTAAAAATAGGTTACCATTGGCTATATGTAAGTTTTTGGTTTCGCCATTAAAAAAACCATTGGCCGATAGCGTGTGCGCTGGAGGGTTTTCGGCTTGCTCAAAGGTAACAAAATAATCTTCGTAACGCTCGCCATCGGTAAAAGGTACAGCAAAAGCGGGGTGTGCACCTAATGAAAAATAAATGGTTTTATCGTCCAAATTTATAACCTTGTACATTACCTTTAGCTGGTTTTTATCTAAATGGTACACCACTTGAAACTCGAATTTATAAGGAAACGATTTTAATGTTTCATCATTATAACGTAACGAAAACTGGGCATGCTTGGGCGATGATTCTATTTTTTTAAAACCCATATTGCGGGCAAAACCGTGTCGTTTAATAGGGTAGGGTGTGCCATTAACCCAAATACTATCGTTTATACAGCCACCCACCACAGGGAAAAGATTGGGTGCCTGATAAGCCCATACAGCTGGGTTACCTTGCCAAATATGCTCTATACCATCGTTTTTATCAATAATAGAACTTAACTGTGCGCCTAAAGCGTTTACTTTTATTTTTAAATATTCGTTTTCGAGCGTTACCATAATTACCCTTTTTTAAATTTATTGGCCAGCATTTGTAGCATATCGTTGTTAATAGCTTCGGGCTTTGGGGCAATGGGCTTCGGGCTTTCGGGCTTTGTGCTTTCGGCCTTTCGGGCAATGGGCTTCGGGCTTTCGGGTTTTGGGGCTTCGGGCAACGGGCTTTGGGGCAATGGGCTTTCTTTTTGCGGGCTTGGGGCAATGGGTTTTGTGGCTAGTTTTTGTTCTTTAAATTTTTGCCATAATTTTTCTAATCGGTTTTTGGTGTATAACGGAAAATCGCCGTTCATCATCCAAGCGTAGTAGCTAGGTTCTTCTTCAAAAACAGTTGTTACGGGCTTGCCTTTGTGTTTGCCAAAATTAAATACTTCTACATTGTTATCGTTAAAAACCATACGCCCCGCAAAATCAACAGGTTTATTTAAGCTGGTAAACGTGTGTAAGGCTTCCACATTATTTACAATGGGTTGGGTAATGTTTCCTTTTTTATCCTCAAAATTTACGCCTTCGTATTTGGCTATCTGCGCCAGCAAAACTTCGTAAGTGGCTTTTATATCGGCTTCGGCCGAGTGTGCGTTTACAATATCTTTACCACAATAAAACTTGTATGCAGCTTTTAAGGTGCGCTGTTCCATCTGGTGGAAAACGTTTTGCACATCTACAAAATGGCGGTTATCAATATCAAAAATAGCTTTTACGCGTAAAAACTCTTCCATTAAAATGGGTATATCAAACCGGTTAGAATTGTAACCCGCAAGGTCGGCATCGCCCAAAAAGTCGATAATTTCGGGTGCTACTTGTTTAAAAGTGGGTGCGTTTTTAACATCGTCGTCGTATATACCGTGTACCAGCGATGACTCTATTGGGATAGGAATGCGTGGGTTAATTTTTAGGGTTTTAATTTGCTGGCTACCATCAGGCATTGCCTTTAAAATAGATATTTCTACTATCCTATCGGATGCAACATTTACACCTGTGGTTTCTAAATCGAAGAAAGCTAATGGTCGTTTTAATTGAAGTTGTAACATTAATAATTTTGATATGAGTGTTAACTAAATATAATAATGCCCAGCAAGATACCTACTATCATAATTACATACAATAATATTTCGTTACTGGCATATTGCTTGTATTTTAACCAAAAACTTAATTCGTTTTTTTGTTGCATTGGGTAAGGCATTAAAAACTTAAAGGTCGTAAATTTTAATGTAAGATAGGTTTTTTAAGATAAATTTTATTTTAATTTTTTGGGTAAGATATAAATTATGTAAAGCTAAAAAAATAACTTAACCTAAACTTATTTAACAAAAAAATCATTTATACAATTATTTGTTTATTGAACAAAAAATAGCCAGTTATTTAGGTAAATTGTAAAAAACTATTTTAAAAAATGAGAGAGCTAAACCACTAACAATCATAAAAGTAATAATTTATAAAAAACAACAACCATTAAAAATACCCATTAAACCAATATTTGCGATTTAAAAAAAATAACAATAGCCAATATAGCATGTGCCAATGGAGGTTGCCCTATACTATTTTTTGTTTTACAAAGCTGCCTTTACCAAATAAGGCAATATTTCTTTTTGGAAAGATATAAAGTTTTTACGCACATCCGAGTCGCTTACCGATGTAAAAGCGAACGAAAAAACAATACTTTTACTTGCTTTTATCAAAAAACGTAATCTATCAGGGTAGGATACATCGTTATTAAAATTTCTGATAGATACAAATTCGTTGAACAATATATTTTCTAATTCGTTTGAAAGGTTTTTTAAAAACTCTTGTGCGTTGGTAGATTCTCGAATAAAATCCCAGCCTATAAATTCATTACATATCGTATAAGATAGTTTGCTGGTTTTTAAAATCAGGTTTTTTAAATGCTCTTCTTTGGTAATGTTATGCGGGTTTTGTTGTACCAAGTCGTTGATACTTATTTTAAGGTAATCCATTAAAATGGCGTGTAAAATAAGTTCTTTGCTTTCGAAATATTTGTAAATAGTGGCTTTGGCAATTTTTGCCTTTTTAGCAATTTCGTTTACGCTGGTTTTATGGTAGCCGTATCTTCTAAATAAATCTTGTGCCGCTTTTTTAATGCTGTTTTTTATTTTATCAATCTCCATTTTAATTATTTACCGAGATATTGTTATTAGATAATGATGCTTGATAACGGCGTAAAGGTCTTTGTGCTGGAGCCTTTGCTGCCGAGCCATCGTTTAACAAAAATTTAGCACCACTACAAGGGTCTATAACGCTTACGCCTACAACATCTATTTTTACAGCACATTTTTTTTCGGGGTTTACGGTACTACAGGCATCGTAGGCTAGTATTCCATTACCGCTATTGTATAAAATTAAGCCAGCATAGCCGTAACCCGATAGTATTAACGCACCACCAGGGGTTTTAATTTGTAGCAACCTAGGGTCGTTTATGTTTGCAGTAAAATTTACAGGTACGTAAGGGACAATACTATCCTCGTTTTTAGCACAGCCTAGTATCAATAATAATAAACCTAAAATTATTTTTTTCATTAAATGATTTCTGATTGAAACTGTTTTAAAAACCTAGCATCGTTTTCGGAAAATAAACGCAAATCACGTATCTGATATTTTAAATTTGTAATACGCTCAATACCCATACCAAACGCAAAACCGCTATATTTTTTACTATCAATGCCCACGTTTTCTAGCACATTAGGGTCTATCATACCGCAACCCAATATTTCTACCCAGCCACTTTGTTTACACATTTGGCAACCACTGCCTTTACATATCGTACACGAAATATCCATCTCGGCCGATGGTTCGGTAAATGGGAAATACGATGGCCTAAACCTTACTTTAGTACCTTCGCCGTACAATTCTTGTACAAAATAATAAAGGGTTTGTTTTAAATCGGCGAAAGAAACTTTTTCGTCAACATATAAACCCTCTACTTGGTGAAAAAAACAATGCGCCCTTGCCGATATGGCTTCGTTACGGTAAACCCTGCCTGGCATTAAAGCCCTAAAAGGGGGCTTACCTGCCTCCATAAGCCTTACCTGTACCGATGAGGTGTGTGTACGTAAGGCGTAAGTATTTTTGGTTTTGTCTTCATTATTTTGGTAAGATTGGGGTGTGGCCACAAAAAAAGTATCCTGCATATCTCGGGCGGGGTGTTCTTCGGGAAAATTTAGTGCCGAAAAATTATGCCAATCGTCCTCAATTTCGGGCCCTTCGGCAAGTATAAAACCTAATCGTTTAAAAATAGCTATAATTTCTTTACGCACTAGGTTAAGTGGGTGGCGGCCACCCGTTTCTAAACCTATACCGGGTAAGGTATAATCAATATGGGGCTTTTGGGTGCTTTCGCCTAATTCGAAATTATCTTTAAATTGTTGATATATGCCTTCGGTATATTGCTTAAATTCGTTTAATACTTTACCAAATATTTTTTTATCATCGGCCGATACGCTTTTAAAATCATCAAACAAATCTTTTAATATTCCTTTGGTACCCAAAAAACGGATACGGAATGTTTCTAATTCAATAGATGATGTGGGTTTAAAAACCGCTATTTCGGCTTTATATTGATTGATTTTAGACTGCATAGGCTACAAATTTACTAAAAAAAGGTTCAAAAAAAACTTCGTTTGTTTTTTGTTTTTAAAATTACAGTAGCTAGGTATAAAATTAAAAATTTGGTAGCTCTAAAAATTGTTTTTTTTTAAACTAAGCCTTGGTATAAAGTTATTTTGTTATATTAAGCCATCTATAAATAAAAATTATCTCCCATTGAAATTTTGCAGTTACATATTTGTTTTGATACTAGGTTTTTTACAACCTAGTTACGCACAAAGTACTGTTTTACAAGGAAAAGTATTATCCACCGATAAGCACATTATCTCTTTTGCTTCTGTTTATTTAGAAAACCCAGCAAGGGTAGTATCGGTAAATTACGAAGGATTTTACAGTATTACATCAGATAGTTGTGTAAAAACATTGGTATGTATGGCAATAGGCTATAAAACCAAAAAAATAAACCTCGATACAGTGCAGGGCAATTTTTTAAACATTGTTTTAGAAGCCGAAAACTACCGCTTAGATAGTACATTGGTACTGGCTAGCCAGCCCATTACGGCGCAGTATATTATTGCCAATGCAATTGCTAAACGAACCGAAAATGAGCAAATTTATAAACGTTACAGCGTTAATGTGTATATAAAAAGTATGCAGAAACTGGTAAATGCGCCTAAACGTTTTTTAGGCCGAGCGGTAAAAAAGGAGTTACATTTGGACACCAATGGGCAAGGCATACTTTACCTATCCGAAGCCCAATCACAGCTTAATTTTAAAGCCCCAAAGCATATCAAAGAAATTATGATTTCGGCACACTCAACGGGTAACGAAGGAGGCTTCGCTATTAATAAAGCATCCGATTTAAGTATTAATTTTTACCAAAACCTTATCAACTGGCCTACACTATCAGCGCAAAGCTTTGTATCGCCTGTTGCCGCATACGCCAAAGCTTTTTACAATTATAAACTGTTGGGCATAAGCATACAAAATGGCGAACCTGTATATAAAATACAGGTAATACCCAAGCGTACATTCGACCCTGTATTTGCAGGTTATATTTATATTTTAAAAAATAATTATAAAATTTATGGCCTAGATTTAAGCCTTAGCAAAAAAGCCAATATCAATTTTGTGGATTCGCTGGTAGTAAAACAGCAATATGTTAAAGAAAACGAACACTGGTTACCATCAAGCATCAATTTTAAATTTTATGGCAAAATTTTAGGTTTTTCGTTCGAGGGTTATTTATCGGGTATAAACAATAATTATACCCCAAATCCTTACTTTGCGCCAAGTTTTTTTAACAATGAAATACTAAGGATAGATAGCAATGTGAATAACCGAGACTCGGTGTTTTTAGATAAGTACCGCCCCCTGCCTTTAACTTCGGACGAAGCGCAAAGCCTTACAAAATACTACTCGAAAATAAATGTACAGCAATCAAAAAAATATTTAGACTCGGTTGATATAGCATCCAATAAATTTAAAATTATCCCTTTTGCATTAAAAGGATTTACGCTAAAAAACCGTTACCATAGGGTCGAGTGGGATTTTGATGCCCTTGTACCCGCTTTTTTTTACAATACAGTTGAGGGTTTTGGCGTAAATTATGGCGTTGCTTTTCATAAAAAATTTGGTATCAGATCGTTCAGTATTAAACCAGAAGTGCGTTATACCTTAAAAAACGAAGAATTTAACGCCGACCTTACCTTTAACTTATTGTACAACCCAATAAAACGGGCATCTTTTAAATTAAATTTTGGCACAGCCTACCGTGATTTAAACCCTAATGGCACCATAAATACTTTAAACAATTCGTTAAACACCATCTTATTTTCCCAAAATTTTATGAAACTATTTAAAAAAGAATACGTTTCGGCAAGTGGTGGCCGCGATTTGTATAACGGCTTATACTTTTCGACAGGTGTAGAACTGGCTCGCAGGTATTCGCTTAGTAATATTGATACATTTAGTTTTAGAGATATTAAAAGCAAAAATTTTACTTCTAACAATCCTTTAGAGCCTAGCAACAATACCAAATTATTCCCCGATAATACGGCATTAAACCTATCGGCATCGTTGGTGTACACCATCAATCAAAATTATACTACCAAAGCTGGTGCTAAATATTACGAAACACCTAAATGGCCAAGGTTGATTTTTAACTACCGCAGAGGTGTTTCGGGTATTTTTAATTCGACCAGCGATTACGATTTTTTGGAAATCGAAATCCAGCAAGAAAAAATTAATGTAGGTTTGCTAGGCTTTTCATCTTTCTCGCTTTCGGGTGGTAAATTTATGCAACGAAACGAATTGTATTTCCCCGACTATAAGCATTTTTCGGGCAATTTGGCCTTGGTTTTTAACCCTGGCTTAAAGAGCTTTCATTTTTTAGATTATTATAATTACAGCACCGATACCCGATTTATAGAAGCCCATTACGAACAAAATTTTACAGGCTTTTTTATCCGAAAAATACCTCTGCTACGCAAATTAAAATTAGACGAAATTATGGGCGCATCGTACCTGTGGCAACCCACCAAAGGTAATTTTACCGAGTTTTATGTAGGCTTGCAACGATGGTTTTTTAAAATAGATTATGCCTTTGCTTTTAATAAACAAGGGTATTTTACACAGGGTTTTCGTATTTACTATGGCCTGTGATTTTTTTTTGCCACTAACCACTAAAGAAAAGAAAGAATTTTTTGTGTACCGCATTAACTACGTTAGAAATAGCAATAAGGGTTTAAACTGTTATTTAATCTCTTCAATATCAATAATATATTTATTATGTAGTAAAAAATCAAAAAGTGGTTTTGCCTGGGGCGATACCGCAATATTTTTGGTAGTAATGGTTTCGTTTTTTTCGCTATCGTAATACGGGTAGGTTAAAAGTTTTACATTACGGCTAAATAAATCGCTAATGTAAGCCAGCAGTTCGTTGGTATAATTGTGGCCATAGTTTTCTGAATCAAAAATATGTTTTAAGTTGCTAATACTTGTGGTAATACCCACACTTTGCGGTTTACACAAGGCCAAATATTTGGCCAATTTATTATGGCGGGTAAAATTAGAGATCATTACTGCATAGCCTTTTGCAATAATTTCGGCGGCCTGTTTGGCTACCCTTTCAAGCAACTCTTCATCATTTTTATTGGCTTTTTCCAATGTATTATTAAGTGTGAGTTCGGCCATGCTTATCAATTCATGTTCATAAACGTTTATATGCGCCTTATAATGGTTTATGGCCGATTGGAAAAGTGCAAAATCGGGTAGCAGTTGTTGATTAAAACGGGTACGCAATATCATTACATGCTTTTTGTACATCAAATCTTTGGCTTGCTCGGCCTCTTCAATTTTGCGGAATATGGTAGCACTGGAAAAACCTTTTTGTATCAGGTATAGGTTAATTAATATCTCATCAATGTTTTCAAAAGCTGGGCCTTTTACATCAATCAAATCAATTTCTACCGAGCCTTGGGTAAGGTTATCGGCCAATGATTCGATCATTAGCTTAGGGTTTTTGTGGTGATAAAATGCCGCATACACTAGGTTTACGCCTAGCATACCTAGCACATTTTGCTGTAAGGAAGCATCGCTATCCAATAGGCGAACATGAAAAATAATTTCGCTAGGCAAGCCAATGGGCGAAAGCTGAAACTTTATACCCAGCCAGCCATGTGGGTCGTTAGTTTTACTATAATTAAGTGTGGTTACGGTATCGGCGAAAGCAAAAAAAGTATTTTGCTCGTATTTTACACCTGTTAAACGATTGCAAAGTAGCTCGTATTCATGGTCGAGCATTTTTTGTAAACGTGATTTAGAAACATACCTACCCGATTCTTCGGGACCGTATATTTCGTTGCTAAACGTCATATCATAGGCCGACATTGTTTTGGCAATAGTACCCGATGCTGCCCCTACGGTAAAAAAATTACGGGCTACCTCTTGCCCTGCACCAATTTCGGCAAAGGTGCCGTAAATTTTTTCATCTAAATTTATTTTAAGTGCTTTGCGGCGGGTATCCATTGTTTCATTCATCATGCCGTAAAGGTAAAAAACCTTTCTTATAGATTGTAGTGCATTTTTTTAATATGAATTCGGTAAATTTGCTTTAAAAAAAAACCATGCTTATCCGTTTATACGAAAACAATCCCAACGAAAAAATTATACAGCAAGTAGTTGATGTTTTAAAAAAAGGAGGCATTATAATTTACCCTACCGATACTGTATATGGCTTAGGTTGCGATATTACCCACCCCAAAGCCATCGAACGTATTGCAAAACTACGAGGTATAAAACTTGAAAAAGCAAATTTTTCGTTTATCTGTTATGATTTAAGCCACATATCCGATTATATTAAACCCATAGATACCAGCATATTTAGGGTATTAAAAAAAGCTTTACCTGGGCCTTTTACTTTTATTTTTAATGCCAGCAACCAAGTGCCCAAGCTATTAAATAGTCATAAAAAAACAGTAGGCATACGTGTGCCCGATAATGCCATTGCCCGCCTTATTGTACAGCAATTGGGCAATCCTATTTTATCTACTTCGATACATGATGACGATGAGATTATTGAATACAGTACCGACCCTGAGTTGATACACGAAAAATACGCCGACCTTGTTGATTTGGTTATTGACGGTGGCTATGGCGATAATATAGCCTCAACCGTAATTGATTGTACAAGCGGACAATTTGAAGTAATACGTGAAGGAAAAGGAGATATTGAGGATTATCTATAAAAAAAATTACATCTTCCCAAAAAAACTATCGCTAAAATTTACATAAAAAAGTTGCTGGGTAGCTCGGGTTGTTGCGGTATATAGCCAGCGCAATAATTCGGTGTTCAGCATTTCATCGGTAAGGTAACCTTGGTCTATAAACACAATATCCCACTGCCCGCCTTGGGCTTTGTGGCAAGTTACGGCGTAGGCAAATTTTATTTGGAGGGCATTAAAATAGGGGTTTAGTTTTAGTTCTTCCATACGTTCACGCTTGGTTTTTAGGTGGGCGTAATCTTCCATTACGTTAGTAAAAAACCGTTTCTGGTCTTCGTAATTTAAGGCAGGTGTTTCGGCATAAAGCGTATCTAACATTACCTTACAGTCAATCGAAAACGCTACACCAGCATCTTCAAAAGTGAGGCTTACATCGGCAAATCTAAAGCCATACATTTCTCTCACATTGCGCACACGGGTAATTTTAGCGGTTTCGCCATTGGCAATAAAACTGCCACGTTCTTCGGGCATCCAAAAATAATTGTTCTTCACTATCATCACCCAATCGCCACCTGTAAGCTCATCCTCGCGGCCCAGCACTTGGTTGCGTATGTGCTGGTTATATAGGTTAGCGTTTTTGTTCGATCGGCATATTACTAGGCTATTTTCTTCGCCATATTTACGGTAAGCATAGCTTAAGCCATCAATTATTTTTTCGCCCGTAATGCTAAAAACATCTTTATAGTTACGGGTTTTTAGTTGCGGAAATGCCACCACTTGGGCACTTATTTGCTGGCGTATGGTGGTTGCGTTTTCTAAAATACCCGAAAGCTGCTGCTGCCTTACCACCTCGGTAAGCTCGGTATGGTAAACGGTTAAATGGTAATTATTTTCGAGATAAGTAGGCGATAAAGCTGGACTTTCATTGGTGCCTATAGGCGGTAATTGGGCAGTATCGCCTACAAAAATAATGCGGTTATTTTTACCATTGTAAACATATCGGAACAAATCGTGTAGCAATCCGCCACCCCATTCATTGGTTTCATTGGCCAGCATTGATGCCTCATCAACAATATAAATCGTATCTTTTGAGTAATTGGGCGCAAGCGAAAAGTTAATATCTGGACTTGCCGAGCCTGCTTTTTGGTAAATTTTACGGTGAATGGTAGATGCCGCCCTGCCCGAATATTTGCCAATTACCTTTGCCGCCCTGCCCGTGGGTGCCAGCAAAACAGTGGAAATCTTATATTTAGGCAATAACTTTACCAATAGGCTTACACAGGTAGTTTTACCCGTACCTGCATATCCACGCAATACAAAGCAATTATTTTTATTGGGTTGGTTAATAAAATGAGCCAACTTATCAAACAAAGTGAGCTGCTGTGCAGTGGCCGTATGCGGGAAACTTTGTTGTAAATCCTGCGCTAACATCATTAGTTCAAAAATGAATAAAATTTTACAGAAAATGACTATTTATTGTACAAACACATTGTGCTACGTAAAAATGATATAACTCCACTCACCCGTAAATACATTTCTTTTTAATATTTAATCAGAATCTCATTTAGTATAGAGGCTATATAGGTTTTATTACTTGAATATAAATACCAAAAAAAACCAAAATTATAGCTATAAAACCAAAAATAAATATCTATATATTTGATAATAAATTAAAAAAATAATGGCAAAAATATGTGTTTTTTTTATTTTGTTAAATATTTGAAAATCAAATATATTTATGCGTATATTTGCATCATATAATTGTAATAGCACAGCATCATATAATTGTAATAGCACAGCA
>RDXP01000017.1 GCA_004292865.1 Sphingobacteriales bacterium
AACAATAAAAAACACCCTGCTACTATTATTTAGCCTACTTATGCTCTCTGCATCTTGCAAAAAAGAAAAAGCTAAAAACCCTATTGATGATTTACCCCCAGCAACACAGACTGGCGCAAATACTTTTGGCTGCTTAATCAATGGCGAAATTTGGAAACCTAAAGCTGGGCTTCTCTCAAGAGTCCTTTACTATGATTATGAGCGTTATAACAATGAAGACTTTTTAAGAATATCTGCAATTAGAGTAATATCTGATGTAAATAAAATGAAGTTAACAATTGGCATTGTTGGGATTAATAAAAATGGTAAGTATAGTGTAACTGATGGCAATTACAATGTTAATTATAGCGATACAAAAAGTGGTTGTGATTATTACGACGACAAAGATTTATCGGGTACATTAATCATTACACGTTATGATTTACAAGCAGGTATAATTTCGGGTACTTTTAACTTTAAGTTAGAAAAAACAGGCTGCCCTACTATTATTGCTACTGAAGGTCGTTTTGATTTGCGTAAATGACATTTTATTAATCAATTAATGTTTTTAGAATATGAAATTTTTCAATCTTACACGGCTTATGCTTAGTATAACAATAGCCACAATGTATTCTCCACTTTTTGCACAAATTATAGGCGCAAATAGTACGAATCCCATAAATGTCGGTACGTTGCCTATTGGCGCAAGCTATTCCGATACCAAAAACAATAGCCCAGCTAACGGATATGGTAATGATATTGGGCAACCTAGCGACGATATTTATTACCGCTTTACGTTAACCACAAAATCAAAAGTAAAGCTATCCCATTGCTCGGCTAGCTTTGATACTTATTTACATTTGCTAAATTCGGCAGGTACAATTATAACCTCAAACGATGATAGTGGCCCTTTATGTGCTACATTACAAGCATCAATAGAAACACAACTAAATGCGGGTACTTACTTTGTAGTATCCGAAGGGTATTATAATTATGCGGGTAACATTACCACCCAAATAAATGTAAACAGCGTGTTAGATACGGCTACCATTGCGGGCAAATACGATTATGTTTTTGGAGCATTAGACCGTAGCCAAATACCCACAGGTTTTATTGATGAAAGAGCAGTACCATTATTATCGCTTAAGCCATTTAATGGTGTACTTAGCGATAGTAACAAAGTAGATATAAACACTTGGCGAGCCCTGTATGTTACTACCCGAAGTGCTTGCTTACTGGATAATAACCCTTTACCCAATATAACAGATATAAATACTAGCCTAGCCCAGCAAACTGCAGCCAGTACGGCAATACCTGTAACTTTCTTTTTTGCACAATACAACTTAGTAAAACCTAACGCCTTTACCAGTGGTTTATTAAGCGTAGTTAACGACCAAGTGCGGGATGTGCCTGGCCGTACACAAACCCCGTACTTAACCAATGCTGTTTTTGCAGCTAGCCCAGTGCGGTCGGTATTTAAAGACAATAATTTTTCGTTTTTATTCAAATCCGAATTGTTTTTTAAAAATAGTGCTTTAACTGTAACAGGTGTAAATGTTGATTTTGGCGATGGACAAGGCTACCGATCCGTGAGTACCAATACCCCTATGTTACCTAACTATACCACAGCTGGCAATAAAACCATAAAATTTAAAGTAATGTTTAACAATGGTAGCCAATACGAATGCTATTCGCCCATTACCATAAAAGCTATGGCTGTAATACCTACGGCAAGCAACGCTATATTTTCGCAATATTTTTATGGTACAGGTAACCACTCGGGCGGTTTAGTTACCGTTAGGTTAAGTAGCACCAATACTAGTGGTACAATTAAAAAACCCTTAATTGTTACTGAAGGTTACGATCCTTATAGCGTAGCCCCTAATTTAACTCCTCTAGGTAATTATTCCTATAAAGATTTTATTAAAAATATTTTTGATGTAAACGACCTAGGCTACAATTTCAATCAACAACTAGATAATGTGGGTAATTACGATATTGTTTTTTTAGATTATTTTAATGGGACAGACGATATTGTAAGAAACGCTACTTTGTTACAAGATGTTATAACTTGGGTAAATGCACAAAAAGCCATAAACAATACCGAACAAAATGTGGTAATGGGCATAAGTATGGGTGGCCTAGTAGCCCGGTACGCACTAGCAAAAATGACCAAAGCTAACATACCCACACAAACACGCTTGCTTATAACCCACGATAGCCCGCACCACGGCGCAAATATACCTATAAGCCTGCAAATGTTAGCCCTGCAATTAGGCAATATAGATATGTTTGGTTATCAAATTAAGGATATTTTTGAAGGCTACACAGAAGTTAAGGCCTTATTAAACGCACCTGCAACCACACAATTATTAAAGTATCGGGCTAGTGAAGTTACAACACAAGGGTTATTTGGTACCACCTTAAATTGGCCCATAATATTAGAAAACACTTTTATTGCCACTAGTTATAAACCAATGGTAACCTTTTTAAGTACCGACCCTCAGCCCAGTTATCGTTTTATTGCAACAAGTCAAGGTGCAGAGTGTGGCACACCACTTTTTAACCTAGGTGCACAATTGCTAAATATTGAGGCAAATGCAAGCGCATTATTAAGTTTACCTGTTAGTGGGAAAGCAAAAGTAGATATAAAAGCTAATGCATTACCCTCACCAGGTGGTAATGCCGAACTTTTGAAAATTAACTTATATGCAAAAGCATATTTATTTGGTTTTATTAGGATAAAAAATGACTTTTATAATAGTAGTATAGGTGTATCCTCATCAACTTATTTGCCATTAGATGGCGCAACAGGTGGTACTTCGCCTATTGGGGCATTAAGCATTCCTCAACAGCAAATAGGAGGTTTTCAAAATATATGGGGTCCTATTTTCGCAGTTTATAATGCTAATTTAAATGTAGCCTCATTAAGTAATTTTTGTTTTGTACCAACAGCAAGTGCATTAGATGTACAAAACTTTAATGCAGAGAGTTTAACTTTACCTTTTGTAAATGGCATAAGTATAGCTAACCCATCAAAAGCGGCTAATTATATTACACAAAAAAGCCCATCAGGTGGATCTGGTGCTTTTAATGAAAGTCATACCCGCTTTACAGCAAATAACTCAAATTGGTTATTTAATGAGATGCAAAACACACCTAACAATACATTAAATTGTTCGAGTGCTTGTAATATGCCTTTAGGTAGTGTTAAAATAGAGGGACCAAACCAATTTTGTAATACCACAACTTTTAGCATACCTAATTTACCAACAGGTTTGGGGGTTACTTGGGCTGCATCAGGCAGTTGTAGTATTTCGGGTTCGGCTAATGCCAATCCAGTTACAGTTATGAAAAGATATGATGGTGTATCAAGCTTAAGTGCTACTATAACATCTAGCTGTGGTACGGCTAGTGTAACTCCAAAAATAGTTAAAGTAGGTACATTAATGCCTACTGGTGCCGATGTTATAGGCTTTAGCGATGGTGGTGTGGGTAGGGCTGGTTGGGTAATATTATTTTGCGACCCAATGCCAGGTGCAATAAATTATAAGTGGTACAACGAAAACGATGTATTATTTGCTACCACAACAGTAAACAGGGTAAATAGCCCAGGAAGGCTTTGTAATAGAACATATTCATACGGTGTAGCAGTAACTGATGCTTGTGGCACTTCAGAACAAGCAGAAATAGGTTATACATATACCGCAGGTTGTAGCTTTAATAACAGA
>RDXP01000018.1 GCA_004292865.1 Sphingobacteriales bacterium
ATGGTAATTGGGATAGTTGGACATGGTTATGGGTGCTGGGGGGTAAAGTTTTATGTAGTTATTTTAATACTTTTTTTAGCAATAAAATTTTGAAAATTAAGATTTAAACGAGTAGGATTTTCATTAAGTTTTTTTAGATAACCGCTAAGCTTAATTTGTAAAATACAAATGTACATTTCTTACAAGTATATAAAATAGTTTAAGCAATGCAAATGGTTTTTAACAGGGCTTTTGCGTAAAGTAAATTTTAAAATATCTCCAGCAAAACCAAACAATATTTTGTAAATTGCCAATTCGATAAAAAACTGGATTATGACTGATACATTGGCTATAAAAATTACTAAAGTAACCCAATCGCGTTTAGCAACCGTTGATTTTGATAATTTACAATTTGGTAAAACATTTACCGACCACATGTTTACCGCCGACTATGCCAATGGCGAATGGGGTAATTTTAAAATTGTACCTTACGGTGAGATTTCGATATCGCCAGCTATGTCGTCGTTACATTATGGCCAATCTTTTTTTGAGGGCTTAAAAGCATTTAAACATGATAACGGTATAGTTAGCATATTTAGACCCGATAAAAACGCCGAACGCTTTAATGCCTCGGCCGAACGCATGTGTATGCCTACACTACCCGAAGAAATATTTATCGAAAGCATAAGCACACTCGTAAATCTTGAAAAAAATTGGATACCTAACCAAGCCAATAGTGCCCTATATATACGCCCTTTTATGTTTGCTACCGACCCGTTTTTGGGCGTAGCACCATCAACAACGTATAAATATATGGTGCTTACTGGGCCAGTAGGTGCGTATTTTTCTAAAAACTTAAACGTAAAAATAGAAACCGAATATTCCCGAGCATCGGAGGGTGGCTTTGGCTATGCAAAATGTGCTGGCAACTATGGTGGTGCCATGTACCCCTCGAAACTAGGTACACAACAAGGCTACGACCAGTTAATGTGGACCGACTCGAAAGAACACGCCTATATTGAAGAAATGGGAGCAGCCAATATTATGTTTTTAATAGACGGCAAATTAATAACCCCCACCACCCGCGATACCGTTTTAAAAGGCGTTACCCGCGATAGCGTTTTAACCCTAGCCCAACAATGGGGCATACCTGTTGAAGAACGCCGAGTATCGGTTTCCGAAATTATTGAAGCCGCCCATAGCGGCACATTAACCGATGCTTTTGGTGCTGGTACAGCAGCTGGTGTAGCCTCGGTAATTTCAATTACTTATAAAAATCAAAAATACGATTTACCCAATCCCGCCTATAGCGAGTTTACCCAACGCTTAAGCAAAACTTTGTTAGATATTAAGTATGGTAGGGTTGAAGATGAGAATGGTTGGAATTTTGTGGTGTAAAAAAATAAGATAAAAAAGTCTATTTTTACCCCAATGGCAAAAAGAAAATTAATACGGTTTGTAGAAATAGGTGGTTTTGATAACGTAGTGGAGTTAGATGCTGGCTTAGCATTTAAAGGCAAATGGGCAAGTGATTTTTTTAAAAACAACAACCCCGTAGTGTTAGAGTTGGCTTGCGGTAAAGGCGAGTATAGCGTAAACTTAGCCAAAAAATTTCCTGATAAAAACTTTTTAGGCATTGATTATAAAGGTAATAGACTTTGGGTGGGTGCTAAAATGGCTATCGACGAGGGAATTAAAAATGTAGCTTTTTTACGCATTCAAATTCAAAACGTGTTAGATTTTTTTGAAGTTAATGAGATTGACGAAATTTGGCTTACCTTCCCCGACCCACAAGCGCAAAGCCCCTTAGAACGTAAACGGTTAACCAACCCTACTTTTTTAGAAAAATATAAAACCATTACTAAACCCAATGGCATAATGCACCTAAAAACCGATAATGATGGTTTTTACGAATACACGCTAGAAAAGGTTAACGAGCTAAACCATCAAATTTTAGTGCAAACCAGTAACCTATACCGCGATTTTTTTAAAGACGAAATCTTATCAATAAAAACCCATTACGAAACCTTATACCTTAAACAAGGCAAACGCATAAATTATTTAAAGTTTAAATTTTAATGCAAAGCAGCACCTTTTACCAAGATGTTTACGATGTGGTAAAACTTATACCAGCAGGCAGGGTAACCAGCTATGGTGCTATTGCGGCATATTTGGGCACAAAAGGTTCGTCTCGCTTGGTGGGCTATGCCATGAATAATAGTATAAAAACCGAAGCCAGCATACCAGCACACAGGGTAGTAAACCGCAATGGCTTGCTTACGGGTAAGTTTCATTTTGGCCCAGGCAACGAAATGAAAAACCTATTAGAGCAAGATGGCTTAGAAGTAATGGATAACCAAGTTAAAAATTTTAAATCTGTTTTTTGGAACCCCACTATTGAACTCGAAATATAAATTATTTTATGATAAACATAGGCGAAACTAACCGATGCCCTTGGTGTAAAAACGATACACTTTATACCCAATATCATGATAATGAATGGGGTAAACCGGTAAGTAACGACCGTGTATTGTTCGAGTTTTTAATTCTCGAATCGGCGCAGGCGGGCTTAAGCTGGATAACCATATTGCGTAAGCGAGAAAATTATCGCCACTTATTTGCCGATTTCGACCCTGTTAAAGTGGCTGCTTTTACGCAAACCGAGGTGGAAGCCATCATGCTTAATGCTGGTATTATCCGTAACCGACTTAAAATAAATGCCGCAATAAGCAATGCCAAATTGTTTTTAACATTACAGGCCGAGTTTGGCTCGTTTTACAATTACTTATATTTGTTTATGCCTCAAAATAAGCGTATCGTAAATACTTTTGCATCAATGAAAGAGGTGCCAGCCCGAACCGAAATATCAGATATTATAGCAAAAGATTTAAAAAAACGGGGCTTTAAGTTTTTTGGTTCGGTAATATGTTATGCATTTATGCAAGCAGTAGGCATGGTAAACGACCATATATTAGGCTGCGATTTTAGATAATTGCTTGCCCTTGTGTGGGTATATTTATTTTAAAAAACAAAGCTAAAAGAAAATATTTTTGTTATTATATAATTATGTTCGTTTTTGGTTCTAATTTTTTCAAAATAAAAAAGCTGTACAAAATTACTTTTCGTACAGCTTTTTTATTCGGTTGTGTAGTTTTTTGCTATTTTACAATAACAGCTTTTTTAACAGTTATTTGTGTGCCAGTTTGCACCTGTACAAGGTAAGTGCCAGCTACCCAATTACTCGAGTCAATCGTAGTAGTTTTTGAGGTTGTAGTTACCTTTTTAAGCAATCTTCCGTCTAAAGATATAATTGAAATTATAGCACTTTCAGATGGAACAGATACTTCGAAACTTGCATTTGCTGGGTTAGGATAAATTTCTACACTTGTTGCTTTCTCTGTAGGTGCATCTAGCAAATCTTGTTTATCGTTTATTGCATTAATTCCACCACTTGTTACACCCACGCCAGTTAAGGCAAAAGTGTATGGGTTTTCATTCGCATCGTTGTTTGGTATAGTTACAACACAGTTGCTTGTGCCTGTTGCGATTGGGTTATATCTAATACCAAGTTGTGTATTGCCACCCGCAACTACACTTGTTGCTGGCGCTAACGTTACGCTATATCTATTGTTTGATAATGATATTGTACCAATGTTTAATACCGATGAACCTGTATTGTTTATAACATAATATCGGGTAAAACTG
>RDXP01000164.1 GCA_004292865.1 Sphingobacteriales bacterium
TCGCCTTTTACTTTAGAAAGTGCAACCTTACAATCGGTAAAAACACAATCCAACGTAGTACATATTGCGCCTTATGGCAATAAACCTGGCATTATAAAAACCGCAACCGAGGTTGAAGGTGTGGTTTTTAAAGGTATTGATGGCAGTTATAATCCCCAGTATTTATCGTCTATACTGGTAAAAGGGAGGGCTATAAACTTTAAAAACAATAGCTTAGCCGATAAGGAAATACTTATATCGCAGCTAATGGCGCAAAAACTTAACCTTAAAGTAGGCGACGATTTTTTGATGTATTTTATGCAAGAATTTTTGCGCAAGCGAAAATTTAAAATAGTAGGCATTTACAGTACCGATGTAGATGATGTGGATAAAACCTATATTATTGGCAGCATTAACGTAGTAAAAAAAATAAATAAATGGCAAACTGGGCAAGTAGGAGGCTACGAAATAAGGGTAAACGATTTCGATAATTTGGAAACCATTGCACTAGATATAAGCAACTTACTACCTCCCGAAATAAAAATTGTAACCATAAAAGAACTGTACCCCGTTATATTTGAGTGGCTATCGTTGCTTGATGTAAACACACGGGTTATTTTAATTTTAATGCTGATAGTAGCTACTATTAACATGGTTTCGGCATTATTAATTATGATTTTGGAACGTACCAACATGATTGGTTTATTAAAAGCATTGGGCGAAAGCAATTGGGGCTTGCGCAAAATATTTTTATACAATGCCTTATACCTAATTGGCTTAGGTATTTTATTAGGTAATATAATAGGCTTAGGCTTGGCTTATACCCAGCTATACACCCATTTTTTGGCTTTGGATGCAGCTACGTATTATATGCGTTTTGTACCTATCGAAATCAACTGGGTAGATGTTTTGCTTATTAACTCGGGTACGTTATTGGTATGTTTATTGGTGATGATAGTGCCAAGTATGCTGGTAGGCAATATATCGCCTGTTAAGGCAATTGCTTTTAAATAGTAAAATTCAAAATTTAAACTTTTTTTGCTTCATTCCAAAAAACATCCATTTCGGCAAGGCTCATATCTTGTAACAGCTTACCTTTTTCTACTGCTTTGGCTTCGAGGTATTGAAACCTTTTGATAAATTTTTTATTGGTTTTTTCCAAAGCATCTTCGGGGTTAATATCAATAAAACGGGCGTAATTAATTAAGGAAAAAAGTAAATCGCCAAATTCGGCTTCGGCTTTTTCTTTATCAACCGCTTCGTTGGCAACGGTATTAAACTCGGCTTTAAATTCGGCCAGTTCTTCTTCTACCTTTAGCCATACATCTTCTTTTTTATCCCAATCAAACCCCACGCCTCGGGCTTTTTCTTGAATGCGTGATGCCTTAATTAAAGCGGGCAACGATTTGGGTACACCCGATAAAACCGATTTATTTCCCTCTTTTAACTTTATTTGTTCCCAATTTTGTTTTACCTCCTCTTCGGTTTCGGCTACGGTATCGCTGTAAATATGCGGATGGCGGTTTATCAGTTTTTCGCATATTCCGTTGGCTACATCGGTCATATTAAAATCGTTGGTTTCGGAGCCTATTTTGGCATAAAAAGCCAAGTGTAGCATTAAATCGCCTAATTCTTTTTTTACTTCTTGCATATCGCCTTCGAGTATGGCATCCGAAAGTTCGTACGTTTCTTCGATGGTTAGGTGGCGCAAAGTTTCTAAAGTTTGCTTTTTATCCCAAGGGCATTGTGCCCTTAAATCGTTCATAATATGCAGCAAACGGTCGAATGCAGTGGCTGCGGTGTATTGTGTTTCAAAAATATTCATTGCAATAATTTTACAGCAGCTAAATTAG
This sequence comes from Sphingobacteriales bacterium, assembly GCA_004292865.1. Lineage (GTDB taxonomy): Bacteria > Bacteroidota > Bacteroidia > Sphingobacteriales > Sphingobacteriaceae > Pseudopedobacter. The sequence goes on from RDXP01000164.1 coordinate 1,833, forward strand.
TATAGTTTTGGCTTTAGGTGGTTATTTATTTTTTTAGCAAAAAAATGAGGCTAACCTATATTTTAAGCACATAAAAAAGGGACGGAGCAAATTGCCTCGTCCCTCACCCTCATCAACAAAACTAAAACTAATCCAAACTATCTATTTTACTATCTTCTTTTTTATACTTTCGTTTCTCTGTCCAATGAGCAGATTTTTTTTTCATCATTGTTTTTTGTTCGGGACTTAGCAATTCATTAAACGCCATATTATTTTTTTTCGCATCTTCTTTATTTTTTTGCCACAATAGCTTTTGCTCGGGCGTTAGGGTAGGTAGTAATTTTTTTATTTTTTCTTCATGCGAAGCTGCTTTATCGGCCATAATTGCTTTTTGCTCGGCATTAAAAGTGGCTCTAAATTGTTTTTGAGCTGCCTGCCTTTGTGCTATATTGGCTTTAAACTGTGCTTTTTGCTCGTTGCTAAGGCCAGCGGGTGAATTATATTTTTCGCTTTTTGCTTTCGCCGAATCAGCATCTTGAGCCATAATACTTGAACTAAACGCCAATGCACAAACGGTTACAAAAGCGATTTTTTTGAGTGTATTTTTCATATTTTTTAATTGCTTATTTTTAATTAAGAGCTATTAAATAATGAAAGGTTTAAATTAAAGGAAAGAAAAAAATAAAAAGATAAAACCAATGGTTTTATAAAAAAGTTTCGGTGCAAGGTAACCCTGCATTTAAAAGCACTGCCCTAAGTACTTAAACCCGACAGTAGCGGATACCGGCCTTGCGCCTAAGGCCTGTGTGCGTATGAGCGAATGGCGGGGCTAGCCTAGGTTATGAAATGCTAGCCTAGGTTTTTCAAAATATTTTTATTGCCCTATTTAAAATATTTATTTACTTGTTAATTTTGGTAATAATATAATTTTAAACGTTTACAAAATACATAAGCTAAAATTTTGTTATTATTGGAGCTAAGTTTTAAAAACTTAAACAGTGTGCTTTATGTATAAATTTTTTAAATATTTAATATCTCCCGAGTTTAGGAAACAATTGCTTATTGCACTCGTATCCATACTTACGCTAATAATTGTTATTGTTATTAGTTTAAGGTTTTATACACGCCATGGCGAAGGAAAGGCTGTACCTAATTTAAAGGGTTTGGCCATAGCCAATGCGATAGCGATTTTGGATGCCGAAGGTTTTAGCTACCAGCTAGATTCGGTATTTATATTAGATAAAAAACCAGGCACAGTGGTAGAACAAGACCCTGACCCTAGCACACAAGTAAAAATTAATCGTATTATTTATTTAACCATTGTATCATCACTTACACCTGATGTAGCTTTTCCGGATATAGCCGATAAAACTTTTAGAGAAGCAAGTGCTATTTTAGAAAACTATGGTTTAAAACTGGGAGATACTGTTTATAAAAATGATATTGCCCGCGATGCGGTATTGGCCTACAGCTACGCTGGTGCGGCCGTAAAAATTGGGCAAAAAATACCTAAAGGCTCGGTTATAAATTTAATATTGGGCGATGGCATGGGTGCCGAGGATGTTGAAATACCGAACTTAATGGGCTTAACGCTAAGCGAAGCAATGTTTTCGATAAAAGGTGCATCGCTAAATTTAGGTATGGTTACCTACGAAGGTGAGGTTAAAGATACGGCATCGGCAGTAATAGTGGCACAAAAACCAAATGCCAGCGATTCGACATCAAAAACGCCCATGGGAAGCAAAATTAATTTGATTTTATCAAACAAATAATTTAATGGTGGTAAACTTTGCACCATTTATAAAAATAACCCCTTATAATTTGCATTTATGCTAAAAAAAAACACAAAAATACTTATTCTAATTGTTGGGTTAATACTTACCCTTAAAGGTGCTTTTGAAGGGTATAAACTTTACAACATATATTTTGCTGTAAACAATAAAAACGAAAATAAAATTTATTTATATATCCCCAGTAATGCTAGCTACCAGCAAGTTGTAGATAGTATTACAAAAAAAGATTTCCTAAAAAACGCCAATACTTTTTTTACACTTGCAAAACAAAGAAACTTAAAAACTAGGTTTAAAACGGGTAAATACCCTATTAAACCAGATATGAACAACCGCCAGATACTAAACATGCTATTGGCAGGTAACCAAGAGGCGGTAAGCATGGCGTTTCAAAATATACGCTTAAAAGAAACCTTTGTAGCATTGGTAACCCGTAAATTAGAATGCGATTCGGCATCGCTTATACAGCTTTTAGATTCGGCAGCGTATGTAACTAAATATGGTTTTACAAGCGATAATGTTTATACCATGTTTATTCCAAACTCTTACGAGTTATTTTGGAATACTAGTGCCGAAAAATTTTTCGATAAAATGCACAAAGAATACCTTAAATTTTGGAATAAAGAAAGGTTACAAAAAGCCAATGAATTGAAACTTACACCCCAGCAAGTAAGCATTTTAGCATCAATTGTTGATAGCGAAGCATTAATGGATAATGAAATGCCTACCATTGCTGGGCTGTACTTAAATCGATTACAAAAAGGCATAAAACTAGAAGCCGACCCTACCGTAATTTTTGCTAACAATGATTTTACTATTCATAGGGTACTCAACAGGCATTTGCGTACCGTATCTCCTTACAATACTTATTTGAATATTGGCCTTCCTCCTGGGCCTATATCAATGCCTTCTATCAAAGCTATTGATGCTGTTTTAAATCACAAAAATCACAACTATATTTACATGTGTGCCAAAGAAGATTTTTCGGGCTATCATAACTTTGCATCTACGGTTACACAGCATTTAATAAATGCTAAAAAATTTCAACAGGCTTTAGATAAACGTAATATAAAAAAATAAATGTTTGTTTTTGAAACACATATAAGAGTACGCTACGCCGAAACCGACCAAATGGGTTATATGTATTACGGCAATTACGCAGCGTTTTACGAAGTTGCCCGTACCGAAATGCTACGCAGCCTAGGCCTAACGTATAGCTCGATGGAAAAAGACGGCATTATGCTACCCGTTGCCGAGTTAAAAACCAAATACTTAAAACCAGCTTTGTATGATGAAAACATTAAAATTAAAGTTTCTATTTGCCAAAAACCAGCTGTACGAATAATTTTTAACTACGAGCTTTTTAACGAAAAAAACCAATTGATAAACATAGGCGAAACCACTTTGGTATTTTTTGATATGGCTAAAAACAAGCCTTGCTTACCTCCAATATCGTTTTTAGAAAAAATGGATATTTTTTTTGATTAATTTAGTAACATGTTACTGCTACATCGCTATTTAAAAAAAATAAAATTTTACAGATACTTTATCTTGTGGACTAAGTACATCGTTTTACCTGGCTTTGCCCCGCTCCCACTTTACACGGTTGCTGTTTTTTTTGTAAAAGAAATCCAAAAAGAATCGTTGGTAAATAAAGCATCATCGCTATCTTATAACTTTATGATGGCTATTTTCCCATCTATTATTTTTTTGTTTACCTTGATACCTTACATCCCAATTCAAAATTTCCAAAACCAGTTGATGTCTTTAATAGCCTTGCTACTACCTAAAAACGCCTATTTAGCCTTCGAAACTACATTTGTAGATATTGTAAAAAATCAAAATGGTAAACTGCTATCGGTAGGTTTTATTTTGGCATTATTTTTCTCTACCAACGGTACACATAAATTAATGCAAGCCTTTAATAAATCATCTTTAGTAACCGAATCTCGCTCGTGGATAAAACAACGTTTGGTTGCTTTAAATTTAACTTTACTTACTGCCTTCGCTTTAATTGTGGGTGTGGGTGTAATGGTAATTGGCGAGTTTATAATTAATGGTGTAAAATCAACCCTACGTTTTAACGATTCTAGCTTTTGGATTTATTTAGTTGCTATTAGTCGCTGGGCTATTATTGTGGGAGTATATTTTGTAACCATTTCTATACTGTATCGCTACGGGCCATCAAACCCAAAAAAATGGAAGTTTTTTAGCCCAGGTTCGTGGTTGGCTACAACTTTAGCTATTATAACATCTATTGGTTTTACCTACTACATTAACAATTTTGGCAACTATAACAAGGTTTATGGCTCTATTGGTACTTTACTCGTAATTATGGTTTGGCTATACCTTAACGCTATTATTATTTTAATTGGGTTCGAGCTAAATGCTAGCGTTGATTTATCTAAACGTAGTATTGTGTTGCAAAAACCTATTAAAATGAACTCTTTTAAAAATGTTTAAACCAAAAAAATCTAACAATAAATTTACTTAAACACAAATCCAACTTTTTTGCCCGATAGGTTTACCACCAATGGTTTAAAAATCAACAAAGCGTTTTCTTTTGCCTTACCCAAAATATTCATCTGCATGGCAGTGGTAAAAATTTTATTTTCAGCAATTTTATACATATCTTCTACCCTGTCTTTTACCGTATCAGAAAACCACATTCCCGAAACATCATAAATTTTAGATTTTTGATGATCAAGTTTTGTATAGCAAATTTCGGGCTGCGGTAAAAAAAGTGTTAACGAATCGTTGGTTATTCTTATATCTTCTTTTTTCACTTTCGTGAGATCTATGCAAGCGGTAACCTCGCCCACGGCAACAAACAAAATACGTTCATCGGGCCAAAAATCTTTTACTTCTGTTTTGTCAATCACATCTTTCATCGAAAACTTTACCAACTCCAGCTTACCCATTGTTGTGATTTTGGTAAGGATAATATCCTGATTGAGTATCTCCCGAGAGCCAAAAAAATCATTTTTAAACCTGTATAAGCCATAAAATAGCAAAACAGCAACAACAAAAAAAGAAATAACTTTTATAAGAAAGCGAAAATTTATCATTTACTTAAACTTAATAATGTGCTATAAAAATACAATCAATTGATAAGGTTTTGTGCATTTTTTTTTGATTTTAATAATTATATGCCTTTGAGCAAATAATATATTTGATAAAACACAATAACCCCAACCACCCTGTATGTAACCACAGCAATACCGTAAACTCACAGAAAGTAAAACATCTATAAAAATGGCTAAATAATACAAAAAAGTATTTAACACCATTAGGCAACAAACCAAAACTTGGGAAATTTTTAAAGCTGGTGATTTATAATTAATTGGCGTTTAAGAGCACAAAAATCTTTAAAACAGGATATTTACCCCCTCTAAAGGCAAAGCATTTGCTGGTTTTTCAAAAAAAAAAACGGTATAATTATAGCCACCAATGCACTAAAATGGGCATATAATTTATGCATAAAAAATATAAACCAAAATAATACAAGCATTTAAAACCTAAAAAAACAAGAGGCATTATTGCTTCAAAACTTTAGTTATTTTACTTATCATAGGCTTCAAAAGTGTAATAGGTAGCCATTTTATAGTTTTTTTATTAAAAATTAACTTAAAGAAAAAAACTTAAAGGCCAGTTTTTATTTTTTACCCCTAAATTGTTCAATCAATTTTGTGTTAAGCAACATATCGTTGCTTTGTATTTAAGTGCGAAGGTGTATATTTGTTTTGGCGTTGCGGTGATAATTATGTTGCATAATTATTTTGATTTTGGTAAACAAAAACAATCAACTTTTTTCATCTTACCCGCTCTAAACAATGTTGTAAAACTTTACATTTATACATATAAAATAAGGGTTAATGCCAGAAACTAACCGCGTAGAATATAAGCAACAACTTACCGATTCATTGGAGAAAGAGGCAGTTGCGTTTTTAAATTACCGAGAAGGTGGCTTAATTTATATTGGCATTAATAATGATGGTACGCCTGTTGGGGTTATTGATAGTGATAGTGAACAGTTAAAAATAAAAGACCGCCTTAAAAATAATATATCGCCATCTTGTATGGGTTTATTTGATGTAGTTAGCGAACATATTAACGGTTTTGATGTTATTAAAATAGTAATTGCAAGTGGTACAGACAAGCCTTATTTTTTAAAAAAATACGGAATGACCGATAAAGGTTGTTTTTTACGTATTGGTACAGCTGCGGAACCGATGCCTCAAAAACTAATTGATGAGCTTTTTGCTAAACGTACCCGAAACGCTATTAGCAAAATAAAATCGAACCAGCAGGCATTAACTTTTGAACAACTCAAAATTTATTATGAAGCTACTGGTGTAAAACTTAATGATAAATTTGCTACAAATCTTGAGTTACTAAACGCCGACGGTGTATATAACTACGTGGCTTATTTACTGTCCGACAAAAATAACACATCTATAAAAGTTGCTAAATATAAAGGAACAACTCGTGTAAACTTAATCGAAAATAACGAATACGGCTATCATTCATTAATAAAAGCAACCAAACAGGTTCTTGATAAGATAGAACTCGAAAACAAAACCATCACTAAAATTACATCTAAAGAAAGAGATGAAACTAGGCTTTGGGATGCCATATCGCTACGTGAAGCTATAATTAATGCCTTTGTACATAATGATTATACTTACGAAATACCACCCAAGTTTGAGATTTTTGATGATAGAATAGAGATAACATCGGCAGGTGGTTTGCCCGATTGCCTAAGTAAAGATGAATTTTTTGAAGGGTTTTCGGTCCCTCGTAACAAAGAGTTAATGCGGGTTTTTAAAGATTTGGATTTGGTAGAACAGTTGGGTTCGGGCATACCCCGTATTTTAGAAAATTATGATAAAATATGCTTTAAGTTTTCGGATAATTTTCTTCGGATGACGTTCCCATCGACCGACCAAGTAAACGACCAAGTAAGCGACCAAGTAAGCGACCAAGTAAACGACCAAGTAGATGTGGGAACTACTATTGATGATGCATTAAAGGTTTTGATAATGAGGTTTTTAGATGGGGTTAAGCTACCTAAATATCCTAATGAAAAACAAATAGAAAAGTATATTAATTTAGTTGATAAATTAACAAACGAGCAAATTAAGTTATTAGCTTTCGCTAATACACCTAAATCAAACAGCGAGCTACAAGAAGATGGTTTGGGTTTACAAAAACATACCGATAACTTTAAAAAATACATTGATCCATTATTGGTAAATGGTACCTTAGAACGCACCTTTCCCGATTCGCCCAACAGCCCATATCAAAAATATTTTACATCAAACAAAGGAAAAATAATGCTATATATACTATCGGTTAAATTAAAAAACTAAAAATCAGAACGTATTAAAACCAAAACAATAAAAATAAATAGCAAATTTGCCCCTAAATAGCAATATAAAATCCACTTACAAGAAGTAACCACTAACATGAACGCAATAAAAGAAACCAATTTTAACTTACCAGGCCAAACTAATTTTTACAAAGGCAAAGTAAGAGATGTTTATACGATAGGCGATAAATTTTTGGTAATGGTGGTTACCGATAGGATTTCGGCTTTTGATGTAGTTTTACCCGAGGCAATCCCCTATAAAGGGCAGGTATTAAACCAAATAGCGGCTTTTTTTTTAGAAGCTACAAAAGATATTGTACCCAACTGGGTAATACAAGTGCCCGACCCAAGCGTAACCATAGGTAAAATTTGCGACCCTTTTAAAGTAGAAATGGTAATACGTGGCTACCTAGCGGGCCACGCTTGGCGAGAGTATGCCGCTGGTAAAAGGCAGGTTTGCGGGGTAAATTTACCCGATGGCTTAAAAGAAAACGACCAATTACCGCAGCCCATTATCACCCCAACTACCAAAGCTGCTTTTGGCCATGATGAAGATATATCGAGAGAAGAAATTTTAAAACAAGGTATAGTAACCGAAACCGATTATTTAAAACTAGAGCAGTACACCCAGCAATTGTACCAACGTGGTACCGATATGGCTGCCGAACGTGGGCTAATTTTGGTTGATACCAAATACGAATTTGGCAAAGCCGATGGTGTAATTTATTTGATAGATGAGATACACACGCCCGACTCAAGCCGCTATTTTTACAAAGATAGCTACCACGAACTGCAAGTAAAAGGCGAAAATCAGAAACAATTATCTAAAGAATTTGTGCGCCAATGGTTAATCGAAAATAATTTTCAGGGTAAAGATGGGCAAAGCATCCCCGAAATGACTGAAGATAAAGTAAATTCAATATCAGACCGTTACATAGAGCTGTACGAAAAAATATCGGGAAAACCGTTTATAAAAGAAACCACTACAAACGTTTATAAAAGAGTAGAGGATAATATTATTAAAGCAATTGCCCAACATTAAAAATATTTTTGTTAGTTTTAAAAACAAGTTGAAATTGTAGTATGAAATTTACAGTAGATAAACACGATAAATACGTAATCATAAAATTAAACGAAAGCAAGCTAAATTCGTTGATTTCGCCCATGCTAAAATCAGAATTAATATTGTTTAACACCGAAGGGCAGCGCAATATTGTATTAGATTTAAGCAACGTTAAACACGTTGATTCATCGGGCCTAAGCAGTTTGCTGGTGGGGCATAGGCTATGCAAAAATACCGATGGCGTTTTTATTTTAACCGGCTTAAATGATGCCACAAATAAATTAATTGCCCTTTCGCAACTAGAAACCATTATTACCATAGTACCCAAAGTAACCGAAGCCATAGATTTAATTTTTATGGAAGAGATAGAAAAAGAACTAAAAAAAGAGTTGAAATAAGCACCTATACGGATGAATAATAAATATGAAATTTGAGGTAACTATTTTGGGTAGCAGTTCGGCTACGCCAATTTTTCAGCGTAATCCTACCGCTCAAATTTTAAATATCAACGAAAAAATAATATTGATTGATTGTGGCGAAGGTACACAGCAGCAAATGTTGCGTTATGGCATAAAATTCAATAAAATAGATAGTATTTTTATTAGCCATTTACACGGCGACCATTTTTTTGGGTTGGTGGGATTGTTATCGTCAATGAACCTAAATGGCCGTGTAAAAGCCTTAAACTTGTATTGCCCAGCGGCTTTAAAAGATATTTTAGATTTGCAATTTTTATACTCGGGTAGCGTGTTGCGTTTCCCCCTCAATTATTTTTTTACCCAAAGCCAGCAAGTACAAAAAATTGTTGACAACGCCGATTACAGTGTTGAAACAATTATTTTAAACCACCGCATACCCTGTACGGGTTTTTTATTTACTACCAAAAAAAAGCTACGCAAAATTATCAAACAAAAAGTTGATGCGCTAAGCATCCCAAAAGAATACATTGATTTAATAAAAAAAGGCTTCGATTTTACCGATAGCCAAGGCAACATACACTCGGCGCAAGCCTTAACCACCGATGCCGATGCGCCACGTAGCTACGCCTACTGCTCCGATACTTTGTACAGTTTAGATTATTTACAAAGCATAAAAAACGTAAATACGCTTTACCACGAAAGCACTTTTTTACACGATATGAGCCAACGGGCCAAAGAAACCTACCACACCACGGCTTTAGAAGCTGGGCAATTAGCCCAAGTAGCCAACGTTGATAATTTGTTAATAGGCCATTTTTCGGCAAGGTATAAAGATGTAAATTTACTATTATTAGAGGCACAATCAGCATTTAAAAACACTTATTTAGCCGTTGAAGGTAAAACGTTTACGGTTTAAGTTTCTCATAAAATCCCACCCGAACAAAAAATAATGAATGATGGTTGTGTGCTAGATGCTAAAGGTGGGGTAACAATATCAATTTGGAGCACAACCATTTTAAGGGTTTAATAATAGATGCTCGCTTTTCTTTTGAATAAAAAAGTGGTTAAACCCATTAAAAAACAAATGGTTAACAATTATTTAACTTATCTTATATTTCAAAATAAAACATCTTTCATTTTAAATGAATAATATTTTTCATTAATAAGATAAAATATCTTACATTTGTAATGATATATATATAATATGTTGTTAGATAATCAAATAGGGGTAGTTTTAGATGCGCAAAACAAAACTTTTAAAACTAAAAGTTTGGGTTTGGTACGAGAAAAGCTAGAAGAATTAAAGCTTGTAGAAAATTTTGCGCTAATAATAACAGGCATAAGAAGGTGCGGTAAAAGTACCTTACTTTACCAATTACTAAAACAAGATTTAAGTAACACCTTATTTTTAAATTTTGAAGACACCCGTTTAGCAGGTTTTGAAAACGATGATTTTACCCGCCTACTTTCCGAAATAAAAAAAAGAGAAGCTAAAATTTTATTTTTTGATGAAATACAAATGCTACAAAATTGGGAGTTATTTGTACGCCAAATGTTAGATGAGGATTATAAAGTGGTAATAACAGGCTCTAATGCAACACTTTTAAGTAAAGAGCTTGGTACAAAACTAACAGGCAGGCATTTATCAACCGAGTTATTTCCGTTTTCGTATAAAGAATTTTTGTTGTTTAAAAATCTTGAAAATACGGCTACGGCTTTGCAGCAATACTTACAAGATGGAGGCTTCCCCGAGTATTTAAAAACCAACAACGGTGTAATTTTAAACCAACTTTTAGAAGATATATTGTACCGAGATATTGTGGTGCGGTACGCCATAAAAGATGTTGTAAACCTAAAAAAACTAGCAGTTTATTTGATTTCAAATATCGGAAAACCAGTTTCGGGTAATAATTTAAAAGAATTGTTTGGCATAAAATCGGCTACTACCATATTAGATTTTTTCTCTTATTTAGAAAACGCATACATATTGCAATTTGTGCCAAAGTTTAGTTATTCGCTAAAAACACAAATACGTAACCCTAAAAAAGTTTATGTAATAGATTTAGGTTTATTTAGCCAAAATTCTATCGTTTTTTCTGACGAAAATGGTAGAAGATTAGAAAACACTGTGTATTTACACTTAAGGCAAAAATTTAAAGAAATATATTATTTTCAAGAAAAAAAAGAATGCGATTTTGTGGTGATAGAAAAAGGTAAGGTGGTAGAATTGCTACAAGTTTGCTATACTTTAACAGCCGAAAATATGGAACGAGAAATTAGTGGCTTATTAGCTGCAATGGATTTTTTTAACCTTAACCAAGGTAAAATTATAAGTTTTAACCAAACCGAAACGTTTAATAAAGCGGGTAAAACCATAACCGTTTTACCTGCATACGTTTATATGGGCTAACTAAATGCCCGATTTCGATTGTTATACTGCAATACAATTTGTTATTAATCAGTATTTTATTTTTTTTAGAGCGTTAACGATGGCAATGGCATCCTTTTTCTTTATAGCCCCATCCCCCAACCCCAAAGTAATGGCACTAACATAGGATAATTTATTTATATTTGCGTACACCAAACATGAATAAAAATGAAGGCAAACAGATCCTTAGCGATAAGCAATAAGA
>RDXP01000165.1 GCA_004292865.1 Sphingobacteriales bacterium
TGGTGAATACGGGCTATTCCTTTATTATTGGCGTTTGAGTTTACCCATCCTCCATAATTTAAAGCCATATGCGGGGTGTTGTAAATGGTATTGTAGCCTACTTCGCCATCAATACAAATAGCACCTAAACATAATGCACCAGCATTACTAGCCGAATAGTTTACCTCATGAATGGTGTTGTTAAAAGCTTTTTCGCCTTCGCCTAGTAAACATAAGCCTGGCCCAGCCGAGTATTGTATGGTACAATTTTTTATCACGTTATTTCTACCACTTACCACAATGCCTGTTCGACCATAAAATTCTTGTTGCCAGTTATCGGTTTGCGATTTAAAGTGCGAGGCATATTTTACGTTTAAATTATCTATAACAATACCTTGTGCATCTTCTCTTACTACTCTATAATTTTCTCTAAATTTAATGTCGGTGGTGATGGCAGCACCAAAAATATCTAAGTTTTTAATGGTATAAAAACTTTTATTTGTTTCGTTAGGTGAAAAAGCGAATTCTCGTTTTTTGGCCTCTATCACATTTATACCTACGGGTAATGCACTTGGTGCAAGGCTATTGGGTGTTCTTACGTATAAAGTATCATTATCTTTCCACCACTCACCTTCTCCCAAAATTGCATTTATTCCACCAGTTGCATTTATTGCTTCTTTTTTAGGGTTAAACAAGTAATATTCGGTACCTGCCCTTACTGTCCAAGGTTGATTACCTAGCCTAACGGGTGCTCTAAAATCGTAAGTGATGGTTTTTTTAACTCTGTCGGTGGCAATAACTATGCCTGTCCAGCCTTGCCCGTCTAATGAACCATTAGAAAGGTTGATGTAAATAGATGCACCTACCCATCTGCCGTCGGGCTCATCAAACTGTAAATCGGTCAGCACTCCATAACTTGTCCTTGTAGGCAATCTATCCGCATTTTCGGCAATAGCATCGGTAGGCATCGATAAGTTATTAGATGTTTGTTTAGGCCATCTTACCAATTCTATCATCTTTTGATCTACAAAAATTTGGTTAGATGGGTATTGCTCGTAATTTACAGGTGCATTAAAATCCATTATGGTTTTATATACTGTGCCACCTGGTACGGCTGTCCAAGTGTTTAGTATTTCGGTGCCATTTAATACTACTTTTTCTCCCGAGAATGATTGATATGTTACCCCATTAGTCATAATTTTAACCTCTTCACGGTAAATACCTGCCCTAATGGTTATTACATCGCCAGATACGGCAACATTGGCGGCTTGCTGTATGGTTTTGTAGGGGTTGGCCAAAGTGCCATCACCTTCTGTGGTATTTGCAGAAGACACAAAAATTTCTTTCGCTGATAAAATTCCTATTCCTAGTAGGAAAAATAAGCTAATCAAGAAAGTGTATTTATTATTGAAAAAACGCATAATTTTATATTTTAAAAGATAATAGAGTAAAAACTAATTTTCTGTTTTTGGTGCTGATGATTTAGCCAAATTAAATATCAAATTTAATCTAATTGTATTAGCAAGGGGGTTAATGTTGTTGATGCTACTTTGTGTAGGTATTATGTAAGATGCATTTAAACCAAACTTATCGTAATTTATACCAAAACCTGTTGTTAGGTATTGGCGATTTCCTTGGCTTCGGTTTTCGTAAAAGAAACCTGTTCTTAAAAAAAGCAAATCGTTATAATCATACTCTATACCCAAGGAGCCGTTATACGATTTATTGGGCTTAAACCAACTTTCTACCACACCGTAACCTCTATATTTTGCCAGTTCTAGTTGGTCTTGCTGGGTGTTGCCAGTGCTTTTATAATCGGGTACTAATAATTTATTAACATCTAAAGCAAAACTTAATTTACTGCTGCCCTCTAAAATAGTTGTGTATGAGGTACCTATACCTAAATTAGCTGGTATAAAATCTTTTTCGGATGCATTGGTTGAATATCCGATTTTAGAGCCTAAGTTAGATGCACTAAAACCTAAATTAAAGCCTTCTCCTTCAGCATTCTTAGCATCGTAAAATAAGGATACATCTGCAGCAAAAGCTGTTCCTGCTTTATAGTTTTCGCCACCAATGGAGGGGCTGGTTAAATTAGAATTAATATACCTAAACGCTACACCTAAGCCTAATTCATTGCTTAATTTTTTTGAGTACCCTAAATCAAATGAAACTTCACGAGGGCTATAGGTTTCTAAATTTTGCCCTGTTGCATTAGTAAATTGTATATTACCAAGGTTAAAATACCTTAATGAGGTTGAAATAGCTTGGCCATTGGTTAATTGATAATATCCCGAAAATGAACTTAATGATACATCTTTAGCTATTGAGCGTAACCAAGGGCTATAGTTTACAGAAAACGAAGTTTTTTGAGATGAAAATGGTATTTTAGCAATGTTCCAAAAAGACGCATTGGCATCGGGGTTGGTTGCTATACCTGTTTCGCCCATACCACCAGCTTTGGCATCGGGTGAAATTCTTAAAAAAGGTACCGAATTGGTAGTTAAATTAATGCTTTGACATTGAGCACTATAAGGAACTATAAAAAAAAGCAATAAAAAATAGACTTTGTAATTCATAAAATAATTTTTGCAATGTAAAATTTAAGGCTTTGATTTTTTTGTAAAAAAGCATCAAGAAAATATCCGTAAATCTTATGTTTGGTTTAATTGATTAAAGAGTAAAATTAATACCTCGTAAACTAATAATAATTAATTTATTGGCATTTTTTGGTACTAAATAAGCATTGCGCTTGGCTATATTAAAGGCATTTTACAGTTAAAAATAGGTGCTATATTATTAATCTTAATTAAATAATTCCCATTCTGTTTGCATCTAATTTTAATAAAATAAACAACAAAACAGTAAAACTTATTAATGATGAGCCACCGTAGCTGATGAAGGGTAGGGGAATGCCGATAACAGGTACGAGGCCTACCGTCATACCGATATTAATAAAAAAGTGGCAAAAAATTATACAAGCCACGGCATAACCGTATATCCGCGAAAACGATGAACGTTGCCTTTCGGCAATATGTATTAAGCGTAATATTAAAAATAAGTAAAGCGAAATTACGGTGGCAGTACCTGCAAAACCCCATTCTTCGCCTATGGTACAAAAAATAAAATCGGTGCTTTGCTCGGGTACAAAGTTAAATTTTGTTTGGGTGCCTTGCAGGTAACCACGGCCTAGTAAACCGCCCGAACCAATGGCTATTTTAGATTGGTTTACGTTGTAACCAGCCCCACGAGGGTCGTTTATTAAGCCCAAAAGTAAATCGATGCGGGTTTTTTGGTGCGCTTGCAGTACGTTATTATATACAAAATCAACACTCAAAATAAATACTAACGAAAGTATAAATGTAGCAATGGTAGTGGCTACAATGCGTTTGTTTTTTTTGTAAGCATAATAAATAATACAAGCCGTAACGATGCTTATAGCTGCAATTATTATTATTTTAGTAAATAATAAAGTACCTATAAACAATACCACCATCATAAATCCTGCAAATAAAAAATAAGGAGATAAACCTTCTCGGTATAGCACAAATATTAATGCCACAAATACCAATGCCGAGCCTGTATCGGGCTGTAGCATAATTAAAAACATGGGAAAAAATAGGATTGCCGCAGCAGGTAACACATTACTAAAATCGTTTAACTTACCTGTTAACGAACTGATATACCTAGCCAGTAATAAGCTTGTAGCCCATTTGGCAAACTCCGATGGTTGTAACCTAAAGCTACCAATGGGTATCCAGGCTTGGTTACCCCCCACATTACGCCCTACAAGTAACACGGCCACCAATAACAAAATGGTAACACCATAAAAAACAGGCGATAGCACATAAAAAAACTTAGAATCGAGCAGTAAAATTACCACACCTATTATTATAGCAACCATAATAAATAGCAATTGCTTGCCCGAATTAGTGCCAAAATCTATCATATACATAGCATTTTCGTTATATACAGCGGCGTAAATACTAAACCACCCGATAGCGATAAGCGAGATGAACAACATAATACTTATCCAATCTACATTAAAAAAAAAACTGCGTTGGTTTATCATTTTTGTAATTTAAGTAATGGCTTATTTTTTGTTAAAGTATCGGCTATCGTTTTAGGTTTTTTTGTTGAGATATATTTTTTGAGGGTATCTTTTTCTTTTTTTAAGTTTTTTTGTGGGATGTTTTTACGCAATGTATCTAATAATTTTTTTGGTGTTTTTATGGTGAGATTTCTTTTTAGCGTATCTTTTGGTTTTGCATTACTGTTTTTGGTTTGAGGTAGTTTTTTTAAGCTATCTTTTGTAAATACCAAACGTAACGAATCTCTAACCCTTTTACTTATCAAGGGGATAGGTTTTTTAGGCAATAAATTTGCGTTAAGCAACCTATCGGTATAATATTTAGGCCGCGATATGCTGTCTTTTAAATATTTTTCGACCAATAAACTGGCAATAGGAGCCGACCACGTGGCACCATAACCCGCATTTTCCACTACCACGGCAATAGCTATTTTAGGATTATTACGTGGGGCAAAGGCAAAAAATACCGAGTGGTTTTCGCCATGCGGGTTTTGTACAGTTCCTGTTTTTCCACACATTTCAATATCATTTATTTTCGAGTAATAGGCTGTACCTTGTTTTACTACACGGCTCATGCCTTCTATTACAGGCGAAAAGTATTGCGTATCTATCCCTACATAGTTTTTTTTAGTAAACTCGGGGCGGATAATTTTTTTAGCCCCAATGGCTTTTATTAAATGTGGCTTATAATAAAAACCACGGTTAGCTACAATAGCTACCACATTGGCCATTTGTAATGGGGTAATACCTAGCTCGCCTTGGCCTATGCTTAATGAAATATTAAAACCCGAGCCCCATCTTTCACTTTTCCAGCGTTTGGTATATAATTCGGCAGTGGGTAATAATCCTTTACGTTCGCCGGGTAAATCAATATCTAGCTTGCTACCTATACCAAATTTACTTACAGCCTCACGCCATTTGCGGAAACCATTTATGGGGCGTAAGCCCGATTTATCAACCATTTTGGCATACGTATAACCAAAATAAGTGTTGCAAGATTCTTGTATTGCGCCTATTAAATTTAAACTGCCATGCACATGGGTACATTTCATAAAACCACGGTAGCCATAGCGGTACCCGCCTGGGCAACTGTATATGGTATTGTAATCAATAGCTTGAAACTGTTGCGCTACCAAGGCATTAATTACTTTAAAAATAGAACCCGGTGGGTATTCGGCTTGTGTGGGGCGTATAAACATGGGCTTATTACTATCATCCAATAGTTTCATATAATTATTGCCACGTTGGCGGCCTACCATCATATTAGGGTCGTAGCCAGGGCTACTTACAAAGGCCAGTATTTCGCCTGTTTCGGGCTCAATAGCTACAATGCTCCCAATTTTATTGCGCATTAATTGCTCGCCCAATAGCTGTATGCGTTTATCTAACGATGCAATAAGGTTATCGCCCGATACGGCCAGGGTATCGTACTTACCTTCAAAAAAACGACCTTTTTCTCGGTTGTGTACATCCACCATAATATTACGTACACCACGTTGGCCTCGTAATAAATCTTCGTACGATTTTTCGATGCCCGATTTACCAATATAATCCCCTTTATTATAAAACGAGGCTGATTTTTCTATTTCCCTATCGTTCACCTCGCCTATATAGCCCAAAAACTGGGCAGCTGTACTATCGGGGTAATACCTTACCGAACGGTTTTGCACATAAAAACCTGGGTATTCAAATAACCGTTCTTGCAAGGCAGCCGATGTTTTAGCGGATAGCTGTTTTTCGAATACCGAAGCCCTGTAAAGCGAGTATTTTTGGGCTTTTATAAATTGCCTATAAAACGCTAGTTTGGGGATGCCTATTAAATTGCAAAAGGCCAGCGTATCAAATGGTGCAACCTGCCCTGGTATTACCATCAAATCATACACTGGCTCGTTTTGTGCCAGCACTTTAAGGTTACGGTCTAAAATAATTCCCCTAGCGGGGTAAATAATTAAACGCCTTAATACGTTGTTATTGGCCGATAGTAAATATTGATCGTCCATTACTTGGATATAAAAAATACGCAACAATAGCGTAAGTGTAATGGCAATAAAAATGGCTTGTATTACATATTTTCGGCTAAAAAAACTATCCATTACCTTGCTTTTTTATAAAATAATAACTCAGTAACAAAAACTAAAAATAAGGTGAAGCCCGTGGTTAAAAGTGCTTTACTAAATAAATTAAAAGCCGCAGTAACGTCAAAAACTTCAAACATATACAAGCAAAAATGATGGGCAAATGTAAGCAGTAATGCGTAAAAGAAAAACCATCTAAAACCCATGGTACTTAAATTGGGCGTTGTTTCGGTTTCTTGGCTATCGCTTTGAACAGTTACACTGATATACAAAATCCTAAGAAAAGCAATAATGGTACAGGCGGCGGCATGTAAACCTAGCGTATTACTAAACACATCAACCAATAAACCTATTAAAAACGATAGTAAAAACAATAACCACTTTGGTGTTTTAAAGGGCAATAAAAAAATAAATAAGATGTATAAAAAAGGGATATTAAGGTTATAAATAATTATATTTTTGAGTAGTACTACTTGTATTAATACGAGTAAAAAAAACCTTAAAAAGTTATAAACGATAGTTTTATTCATCAGTAGATTTTTTATTTAGGTTTTCGAGATTTTGCTGCTCATTGGCAAATATATTTTTTATCACATACACATATTGCAAGGCATAAAAATTGGTAGCCAACTGTACCGAAATATTTAAAAAACTACCACCACCTTTAACGCCCGCTTTTAATACTTTGCCCACGGCTATACCTTTGGGAAACGTTACGCTAAGCCCCGAAGTACTTATTTTTGTTCCTTTTTTTAGGTTAATTTGGTTGGGGATATCGGCCAATGTAGCCGTAAGTGGATTTTCGCCATCCCATAGTAATGGCCCAAAATAAGGCGTACCCGCTATGGATGAGGTAATTTTGGTGTCTTCGTGTAAAACCGATTGTATGGAAGCAAAATCGGGCGAAACATTCCATACAATACCCACCACACCTGTAGCACAAATAACGCCCATTCCTTTTTTTATACCATGTTTGCTACCTCGGTTTATGGTTATATAATTATTACGGGCATTTACCGATTTGTTAATTACCTCGGCACCTATATATTCATATTGTACACGGTTAATGGTGTCGTTTACAGTGTTTGTAATAAGGCTATCATCAAAATAGGAGCTTTTTAATTGGTTTCGTAATAGCGTGTTTTCGGCCACCAATTGTTTGTTTATAACATCAAGCTGTATGTATTTAGTTACGTTATTTACTTGGGTATAAAATTTACCTACCCATTCATTGGAGGTATTAAGGGTGCTTACCCGTTGAAAATCGTTATTTCTAATAATAAGTACAAGCGAGAAAATAAAAAATATAGTAAACAAAAATAGGGCGCTGTATTTATTTATGAAACGCCATAGATTGTTCATTACTGTATGCTATAAATTTTGTTTTTTACTGTTTTAACGACCTTCTTGCATCAAAAATTTAAAGTTATCTAAATTTTTTAATGATATACCTGTACCACGTACTACGGCCCGCAAAGGATCGTCGGCAATGTGTACAGGTAGTTTTGTTTTGGCATTTATACGTTTATCTAACCCTCGCAGCAATGCACCACCACCTGTAAGGTAAATACCCGTTTGGTAAATATCGGCTGAAAGTTCGGGCGGGGTAATTTCCAATGCTTTTAAAATTGCTTCTTCAATTTTGGAGATGGATTTATCTAAACATTGAGCTATTTCGGTGTACGAAACGGTAATTTGTTTGGGTACGCCTGTCATCAAATCTCGGCCTTGAACGGCAAAATCGGCAGGTGGGTCTTGCAGTTCGGGCAGGGCCGAGCCTACTTCAATTTTTATACGCTCGGCGGTACGGTCGCCTATCATAATATTGTGTTGGCGGCGTATGTAATTTACAATATCCGAATCAAAATTATCGCCAGCTACCCGTATCGATTGGTCGCACACAATCCCCGAAAGGGCAATAACCGCAATTTCGGTAGTTCCACCACCTATATCAATAATCATATTGCCCATAGGTTCTTCCACATCAATACCTATGCCCACGGCTGCGGCCATAGGTTCGTGTATTAGGTAAACATCTTTGGCACCCGCTATTTCGGCCGATTGCCTTACGGCTCTTTTCTCTACCTCGGTAATGCCCGATGGTATGCATATTACCATACGCAGGTTAGGGAAAAACCAGCCTTTGCCGCCGTTTATCATTTTTATCATACCACGTATCATGTGTTCGGCAGCGTTAAAATCGGCTATTACACCATCTTTAAGCGGCCTTACAGTTTTAATATTATCGTGGGTTTTGCCTTCCATTTGCATGGCTTGCTTACCTATTGCAATTACTTTATTGGTGGTACGGTCTATGGCTACAATCGAGGGTTCATCTACCACTACTTTATCATTGTGTATAATAAGGGTATTTGCGGTACCTAAATCTATAGCTATTTCTTGTGTAAACCAGTTGAATAAACCCATTAAATTATTTTTTTTTAAGATTGTAAAGTTTGCAAAAAAAACTGCTTAATGCTAATCTAATTTTGCCTTTGATAACTAATTTTTTATAAATTTTAGTGTTTAAAGTGCCTAACCCCTGTAAGCACCATTGCAAGCCCTTTTTGGTTGGCCATGTTAATCGAATCTTGGTCTTTTATAGAACCGCCTGGTTGCAAAACTGCCGTAATGCCAGCTTCGGCGGCAAGCTCCACACAATCCGGAAACGGAAAAAACGCATCCGAAGCCATCACTGCACCTTTTAAACTAAAACCAAAACTATCGGCTTTTATTATGGCCTGCCTTAAACTATCTACCCTTGAGGTTTGCCCTACACCGCTTGCCATTAATTGGCTATTTTTTACAAATACTATGGTGTTTGATTTGGTGTGTTTTACCACTTTATTGGCAAAGTGTAAATCGTGTAGTTCGTTTTGGTTTGGGGTAGCATGGGTAACGGTTTTCATTAAATCTATACCTTCAACGGTATTGTCTTTATCTTGCTCTATTACACCATTTAGCAAAGTTTTAAATTGTTTTAAAGGTAAAGGAGTTTCTTTTCTTAGCAGGATAATACGGTTTTTTTTGGCCGATAATATTTCTATAGCTTGCGCCGAGTAGCTGGGTGCTATTAAAACCTCGAAAAATAAGTTACTAATTTCGGTAGCGGTGGGCGTATCAACCTCGCCATTGCAAATTAATACGCCACCAAATGCCGATACAGGGTCGCAAGCCAAAGCCTTGTTCCAAGCATCAAATAAGTGTGCCGCACTTGCTATACCACAAGCGTTGGTATGTTTTAAAATGGCAAAAGTAGGTTCGGTAAATTCGTCGATTAAAGCTACGGCGGCATCTACATCTACCAAGTTATTATACGATAATTCTTTACCATTTAGCTTGGTAAACAAGGCATCTAAATCGCCATAAAAAATACCTTTTTGGTGTGGATTTTCGCCGTAGCGCAATACGCTGTGTTGTTGTATGCTTTGTTTAAAAATTGGTTCGTTGGCATTGCTATTAAAATAATTAAAAATCGCCGCATCGTAATGAGATGATACATTGAAAGCATTTTTTGCAAACGCTTTACGTTGCGCCAAAGTGGTTTCGCCATTTTGAGCTATTAACATATCATTTAATGTGCTATAATCTTGTTTTGATGAGATAATAACCACATCGTTAAAGTTTTTGGCTGCTGCCCTAATCAGCGATATGCCGCCAATATCTATTTTTTCGATAATATCGGCTTCGGTGGAGGTTTTATCTTGCAGGGTTTCTTCAAATGGGTATAAATCTACAATTACCAAATCTATTTCTGGTATTTCGTATTCGGCAATTTGTTGTTTATCGCCCTCATTATCTCTACGGTTTAATATCCCACCAAAAACCTTGGGATGCAGTGTTTTAACCCTGCCACCTAAAATAGAAGGATAGCTGGTTAAATCTTCTACCGCAATTACATTTATACCTAAATCGTTTATAAATTTTTGCGTACCACCTGTGGAGTAAATGTTTACACCCTGTTTATTTAAAGTTTGTATTAGGCTTTCGAGCTTATCTTTATAATAAACAGATATTAAAGCATTTTTGATTTTTACGGTATTACTCATTGCGGGGTTTTATTTTTAAAGGCGCAAAGATAGTAAAATAGGTAAATTTTTTGGTGGTATATAGGGGGATTTTATACTATTTATTTTTATCAATATCCACACAAATAACCCACAAAAAGGCTTGTAAAATTTTATTAAAATTATTGTAAAGTTAAATTATGTTGTATAAAAGATGAGGTTAGGGCTTCCCTTAGCCTTGGTTCGTATCCTCTACGAACCACATATAAACAATTAACAAACACACATATATCATTATAAATTCATTAAACCTAAGATAACCCAGTTGCAAGGCATCCATCCCAAAAAACGAGCCTTGAAAAGCCATTGCAAAGGAATTGGACTTTTTTTTTCAATTGAAAAAATCAATTGAAAAAAAATGAACGAAACCTTTAAAATAAGTACATTGCCCAGCAGAAAATGGGCGCATTAAAACTGATAGATTACGAAGCAAAAAATCCTTTAAAGGTTGTGTATAGCAAAACTTTAGCGGAGCGTAAAAGTGTACAGAGGTTTTTAAGCACAGACCCTAACGCACAATATTATTCTCCGTATGTAGGGATGGGGAATAATCCGGTGAGTAGGGTGGATCCAGATGGGGGGTTTGACAAAGGTGGTGGGCCGGAAAAACCTGCGCCAGTAGGGTCTCCAGCAAATCCAATTCAAATGAGTTCAGTTGTTGTTACAGCTGTCCGTACCAGTTATCATAATTTTGTTAATTTTAGTAATGATGCTTTAAAATACATTTCACAATCTTTATCAAGAGGAGATTACTGGATAACACACTTATACAATAATAATGATACACAACCTGGTGGAGAGAGATATTATGCAAATACAGGTATTCCCCACTCTTCAAATGAAAATAAATTAAACGCTATTGCCACCAAACACATAACATTTGGTGGTGATTATACAGATTTTTTTGAACTTGCAAGTCAACCTGGGGATGCAGTCGATTTAGTAAATAAGGGTCTGTATAGTTATAATCTTGTTACTTTAGATGTGAAAGAAATATCTATAAAAATCGCTGAAAGCAATACTAATGTTCATCCCGATACAAAATACTACGTTGATCCTATACGAAATGATACCTTAAACAGTACTGATGCAACTAAAAGGAACAGCAATAACTTTAGTGGTTGGACAACTATACCTGCTTGGCAATATAATTATTATCATAATCAAAAATGACTTACAAAAAAATATTGAAAATTATAGCGTTTACGTTATTGGTGCTACTTATTTTATTGTTGAATGTAAATAATCTACATAAAACTTATTTAATTATTTTTGGAAAAAGTGGTTTTGTAACTAATTACAACTCGAAACAACAACTACAAGGTGAAATTTTGAAATATCAAGATGGTATATTGTTAGAGAAATTAAATTACATAAATGGGGTTGTAAATGGTTGGGTTACTATATATTATAAAAGTGGAAAAATAAACTATAGTATTCACTATTTAAAAAATAAACAAACTGGTAAACAATATCAATATTATGAAAATGGCCAACTTAAATCCAGTTCAAATTTTAAAAATGGAAAATTAATAGGCAGTTCAATGTGGTATACTGAAGATGGTATATTAGATCTTTATATGGCATATGATGTTTACGGTAATTGTTTCTCTACTTTTAATTTCAATAAATCAGGTAATATTATTAAATCAAACGGTCCAGCTGTGTGTGGGGATACTTATTCTATTAATAAAGAAGACAATTCATTAATCTTATTTAATTTTGATTCCTACAAAAAAAACAGACTTTCCAAAATTCAAGATTTGTATATAAACGTGTCAACACCTCCGACCACAAAATTAGATGTAATAGTTAAAATAAACAACACAATATACAAGGATTTAAAAATTAAAGATAACTTAGTAGTAGTATCAAATGCTTTTCCTACATTAGGTAATTATGAAGTATTTATAGAAACCCATTTGTTTGATAATTCGGATAAAATCATTAACGGTGGTAATGTGAAATATAATATAGGAAAAACATTTTATCGCAAATAACCCGCTCTTCGAGGTTTGTAACCTCGAAACCGCTCTTCGAGTTTCCCCCAATAGGGCGCCATTTTCCCTATAAAAAGTTTTAGAACAACTGCCCTACAAACCTACCTAAATTTTATAAAAGCATTGTTTCTTATTACTTTGCATCGTCTTTAGAAAAAAACCGTTTGCATATTGATGTCACGAACTCTTTCGAGATTCTTCAGCCTTGGTTCGTGTCCCCACGAACCACGTATAACCCCCCGCTCTCGCATTGTTAAGCTATTTCAGCGTCAATTTGAGAGTTAGATAAGCAAAGTTTTAAACTTTGCATAGAAAAGAAACTGTTTGCTCGTAAGATTTAGCACAGCTTAATCTGGATTGGGAAATAAAAGAGGGTTTACCAAAAAATACCCCGATTACTCGCAAATATCTTTTCTGTGCCCGAGGTCAACCACATCAATCAGGAGGATGTTATCGGATATATCGTAGATGATGCGGTAATCGGCTACCCTAATTCGGTAAAATTTCTGCCTTTAAGTTTAATGTAACCTTTGGGCCGAGGGTTGTTGCCTAAGGCGTATATGGCTGCCCTAATATTGGAGTAATAAGGCTCGTTTACTCTCTAGAGAGCCTTCAAAACCCTTTTCTTTAAGGTTATTTTATACGTCATA
>RDXP01000166.1 GCA_004292865.1 Sphingobacteriales bacterium
CCTCTAATTTTAAAACCCCATAAAAAAAAATCATATTTGTAAATGATTAAAATTACCCTTCCCGATGGTTCGATAAAAGAATTTGAACAGGGAATTACTGCACACAAAATCGCTTTATCAATATCCGAAGGCTTGGCCCGCAATGTGTTGGCTGCCGAAGTTGATGGCCAAACTTGGGATAGCAACCGCCCAATTACCGCCGATGCCATTGTTAAATTACTTACGTGGAATGATGCTGGCGGAAAAGCTACTTTTTGGCATTCATCGGCACATGTATTGGCCGAAGCATTAGAAGCCTTATATCCAGGCACTAAATTTGGTATTGGTCCAGCTATTGAAACTGGTTTTTATTACGATGTTGATTTTGGCGACCACGAAATATCGTCCGACGATTTTAAACGTATTGAAGATAAATACTTAGAATTGGCAAGAGCCAAAGCCGAATTTACCCGAACAGCGGTAACAAAAGCCCATGCCATAAATTATTTTACCCTTAAAGGGGATGAGTATAAGTTGGATTTAATTAAAGACTTGCCTGATGGCAGCATAACTTTTTACCAGCAAGGCAACTTTACCGATTTATGCCGAGGCCCGCACATACCCAATACCAGTTTTATAAAAGCGGTTAAGCTAACCAATATTGCGGGTGCGTATTGGCGTGGCGATGAAACTAAAAAACAACTAACCCGTATTTATGGCGTAACTTTCCCTAAACAAAGCGAACTTACCGAGTATTTACTGATGATAGAGGAAGCCAAAAAACGCGACCACCGCAAGTTGGGTAAAGAGCTGGAATTGTTTACGTTTTCGGATAAAGTGGGTATGGGCTTACCGCTTTGGTTACCCAAAGGAACGGCTTTGCGAGAGCGATTGGTATCGTTTTTACAAAAAGCACAACAAAAAGCAGGTTACGAACAAGTGATTACGCCACATATTGGGCATAAAAATTTGTATATCACATCGGGCCATTACGAAAAATATGGTGCCGATGCTTTTCAGCCGATAAAAACACCGCAAGAGGGCGAAGAGTTTTTTTTAAAACCAATGAACTGCCCACACCACTGCGAAATTTATAAATTTAAACCACGGTCGTACAAAGATTTACCGATAAGATTGGCCGAGTTTGGTACCGTTTACCGTTACGAGCAAAGTGGCGAATTACACGGCCTTACCCGTGTACGTGGTTTTACGCAGGACGATGCACATATTTTTTGCCGCCCCGACCAAGTAAAAGATGAGTTTAAAAAAGTAATTGATTTAGTGTTATATGTTTTTAAAGCTTTAGGATTTGAAAACTATACCGCACAAATTTCATTAAGAGACCCAGCAAAAAAAGCAAAATATATTGGTAGCGATGAAAATTGGCATCTATCTGAAACTGCCATTATTGAAGCCGCCGAAGAAAAGGGCTTAAACACGGTTACCGTTTTAGGCGAAGCTGCATTTTATGGCCCTAAATTAGATTTTATGGTTAAAGATGCCTTGGGGCGTAAATGGCAATTAGGTACCATACAGGTTGATTATAACCTGCCCGAACGTTTTGAACTTGAATATACAGGCAGCGATAATTTAAAACACCGCCCAGTGATGATACATAGAGCACCTTTTGGTTCGCTAGAGCGTTTTGTGGCAGTTTTGATTGAGCATTGTGCAGGTAATTTTCCGCTTTGGTTAATGCCCGAACAATTTATTGTATTGCCAATTTCAGAAAAGTATGAAGAATATGCAAAAAGTGTTTTAGATTCATTAAATAATAACGATATTTGCGGGCTTATTGATTTGAGAGACGAGAAAATTGGCCGTAAAATTAGAGATGCAGAAATCAAAAAAATACCTTATATGATAGTTATAGGGGAAAAAGAAATGCTAAGCGGCATTGTTTCTGTTAGAAAACATAGTGAAGGAGATATAGGAGAAATGACGATTGATGCGTTTGCAAATCATTTAGAGCAAGAAATAAAAATTAGTAATTAGAACTGGAGGATTATTATCAGACCAAAATTAAACCCGAATAGAGCAAGAAGAGTTACCGAACCACTGCACAATATCAATAAGCGTATTAGAGCTAAGGAAGTTAGAGTTGTTGGGGAAGATGTTGAGCAGGGGATTTATCCCATAGAAAAAGCCTTAGAAATGGCTATTGAAATGGATTTGGATTTGGTAGAAATTTCGCCTAATGCTGTACCGCCTGTTTGTAAAATTGTTGATTATAACAAATTTGTTTACGAACAAAAGAAAAAGCTAAAGGAAATAAAATCGAACGCTAAGCAAACGGTAATTAAGGAAATACGATTTGGCCCTAATACCAGCGACCACGATTTTCAGTTTAAACTAAAACACGCCGTAGCCTTTTTAGAAGCTGGCGAAAAAGTGAGGGCTTACGTTCACTTTAAAGGCCGGGCAATTGTTTACAAAGAGCAAGGAGAAATTTTATTGTTAAAATTTGCCCAAGCTTTAGAAGATGTAGGTAAAGTAGAATTACTACCTAAATTAGAAGGTAAACGAATGTTTTTAACAGTAGCACCTAAATCATTAAAAAAATAAATAACAGGTAATTTAAAATCAATTTTATGCCAAAAATGAAAACCAATTCCAGTGCAAAAAAGCGTTTTTCGCTTACTGGAACCGGTAAAATTGCAAGAAAAAGTGCTTATAAAAGCCATATTCTTACCAAAAAAACCACCAAACAAAAACGTAACTTAACTAAAACTAGTTACGTATCGGATGGTGATATGGGCAATGTAAAGCGTATGCTTTGCATTGGAAAATAACAAATTTTTTTAACCAGGTATCCGGTTATAAGTTTCTTTTAAATAAGAACACCGTATGCCAAAAACTTAATTACTATGCCACGTTCGGTTAACGCAGTAGCGTCGAGAAGAAGAAGAAAAAAAATCCTAAATATGGCCAAAGGCTATTGGGGATCCAGAAGCAAGGTTTATACCGTTGCTAAAAACACCGTTGAAAAAGGTTTACAATATGCCTTTAGAGATAGAAGAGTAAAAAAACGCGAATTTCGCTCGTTATGGATACAACGTATCAATGCAGCTACTCGCCAATACGGTATTTCGTACAGCCAATTTATTGGTAAAGTAACGGCCAAAAACATTGGTTTAAACCGTAAAGTATTGGCCGATTTAGCAATGAATCATCCAGAAGCTTTTAAAGCCGTTATTGAGGCTGTAAAATAATAAAATTTAGATTTAGGGTTTGTAAAAAAAAGGAGTACGGAAACGTACTCCTTTTTTTGTTCAAATATTTTTTAGCCTGAGTTAGATGATTAAACTTTAGTGTAATTTGCTGTAAATCAATTTTATTTACGATTTTAGAGCGTTAACGATGGTAGCGGCATCCTTTTTATTTATTGCCCCCAATTTCCCCCTTTGGGGGCTAGGGGGAGGGGGCAATAAATAAAAAGATATAGCGGACAGCGTGTTAAAACGCCAAAATCATAATTAAAACTATAAAAAACAATGGTTTAATAATAGAACTCAGGTTATTAAACGTTTTTAAATTTATTAAGTTCAACCAATAATTTTTCACGTGTGGGCTGGGTAACATTAACCAATGGTAAACGTAAATAATCATTACAAAGGTTTAGATGCTGCATGGCGGCTTTTACGCCTGCGGGGTTACCATCGGCAAAGCACAAGCGTGTAAATTCTAAAAACCTAAAATGTGCTGGTTGTGCTTCGGTAAATTTACCAGCCAAGCAGGTGCGTACCATTTTAGAAAACTGTGCAGGTATGGCATTAGCTATTACCGAAATTATACCTACGGCACCTAAGGCTATCATGGGTAAGGTTACGGGGTCGTCGCCCGATATAAGCTGAAAACTTTTTGGTTTATTAGCCGCTATATTATTTATCTGTTCTAAATTGCTTGATGCTTCTTTTAAACCGATAATGTTTTCGAAATCATGCGCCAAGCGAAGCGAAGTTTCGGCAGTAATATTCATTCCTGTACGGGCAGGGACATTATATAAAATAATAGGCAAAAGTGAAGCCTGTGCTATGGCTTTATAATGTTGATAAATACCATCTTGCGTGGGTTTGTTATAATAAGGCGATACCGAGAGTATAGCCGCATAGCCTGGTATATTAAAATTGCTTACTTGTTTTACAATTTCGGCAGTATTGTTACCGCCCAAGCCTGCTACCAAAGGTATGCGGTTATTTACTTTTTGGGTTACAAAGTTATAAATGCTTTCTTTTTCTTGAGGGGTTAAAGTAGCGGTTTCGCCTGTGGTTCCTAGTACTACTATATATTCTACATTGCCTTGTATAAGGTGTTCGATGGTGCGCTCTAGGGCTGCATAATCTATTTCTAGGTTTGCTAAAAATGGGGTTATTAATGCTACTCCAGTGCCTTGTAAATTAATCATTTTATGGTTGCGTGGGATTGGATTATTTTGGATGTAATATTAATTTAAAAAATGAGTTTTTTAAAATGAGTTTGGCCTAAAGCGAAATTTATTTTATTTTACTTTTTTTATGTAGTAAAAAATTATTATTCAAGCAGATAGATAAAAAAAAATTAAGAAAACATTTTTAATATAGTACCGTTACAAAAAGCCAGCAAATAAATACCTAAGGTTTTGGAGCAATAATTCTCCCTGTTGTTTAAATTTTAAACGCTTGTTTTATCGTTTTTAAATAATTAATTTAGGCTTGTGCTTTTTTAACACCCGAAACTCTGATTTTACCAACCTTTAAAATTTAATTAAATGCTTTGGCATTTACGGTGCCTGCAACGTTAAATGATGTAGCGCATCTATATTATCTATCTTAATACCTTTCCCTTTTAGGGAAATACTTTTTTCAAGCACAAGCTCATTAATTGTTCTAAAAACGGTTTCATACGTTGCGCCTACATACGAGGCTAGGTCTTGCCGAGATAAAGTGATATTAATTTCGCCATCTTTTAGCCCAAATTTTTCTTGCAAAAGCAATAAAGCCTGTGCCACCCTACCTTTAACTGTCATGTGGGCTAGGTTTCTCATTTTTCGTTCCGATTCTTGCAATTCATCGGCAAAAAACATCATTAGCTTAAATGCAAAATCAAGGTTTACCTTTAACGTAGTGTAAAAAAAATCTATATCAATAAAACAAACCGTAGCATTTTCCAAAGCTGTTGCCGATATAGGGTAAATATTACTTTTACTACTTAAACCCCTGTGCCCAAAAATACTGCCTTTATCGGCTATCCTTAAAATCAACTCTTTATCGCTACCCCATTTTTTATGCACCTTAATATTACCCTCATAAACAAAGTAAACGCCTGTTACTTCATCGCCTTCGGTAAATATTACCTCGCCCTTTTTTACATCATATATTTTTTTATTGGCATTAATGGCGGGCAACCATTCGGGTAAACAATTTTTGCTGATGTAGCATTTTTCGGTACTGTGCTCTTTTTTACTAATTTTCATTTCTATGTTTATATATAGCTATTAGGTGTATTTATTAATTTATGGCTGTAATTTGTAAAATTATAATGTACTTTTCACTATATTTTTTAAAATATTGCGCTTTTACCACTTTTTCATTAGCATTTTATTGTATTTTTAATATTTTTTGACTTATTTTTTATAAAAACATCTGTTTATTTATTGCAAATAATATAATTTACCAAATATTTATCCCTTTTAAATTAACATTTTCATTAAAAATAGCTTTTTAATAATTTTTATCATATTAATTAATCATTTTATCTATAATATTTTAAATACACTATGATATTTACTATGTTTATAACATCAAACAAGAATAATAATTATGAATACAACAAAAACTAAACTTAAACAAAAAAATCCATTACGGGCGCAACCATAATGGATGTAAACAGGCTAAAAAAAAATCCGTAAACTTTAAAACATTAAACAAATGTATCGAAAAATTAAACTTATTATTACCATCGCAATTTTATTTGCAATTACATTACAAACCAGCAAAACCTACGCTCAGTTTACACTAAACGGGCAGTTGCGCACACGTGGCGAACACCGCAATGGTTTTGCCAATTTAATTCCACAATCTGCAGAAGCTGCAAACTTTATTTCGCAACGTACCCGTTTAAACTTTGGTTACAAATGGGATAGGGTAACCTTTGGTGTAAGTATGCAAGATGTTAGGGTTTGGGGGCAAGATGCTTCAACCATTAGCCCTGCCGATGGCAACAAACTAATGCTACACGAAGGCTGGGCCGATATTACCTTATTAAATATGGCCGATACCACGCTAAAAACTAAATTTATTGATAATTTATCGCTTAAAATTGGTCGTCAAGAGTTAATATACGACGACTCTAGGTTAATAGGAAATTTAGATTGGTTACAACAAGGCCGCCGTTTTGATATGGCATTATTAAAAGCTATGCACCACGGCTGGCAATTAGATTTAGGTTATGCCTTTAACCAAAACAGCGAAACATTAATGAATACTGTTTATACACCAGGTAATACTGCTGCTTATGTAAAAAACAGTGCAGGAAACTTAATGCCTGTACCTGCTGGCATGGTGCCATTATTAGCGGCAAATGGAAATAGCTCAAAAGCTGGGAATCAAAATTTTGCAAACCCTGCTGGCACAAATGCTGCATCTCAAAATTATAAAAACTTTGTAAGTGTGTATTTAAGCAAAAAGTTTAACCAAACTAAAATATCTGCTTTATATTTTAATGATGATTTTTCACAATCAACTTTAGATAGTGTAGCTGGCGCAGGCGGGCAATTGTATGTACGTAATTTTAATACCAACAAATCTGTTGACCGTTATACTTATGGCGGTATGGTAGTTCACACTTTAGGTAATGCATCGGGTTTCGGTAAAATTAATTTAGCAGGTGCTTATTACCACCAATTAGGTAAAGACAGAGAAAATAGAAAATTAGATGCATTTACTTTTACCGCAGCCGCAACATATAGCAAAGGTAAATTTTCGGTAGGTCCAGGTTTCGATTACCTATCAGGCAACAAAACATCAACTGTTGCAGCTACCGAAAGCAATCGTTTTGACCCATTATATGGCACACCTCACAAGTTTTGGGGCTTAATGGACTTCTTTTATGCACCTTCAGGTTCGCCTGCTGCAGGTTTAAAAGATTCATATTTAAAAGCAAAATTTACTGCTAACAGATACTCTTTAGCTGCTGATTTACATTACTTTGAAGTAGCAAACCAAATGGCTATGACTTCACAAAAAAAGTTAGGTAACGAGCTTGATTTAACTTTTAGCTACAACTTAAACAAATTTACAACCGTTGATTTAGGATACTCTATAATGAAAGGTACCGAAGCCTTAACTTATGCTAAAGGACAGGCAACTACACCAGCATTAGCTGCTCCTTTCGAAAAAACAGCTCAGTTTGCTTACTTCTCTATAAACATTAAACCCGATTTTTTCTTTACCAAACCCGTAGCTATCAAAAACTAATTTAACAATCCCATTAAAATAAAAACAATGAAAAAAAGATTTTATAAACTATCAAAAATAACAGCCCTAAGTGTGCTGTTATTAGCAAGCTTTACTTCTGTAAGCTTGGCACAAGGCAAAAAAATTAAATTAGGTTTTATACCACTAACCGATTGTGCGCCTTTAGTAGTAGCCAAAGAATTAGGTTTATTTGCCAAATACGGTGTAGATGTGGAACTTTCTAAAGAATCATCGTGGGCAAATATTAGAGATAAAGTGCTAAATGGCGAGTTAGATGGCGCACATTGCCTTTACTCAATGCCTTTCTCGGTTTATACAGGCATTGGCGGTAAGCCAGGTTCCGAAATGAAAATTGCCATGACGCTTAACAACAATGGCCAAGGCATAACCTTATCTAAAGATTTTTGTGGCTTAGTAGGCTTTAAAGAAGTAAACAAAGTGGCTGCCGCAGTTAAAAAAGTAGAAGGCCGTAAAGAAGTAACTTTTGCCATGACTTTCCCGGGTGGTACACACGATATTTGGTTACGCTACTGGATGGCTGCTGCGGGTATCAACCCAAAATCGGTAGGTATTATTACCATTCCGCCGCCACAAATGGTGGCCAATATGAAAGTTGATAATATGGAAGGCTATTGCGTAGGCGAACCTTGGAACGGCGTTGCCGTAGCACAAGGCATAGGTTTTACCCACATTGCATCTCAAGATTTGTGGAACAACCACCCCGAAAAAGCTTTGGTTGTTAACGCCGATTTTGCCAAAACCAGCCGAGCCGATTTAAAGAAAGTAATGAAAGCCGTTATCGAAGCCTGCAAATGGTTAGATGTAATGGGCAACCGTAAAAAAGCCGCTAATTGGTTAACCAAACCGTATTATGTAAATGCGCCGTTAGCCGTTATCGAGGCTAGGTTATTAGGTTCAAATGATTTAGGTTGCGATTTAGGCGTACAAAAATACAAAGAAAACTGTATGCGTTTTTACAACAACGGTGTAGTAAACACACCTTTAAAATCGTACGCTATGTGGTTTATGGCACAATATGTAAGGTTTGGAATGCTAAAAGCCGAGCCTAATTACGCCGCCGTAGCCGATAAAGTGGTATTAGATGATGTATTTGCCGAAGTAGCCAAAGAAATGAACGTACCTATACAACCAGATATGAAAGCGTTTAAAACCAACTACGATGTAATTTTTGATCCAAGCAATATTCCAGCTTATTTAAAAGCAACAAAAAGATAGGTTAATTTTGTGGAGGCAGCTTTGGGATTTCCCAAACTGCCTTTTTTATTAAAACAATATGATGAAAAAAGAAACGATTTTAAATTTTATTTACGATACCTTGTTTTTTGTGGCAAGTATGGTTATTTTGGTTGTTCTTTGGGCACTTATAAGCAAAGTTACCAAAGGCGAAATACCTGGGCCTAAAGCTACCTTAACCGTTTTTAAAGAGTTAATGCAAGAACCCTTTTACGACCGTGGCCCAAACGATAAAGGCATAGGTAACCAATTAATGAGTTCGCTGTACCGTGTGTTTTTAGGCTTTGGCGCAGGCAGTTTAATCGCTATTCCTTTAGGTTTATTAATGGGAAGCTCAAAATTAATGATGCGTTTGCTAAACCCAATTGTACAAATTTTACGTCCAGTTTCGCCATTAGCTTGGTTTCCCTTAGGTTTATTGGCTTTCCACGCTGCCGAAGGTGCCACCATATTTATTATCATCATTACCTCGCTTTGGCCAACGTTAATTAACACCGCTTTTGGGGTATCAAGTATCCCTCAAGACCATAAAAATGTAGGTACCGCATTTGGATTTTCTAAATGGAAATATCTTACCAAAATCTTAATCCCTTTTTCGTTACCGCACATTATTACAGGTTTACGCCTATCTATTGGTATCGCTTGGATGGTAATTGTGGCTGGCGAAATGCTATCGGGTGGTGTAGGTATTGGGTTTTTTGTATGGGATAGTTGGAACGGATTATCGCTCGAAAAAATATTAGTAGCCATCATTATTATAGGTTTGGTGGGTGTAATTTTAGATAAAATGTTTAACGCTTTACAAAACGCTTTTGCGTGGGATAAATAAATAGAAAGTTTTAAAAGCAACACGCTAGCTAAGTATTAAAGCGACAGTCTTAGCGACCTTTGCGTAAAATTTAATTTTTTTTTAACCGCAAAGAACGCAAAGTGAAGGCGCAAAGAACACAAAGCTGGAAGTAGAGCAAAACAATAGCTAAGTATAAAAGCGATAAGCTTAGCGACCTTTGCGTAAAACTTTGCACCCTTTGCGGTAAAAACTTTTAAAACGCAAACAAGACAAAGCTGAATGTAGAAAAAACAATAGCTAAGTATAAAAGCGATAAGTTTAGCGACCTTTACATAAAACTTTGCACCCTTTGCGGTAAAAACTTTTAAAACGCAAACAACACAAAGAAAAAGCGCAAAGAACACAAAGTTGGATGGAGAAACTCTCAGAACTATATATAATTCTTAAAACGATAATATGATGCAAGAACTAGAAACCATAGAAAACACAAAACCATTAGCCGCAGCTACGCCCGAAATAGCCATTGCTATAAAAAACGTAAGTGTTTCTTTTAAAACCAAAAAAGGAGTTTTTAACGCCTTAAACGATATTAGTTTAGATATTAAACGAGGCGAAATTGTAACCTTAATTGGCCACTCGGGTTGTGGAAAATCAACACTAATGAATACCGTATCGGGTATGGTTGCCCCTACCAGTGGTACCGTAACCGCAAACGATAAAATTGTAAAAGGCCCAGGGCCCGATAGAGGCATCGTTTTTCAAAACTATTCGCTATTACCTTGGTTAAGCGTTTTTCAAAATATTTACGAAGCTGTAGATTCGGTTATGAAAGATAAAACCGCAACCGAAAAACGAGAAATCGTTAATAAAAACCTAGATATGGTTAATTTAATGAGCCATAAAAACAAGCTACCTGGCCAGCTATCGGGCGGTATGAAACAGCGTGTGGCAATTGCAAGGGCATTTGCCATTAGCCCAAGTATTTTATTGTTAGACGAACCTTTTGGCGCACTAGATGCCTTAACCAAAAGCGATATGCAAATAGAATTATTAAAACTTTGGAACTTAGCTAACCGCGATAAAACCATTGTTATGGTAACCCACGATGTGGAAGAAGCCATATTTTTATCAGACCGTGTAGTGGTAATGAATAACGGCCCGGCAGCCACCATCAAAAAAATTGTGGATGTTAACCTACCTCGCCCAAGAAACAAAAAAGATATTAGCCACGACCCAGAATATATTAAAATTCACGACGAATTACTAACCTTGCTATTCCATAAATTCTCTATCGACGATTAATTAGTGCAACTTAAAAACTTATGAACCTAAGCAAAAATCAGCCTTTACAAAAGCTAAAAATTTTCTCCCTTAGGGGGATACAAATGCGCACATTCCACATTAGCTGGCTTACATTTTTTGTGTGCTTTTTTGGCTGGTTTGGGTTAGCACCATTAATGCCCACCATCCGGGCCGATTTAGGTTTAAGCAAAGCACAAGTAGGCAACACCATTATTGCAGCCGTATCGGCCACCATATTTGCCCGTTTACTTATTGGTAAACTGTGCGATAGCTGGGGGCCACGCAAAACCTACACTACACTATTGGTGGTAGGTGCATTCCCTGTAATGTTGGTAGGCTTAGCGCATACTTACGAAACTTTTTTACTGTTTAGGTTGGCCATTGGCGTTATAGGCGCATCGTTTGTAATTACCCAGTTTCACACCTCGGTAATGTTTGGTGCCAAAGTTAAAGGTACAGCCAATGCCGTTGCAGGCGGTTGGGGCAATTTAGGTGGCGGCGTAACCAATATGCTAATGCCCGTAATTTTTGCCGTAATTGTGGGCTTTGGTTACACAGCAGCGCAAGCGTGGCGTTATGCAATGGTTTTTCCAGGCGCAATGCTTTTGGTAATGGCTTACATATATTACAACTACACAAAAGATACACCACAAGGCAATTACGATGAAATAAATTACCAGAAAAAAGCAGCCACCAAAACCGATTGGCGCATTTTAGCCGATTGGCGGGTGTGGAGTTTAGCCCTAGCTTACGCCGTTTGTTTTGGTATGGAAATTACTTTTGATGGCGTAGCAGCTTTACATTTTACAGATAATTTTAACCTTTCGCAAGGTTCGGCAGGGTTTTGGGCAGGCATATTTGGCTTTATGAATTTATTTGCCCGAGCCATTGGTGGCATAGCCGCCGATAAAGTAAATACCAAATACGGTATGCGTGGCAAAGGCATTTTACTGGCCGGTTTATTAACCCTCGAAGGCATAGGCATTATCCTGTTTTCGTACGCAGGGTCGTTAGAAATGGCCATTATATCGATGCTTGGTTTTGCCCTGTTTTTAAAAATGGCCAACGGTACAACTTATGCCATCACCCCTTTTATTAACGAAAAAAATGTAGGAATGGTAAGCGGTATTGTAGGTGCAGGTGGCAATGTAGGCGGTATGCTGTTCGGTTTTTTATTCAAGTCCGAAAGTATTACTTACGTAGAAGCTTTTCAATATATAGGTTATGTAGTTATTGCCGTTGCCGGGATTGTGTTGGTAACACGGTTTAGGGCCTCGGGCTTTCCAGCCTCGGGCAGCGGGCTTTCGGGCAACGAGCCGATTGCCACGGGCAACGGGCTTTCGAGCCCCGAGCTGGTAGCTTTAGAGCAATAGCAAACCAAACAAGAAGCTCGCAGCCCAAAGCCCGATAGCCCGCAGCAATTTGCGTTAGGGATTGCAGCGGAAAGCCCACAGGCCCTTTTGGGGGCCGAGGACTTGCAGCGAAAAGCCCGACCCTTTTTCGGGGAACGCCCTAATAAGCCACGAGCTTCGGGCTATCGGGCAACGAGCTATCGGGCAACGGGCTATCGAGCAACGAGCCTCGGGCTTGGGGCTTTGGGCAAAGACCTAAAAGCCAACCGCCCGCTGCCCTAACAAACCAAACAAGAAGCTCGCAGCCCGAAGCCCGACAGCCCGCTGCCCGCTGCCCTAACAAACCAAACAAGAAGCTCGCAGCCCGAAGCCCGACAGCCCGCTGCCCGCTACCCTAACAAACCAAACAAGAAGCCCGTAGCTCGAAGCCCAACAGCCCGAAGCCAAAAAGATGTCAAAAAATAAAAAAAACTCCGTTTCATCAGTATGTTGCTATTGCGGCACTGGCTGCGGTGTGCTTTTAAGTAAAGATAAAAACGGAACGGTAACTTTGGAGGGCGACGAAAATCACCCATCTAGTAAAGGAATGTTATGTAGCAAGGGTTTAAACCTGCATTATACCGTTAACGACCGTAGCGATAGGTTGCTTTACCCACAAATGCGTTACAACAAAAGTATGCCTTTGCAAAGGGTAAGTTGGGATGCTGCACTAGATAGAACGGT
>RDXP01000167.1 GCA_004292865.1 Sphingobacteriales bacterium
ACTACCCAAAAAGCGGTAATTATTGGTAAATGCTTTAATTTCTTTGGCCGATTTTACCGGATTATCGCTTAGCCAACTGGCTTGATAGTTGCCATATTCAGAATAAGATCCATCGGGATTATACACTGGCATTAAAGGCGATGCGCCAATAGCATTGGTAACCACGCCAGTATAAGTATTATCGTTAAAACTACGGCGGGTGCGGCCATAAGTAAACGATGAATTGGTACCAATGGTTACCCTATCGCTCACTTTGTTTTCTAAATTAAAACGGAAAGAAGCCCGTTTATAAAAATTTTCGATAACAATACCTTGCTGGTTAAAGTAATTACCCGATACAAAAAACTTTGTTTTTTCGCTGCCACCACGGGCCGATATTTGCATATTATTGATGGGCGCACTCCTAAAAACTTCGTCCAGCCAATTGGTGTTTACACCTGTGCGCCAGCTGGCAGGCAATGGGTTAGTTAAAACAGTAGAATCAAAACCAGCACCAAAAACCAATGGGTCTTGATTATAGCGTCTTAAATCTTGCGCTCGGGCATCTTCCTGCAACTCTACAAAACCTTGGCTATCTAAAAATGGAATTTTGCGAGATACGTTTTGCATACCTGTATAACTATCAAAGCTAAACTCGGTTTTACCGTTTAAACCACGCTTGGTGGTAATTAAAACTACACCATTTGCCGCCCTTGCACCGTAAATTGCCGCTGCCGATGCATCTTTTAAAATCTCCATTGATTGTATATCGTCGGGGTTTATATCCGCTATCGAACTTATACTTTGTCCTTTGCCATTTACCGTACCATCGGTAGTGTAAGATGTAGCTAGCGATGAGTTACTTTCGCTTATCATAGGGATACCATCAATTACATATAATGGATTGCTTGCCCCACGCACACTTACCAATAAACCCGCCCCAGGTGTACCGCTTGGCGTACTTACCAATATACCCGCCACTTTGCCTTGTATGCTTTGGGCAAGGTTGGCAACTGGTTGGTCTTTAAAATCTTTGTTACTAATACTGGAAATTGCCCCAGTAATGCTCGATTTTTTTTGCGTACCATAACCTACCACTACCACATCATTTAGCATACTGCTACTTTCTTGTAAAACAATGTTTAATATGGTTTCGGTATCTATTTTAATAATTTTTGTAGCATAGCCGATAGAGGAAATCACTATCTCGGGGTTTGGCCCAGTTAGCGTGATGGTAAAATTGCCATCTAAATTGGTACTAGCTCCTTTGGTAGTACCTTTTTGTAATACCGATGCGCCTGGAACAGTTTCGCCTTTGGCATCTTTAACTGTACCTTTTAAAACTTTATCTTGCGCAAATGCAGTACTACAAATGCCAAGCAAAATGCAGGAAGCATAAAAAGTAATTCGTAAAAAATTATTCATATATGTTTAATTATTTGTTAAAATTTTATAAATAAATGTATTTGATATTTTTAAAATATAAATATCAATAAGAAATAGGTATTAAAATATAAGTCAAATATTTTTTTTTAATAAAAAATTAATAGTTGATTAATAGATTGTTAAATTTGGTCAATTGTAAGACAAATTTTTATTTAAGTTTGACGCTTATGATTTGATAAGAACAAAACGATGATTTTATTTAAAGTTTATAAGTAAATTGTGTTTTTGTTGTGTTTTTATCAAACAAAATATTTTTTTATTAAAAATATCAAATTATTTAGATTGTATTTTATGTATAGTGATAATTAAAGAGTTTTTTAAGATGTTATTAGATAAATTAATTTATAAAATAGAAAACAATACACAAATATTGCCATTATTGGCTAATATTAATTGTGGTATTGATAAAAATGCCTTAACTAGAACTCATTTTAATGCAATAGCTAAAATAATAAACAAAAAAGTTAGCTTGGAGGTAATAAAAAACCCCGATTTAATAGAAACCTTTTTAATTATAGGCAAGCAGCATTTAGAAATGCAATTACTTAAACTAAGGTTAAACACGGTTACTGGGTTTATAAATTATTTAAAAAACCTAGGCGATTACCGTATATATAATTGGATAAGTGGTAAAACCTTACAAAGTTATTGGCAGGGCGGCAGTGCCAAGTATATTAAAATAAATGTGTTATTGGTTTTTTTAGAAATCCCGTTTAAAGACTGGAAAAATTGGCTACTCGAAAAACCAAACCTTACTAATATACCCGAAATTAATAACCAAAAAAGCAGTTTAACTATTGTAAAACGCTATTTTTTAGGAAACTATTTTTTGTACTACCCCAAAACAGATGATAGTAAAAATTATATTAAAACCCCTTTTATTATCGAAGAAAACAATAGGGGAGAAGTGGTAGTACAATCCATATCGGAAGGGCATAGGTACGTAGGCGAAGTTACTGGTATACGCGATGGTTGCCTTTATATTAACTGTCAAAATATTGATTTTGAGGAGGTTGAGCAATATGTTTTTAATGTAGGCCTAGAAACCAAGCCCGAAGTATTGTTTGGTGTAAGCAATACGGTAAGCGTAAAAAACCGCTTGGCGGTGGCTTTAAAAAATGTGTTGGTAAAGCAAAAATCGGCGGAAGCCAACTTTAATGCTATTGCTGAGATTGAAATTGGGGCAAACCAAATTTTAACACCAGGTAGCGAAGAAGCCATTATTATTAACTACTTAAAAAATGCAGGCAATGCTATAATTGTTACGCAGGCTTGTTGTAATTTAGGGGATATGGGGTAGTTGTTTATATGAGCTGTAAAAAAACACAAGTGTTTATGGGATTTAAAATACAAATAGAAGGCTTCCCTACAATGGGAAAGTTTATTGCTCCTTAAATACAAAATCTACGGTTTGTATTTACAATCGCTTTGTTATACAATTTTTAAATTTTGGTTATTATCGCATTTACGCTGAAAAAGATTTACAATGCGATATTTGCCGAAAACGAAGGAACAACAATGATTTCCTTTATTATTACAGTAGGCGACTAAATTTTATTTAACAATCTGTAGAGCCGTTTTTAATTGGCAACGAAATATCGACCATCGTTACCACAGTTTTAGGATAATTATCATTGATGGTTTTTAATAGAAGCATATTCTTTTTTTATTGTAATTTCGTTGATTAGCAAATAAGCACATTGTAATATACAGCTTTGAGGCTTTTTTTGTTGCTACAAAATCCACTTCTTTATTTGGATTACCCTTACATGTACTTTAAAAAGAGTTAAATAATTTATTATCAATTATTTAATGAAATATTAATCGATATAATACATTATAAAATAAATAAAAGCAGGAACGATAAAGCCCTGCTTTTATATAAATATATTACTACGTTTTTTTTGTACAGTAAAAAATGGCAGGCATGCTAATAGATTATTTTACAGCCTCTAATTTGTTACAATTAATTTCGGCAGCTAAATCATCCAATTCAGCAATTAATATTTTATTAGAAGAAGTTTGTGAGCAAGCTTTAACTTCGGCAATTAAACCCAAGGCCTCGGTTTTTAAAGCTGCACACTCTACAGTGGTAACTCCAGTTGCAGAATCTGCCTTTTTCTCAAACTCGGCTGCTTTTTTTTCAAAAGCAGTAGCTTTAGCAACTAAATCAGCCCCGCAAGTTTCAACTTTTTCTTTTTTACAAGCAAAAAATAATACGCTAGCAATAATAAATACACCAGCAATAGTTAGGATTCTTTTTTTCATTTTTATTTGGTTTTAAAGATTTTATTTATTCTACAATTGTATGTTATTTTTTACTTACAACAAAAAATAGAGTAACATTTTTGTTATGTTATTCCGTTTTTAGAAAGAAGACTTCCTACTTATAAAAAAACCTCTTACCTAAAACTTTACTAAACGCTTAAAATTTCTCCCAATAGGGATATAAAATAGCACTTAAAAAATATTTAGTTCAACGCTTTGTTTATCAATATAAAAATTCTACTTTTGCATTCCTTTTGCGTGGGTAAGCTATGTAGCAACCAAAGCAATCGAGAAAACATAAATTTTAAAACATAAATTATTTAAATGCCAACCATTCAACAATTAGTTAGGAAAGGTAGAGTAGCACTGGTGGACAAGAGTAAATCACCAGCATTGGACAGCTGTCCACAGCGAAGAGGCGTATGTACACGTGTATATACTACTACCCCTAAAAAACCAAACTCGGCCATGCGTAAAGTTGCTCGTGTACGTTTAACAAACGGTAAAGAGATTAACGCTTATATACCTGGCGAAGGTCACAATTTACAAGAACACTCTATTGTTTTGGTACGTGGCGGTAAGGTAAAAGATTTACCTGGTGTACGTTACCACATTGTACGTGGTGCATTAGATACTGCTGGCGTAGCTGGTCGTAACCAACGTAGAAGTAAATATGGCACCAAACGCCCTAAACCAGGGCAAGTAGTTGCAGCCCCTACAAAAGGCGGTGCAAAGAAAAAGAAATAATTAAACGGAGGACAAGACAATGAGAAAATCGAAACCAAAAAAGAGAATTATCCTGCCTGACCCAAAGTTTAACGACGTTATGGTAACCAGGTTTGTAAACAATATGATGTACGATGGAAAAAAATCTATCGCTTACGATATTTTTTACGGCGCAATTGAAATGGTAGAAACTAAAACCACCGAAAATGGTTTAGAAACCTTTAAAAAAGCATTAAACAATATTATGCCCGGTGTTGAAGTAAAATCTCGCCGTGTGGGTGGTGCCAACTTTCAGGTACCTACCGAAGTAAGACCCGAGCGTAAAATTGCCCTAGGTATGAAATGGTTAATAAGCTACAGCCGCAAACGTGGCGAAAAAACAATGACCGAGAAATTAGCCGGCGAAATAATTTCGGCAGCTAAAGGCGAAGGTGCAGCTGTTAAGAAAAAAGAAGATACCCACAAAATGGCCGAAGCTAACAAAGCCTTCTCTCATTTTAGGTTCTAAAAATTAGATGAGATAGTTTATAAATTACACCGATTGTTTGTTAAAAAATAATCGGTGTAATTGTTTAAAAAAAATCACACAAAATATCCCAAAATATAATGTCAAGAGATTTAAGATTTACAAGAAACATTGGTATTGCCGCCCACATTGATGCAGGTAAAACCACTACAACCGAACGTATTTTATATTACGCTGGCGTAAGCCATAAAATTGGCGAAGTACACGATGGTGCTGCAACAATGGATTGGATGGCACAAGAGCAAGAACGTGGTATCACCATTACATCGGCAGCTACAACGGTTGATTGGAAATACCGCGGACAAAGTTACCACATAAACATTATTGATACCCCTGGCCACGTTGATTTTACGGTTGAAGTAAACCGTTCGTTACGTGTGTTAGATGGACTGGTGTTTTTATTTTCGGCTGTGGATGGTGTTGAGCCACAATCAGAAACCAACTGGCGCTTAGCCAATAATTACAGCGTATCTCGCATAGGTTTTGTAAACAAAATGGATAGGGCTGGTGCCGATTTCTTAAAAGTGGTAAAACAAGTTAAAGATATGCTAGGCAGCAACGCTGTACCACTACAAATACCTATTGGCAGCGAAGACCAATTTAAAGGTGTGGTTGATTTAATTAACTGGAGAGGTATTATTTGGAACGAAGAAGATAAAGGAATGACTTTTACCGAAGTACCAATTCCTGATGATTTGATTGAAGAAGCTACCGAGTGGAGAGAGAAATTATTAGAATCGGTTGCTGATTATGATGAGAGCTTGATGGAGAAATTTTTTGAAGCTCCAGAATCTATCACCGAACGAGAAATATTAGACGCTTTACGTAAAGCTGTTTTAGATGCCTCAATTGTACCTATGGTATGTGGTTCATCGTTCAAAAACAAAGGTGTACAAACCATGTTGGATTATGTGATGGAATTATTGCCATCGCCAATGGACCAAGAAGGTATTGTAGGTACACATCCCGATACAGGCGAAGAAATTTTACGTAAACCCGATGAAAAAGAACCTTTTGCAGCTTTAGCATTTAAAATTGCAACAGATCCTTTTGTAGGCCGTTTATGTTTTATACGAGTTTACTCGGGTAACCTAGAAGCTGGTTCGTATGTTTATAACGTACGCTCGGGCAATAAAGAGCGTATTTCTCGTATTTTCCAAATGCATGCCAACAAGCAAAATCCAATACCTAATGTGGGTGCTGGCGATATTGCTGCAGTAGTTGGTTTTAAAGATATTAAAACAGGCGATACACTTTGCGAAGAAAAAAATCCAATTATATTAGAGTCGATGAATTTCCCCGACCCAGTTATTGGTTTAGCTATCGAGCCTAAAACACAGGCCGATGTGGACAAAATGGGTATGGCTTTAAATAAATTAGCCGAAGAAGACCCAACCTTCCGTGTACATACTGATGAAGATAGTGGCCAAACCATTATACAAGGTATGGGCGAGTTACACTTAGATATTTTGATGGACAGGTTAAAACGTGAGTTTAAAGTAGAAGTTAACCAAGGTGCGCCACAAGTAGCTTACAAAGA
The DNA here is from genome assembly GCA_004292865.1 of Sphingobacteriales bacterium. Classification (GTDB taxonomy): domain Bacteria; phylum Bacteroidota; class Bacteroidia; order Sphingobacteriales; family Sphingobacteriaceae; genus Pseudopedobacter. Next base: position 6,486 of record RDXP01000167.1, read on the forward strand.
AGCCATTACAGGTACTGTACAACACCGCGAAACGTACAAAAAACAAACTGGTGGCCGTGGTAAATTTGCCGATATACAAGTTATTATTTCGCCAGTAGAAGATGAAACCAAAATTGGTTTAGAGTTTGTAAACGAAATTTCGGGTGGTTCAATCCCTCGTGAGTTTATCCCATCGGTACAAAAAGGTTTCGAAGCATCGTTATCAAACGGTGTTTTGGCTGGTTACCCAGTAACATCTATGAAAGTACGCTTAATTGATGGTTCGTTCCACGCTGTCGATTCAGATGCTTTATCATTTGAATTAGCTGCTCGTAACGCATTCCGTGAGGCTTTACCAAAATGTAAACCCGTTTTAATGGAGCCTATTATGAAAATAGAGGTATTAACTCCAGAAGAAAACATGGGTGATGTTATGGGCGATTTAAACCGCCGCCGTGGCCAGTTACAAGGTATGGATACTAGGGCTGGCGCACAAGTTATTAAAGCATTGGTGCCACTTTCAGAAATGTTTGGTTATGTAACCCAGTTACGTACCATTACATCGGGCAGGGCAACATCAACCATGGAGTTCGACCATTACGAACCAGCACCAAAAGGTGTACAAGAAGAAGTGGTTGCCAAAGTTAAAGGTGCAAAAGCAAACGCATAATAATTGTTAATGGTTAATTGATAATGATTAATTAACCATATAACAACTAATATAATCAACAATTAAAAAAGCTTGGTTACTAATAGCTCTAACCTTGCTTACACTTAAAACAAATACAATGAGCCAAAGAATTAGAATTAAATTAAAATCGTACGATTACAACTTGGTTGATAAATCGGCTGAGAAGATTGTAAAAACAGTAAAACCTACGGGTGCAGTAGTAAGCGGACCAATTCCTTTGCCTACCGAAAAGAAAATTTTTACCGTTTTACGTTCTCCACACGTAAACAAAAAAGCCCGCGAGCAGTTTCAATTATGCTCGTACAAAAGGTTGTTAGACATTTATAGCGCATCTGCAAAAACAGTTGATGCTTTAATGAAATTAGAATTACCTTCGGGTGTAGAAGTTGAAATAAAAGTCTGATAGATTTTTGCTTTAATATAAAAACCCTTGCAATAATATTGTAAGGGTTTTTTTTGTGGAAAAAATGTTAGTAAGTTTTTTGATTAAAATTTGGATTTAACGGGGGGGGGGGGTAGATTTATTGAAATTTAACTTAAACTATAAAATTATGAAAAAGAAAAACTATTATTTAATCGTATTATTAATGCTGTTTTTTACAAACTGTAATAAAACAGAAAATTTATCACCCTTAAATGTTAACGAATATGATAAGTTTGAAACCGAATTATCATCGAATTTAAATTATATTGCAAATGATTTAAGAGCTAAAAAAGCTAGTTTTGATTCTAAAGATATTGTTTTAGAAAGTGTTAGTAAACTTTATGAAAATAAAAATGATAAAATTGAGTCATTTAAGAAATTTTATTCTCAAACTGCTGAAAAAAAGACCAGAAAAAAAATATTAAGTTTAGAAGTAGAAAATGAAATTGAATCTGAATTATTTAAAAGTGAAACGCCAGAAATATTCTTAACTTTTTTGAATTCAAAATTTGATGAGGTTTATTCAAGCAATATCGAACCAAATGAAAAAGATTATTTACTAAAAAGCTTAATAGTATATAAAGTTATTACCCAATTTTTATGCAAGAATAATGATTTAGTAAAACCATCTGAAGCGCAAAGTAAATTAGGCACAAAAGTAATTTTAAATAAACCTAAAAGAATGACTTGGTGGGAAAGTTGGGGTAAATGTGCTGCAGGTACAGTTGGTGGTGCGGGTTTGGGTGCATTGGGAGGTATGGCAGCAGGTTCGGCCGTTCCAGGAGTTGGTACAATTGCAGGTGGTATTGCAGGTGCTATATTTGGTGGTTTAGGGGGTGCAGGTGCATCATGCTAATTTAATAAATAAGATATGAAAACTTTTATAATCCCATTGATATTTAATATTTTTATGTTATCAAAATCTTTAAATAGTATTTTCAGAACTGATATTATTAGTAATCCTTACAATTGGAGGTTTATTTGCCTTCTAATAAGTATATTAGGTTTTTCTTCTTTTATTATATTGTTAATTAGGCAGTTAATTTTAATTAAAAAACACATTTTGTAGTTACGATTAATTAAATTGGTTGATAAATCGGCCGAGAAGATTGTAAAAACAGTAAAACCTACGGGTGCAGTAGTAAGCGGACCAATCCCCTTGCCTACCGAAAAGAAAATTTTTACCGTTTTACGTTCTCCACACGTAAACAAAAAAGCTAGAGAGCAGTTTCAACTGTGTTCGTACAAAAGGTTGTTAGACATTTATAGCGCATCAGCAAAAACAGTTGATGCTTTAATGAAGTTAGAATTACCTTCGGGTGTTGAGGTTGAAATTAAAGTCTGATAGGTTTTTGCTTTGATAAAAAAAAGCCCTTGCAGTAATTGCAAGGGCTTTTTTTGTGCAGTAAGTGCCAAATATCTTTCAAAATTTTCTTTGTTAATTATTTGAATACACTGGCTATAAACCCGCTTTTCTTTTTTTTGGTAAGGGTAATATTTCCCCACAATGCACCAATGGAAGATAAAAATCCAATCAAAAACCACTCGCAATTTGCCCACTAATTCCCAAACAAATTTTCATACATTTACACCTCAATGAAGTTTCTCTCGCCAAACTTTTTGTTCGCCTTGTTCGCACTCGCCATTCCGGTGCTTATACACCTATTTAATTTCAGAAAATTTAAAAAAGTTTACTTTACTAATGTTAGGTTTTTACAAGCCATACAACAGCAAACAGCACATAGCCAAAAACTTAAAAACCTTTTAATTTTAGCCTCACGCTTACTGGCTTTGTTTTTTTTAGTAATGGCTTTTGCACAACCATATTGGCCTAATGCAACTAACAATAACCAGCTAAACCGCAATAAAGTAAGTATTTACATTGATAATTCTTTTTCGATGGAGGCCATAAATAGCCAAGGTACTTTGCTTGACGAAGCAAAACGCCGAGCCATAGAAATAACGGATAGCTACGATTTAAACACCCAGTTTCAGTTATTAAGCAATAATTTTACGGGGCAACAGCAAAGGTTTTTATCAAAATCCGAGTTTTTAGAAGCACTAAATAATATTAAAATAACTTCTTTTTATCGCGATTATCAAACTGTAATCAACCGCCAAAGCAGCCTTTTATTGCCCGAGGCAAACAGCAATAAAACTATTTATTTACTAAGCGATTTTCAGCAACAAAACCCAAAACCTAACATTACCGCCAATGCCAATATAAAAATAAACTTGGTACCTATACAAGCAAATGCCATTGCAAATGTATCCATAGATTCGGCATACTTTTTATCGCCCATTCACCAACCAGGCATCGAAGAAAAATTGGTAGTTCGGTTAAAAAACCATTCGGATGTGGTAGCGCAAAACATCCCCATAAAATTAAAAATTAATGGCCAACAAAAGGCAATGGGCAACATTAACATCGCCGCAAGGCAAAACGCAACCGATACGCTAAGTTTTTCGGGCTTATCGGCTGGTTGGCAGCAAGTTTTGGTAACTATTAAAGATTATCCCATAGTATTTGATGATAGCTTGCTGCTAAGTTTTGAAGTTAAAAAGCAAGTGAGCCTATTAAATATTTACAATAATAGGCCCAACAAAAACATTACAACCGCCTACCAAACCGATGCTTTTTTTAACCTTACCAATGCCAGCGAAAGCCAAATAAACTATGCAGGTTTACAAAATTACCAGCTTATTATTTTAAGTAATTTACCTACTATTGCCAGCGGGCTGGCGCAACAACTGCAACAATATGTTCAAAATGGGGGTAGTTTAGCCGTGTTTATGCCGCTCGGGGCGGATTTAAGTAGCTACCAAAACTTTTTAAAAACCTTACCCGTTGATTACCCAACAGCTATAAACAACCAGCCGCTTAACGCTGATAAAATAAATATACAGCATCCATTTTTTGCAAACGTTTTCGACCAATTACCCCGCAACCTCGATTTACCAAAAATGCAGCAATACTTTGAAATGAGCAATTTAACCCAAACCAGCCGCCAAACTTTAATTTATGGCGGGGGCGATAAAAACCTACTTGCAGTATATAAAATTAAAAAGGGCAAAGTATATGTTTCGGCCATACCGCTCGAGGCCGAGTTTTCTAACTTCACCAACCACGCTTTATTTTTACCTGTACTTTTTAAAATGGCCTTATCGGGTTTTGGTGCGCAAAAATTATTCGAAACTTTGGGTAGCAATGGCAGCATTACTATCCCTGTAAAAGGCTTAATGGGCGATAATGTATTGAAAATAAGCAACAAAAACACCCAAATTATTCCCGAAGTAAGGCAAAGCCCCGCAGGTACGCAACTATTTTTTGCCGACCAGCTGCAAAATCCCGACTTTTATAAAGTTACCAAAGCCGATTCGTTATTGGCCATTACCGCTTTTAATTATAACCGAAGCGAGTCGGATATGCGCTATTACGATGAAAATACGTTGAAAAATATTTTTAAAAACACCCAAGCCCATATATTAAGCAGTGGCAACGACGGTATAAAATCTCAAATAAAACAATCGGTTTTAGGCACTAATTATTGGAAACTATGCCTAATTTTGGTTTTACTATTTTTGGCTATCGAAATTTTGTTAATTAGGTTTTTTAACCAACGCCAATTAAAGCAAACATGATGAATATTTTAATACAAGGCTGCACTATTTTAGACCCCGCATCTCCGTTTAACGGTAAAATTTCGGACGTTTTACTGGTTGATGGTAGCATACAAAAAATAGGTACAAACCTAAGCAGCAATGCACAAATTATAAACGGAAAAGGCAAATACCTTTCGCCAGGTTTTTTTGATTTAAACGCCAACTTAGGCGAGTTAGGTTTAGAAACCAAAGAAGATTTTGAAACAGGTAGCAAGGCCGCTATGGCGGGAGGCTTTACTGGCTTAGCCCTAATGCCCAATACTTTACCACCTGTTGATGCCAAAGCGCAGGTGCAGTATTTACTAAACCGAGCCAAGGGTAATTTGGTGGATATGTACCCCATCGGTACAATTTCGCAAAAGCGAGAAGGGCAACATATGGCCGAAATGTACGATATGCAGCAAGCCGGTGCCATAGCTTTTAGCGATGGCGATACGCCCGTACAAGATGCTGGTTTAATGGAACGGGCCTTGCTTTACGCCAAAGGTTTTGGGGCTTTAGTTTTGGCTTTGGCCGAAGATAAAGCCATAGCCGCAGGTGCAAAAATTAACGAAGGTATTACCAGCACCCTTTTGGGGATGAAAGGCATACCCAACCTAGCCGAAGAATTAATGGTAAACCGCAATATTTATTTAGCCCAATACACCGATAGTAAAATTCATTTTAGCACCATAAGCACCGCCCATACAGTACAATTAATTAAACAAGCCAAGCAAAAAGGCTTACAAATAACCTGCGATGTGGCCGCCCACCATTTGGTTTTAACCGATGATGTTTTACACGATTTTGATAGTAATTATAAAGTAAAACCGCCGCTACGCACTCAAAACGATGTTGATGCTTTACTGGCAGGCTTAAATGATAATACCATTGATGCCATTGTAAGCCAGCACACGCCACAAGAAACCGAGCTAAAACAAGTAGAGTTTGAAACCGCCGCTTACGGTATGCTAGGCCTGCAAACTGCTTTGCCACTGGCTATTAAAGCGGGTTTATCGGCAGTACAAATTGTTGAAAAAATGGCCATCAACCCTCGTAAAATTTTAGGTTTACCGCTGCCCAGCATCGGCGAAAGCCAAAAAGCAAATGTAGTGTTGTTTGATATGGATACCGAATGGGAATATACCGCCGAAAATAATTTTTCGAAATCAAGCAACTCGCCATTTTTAGGTACGGTTTTAAAAGGGAAAGTTTGGTTGTGTGTAAATAATGGGCTGGTGTGGGAGTAAATGAATGAGGCTTTAAATAAATCATAAAAAAATATTACAGTTTGAGTGGGTAGTTACAAAACCAAAATGCAACAATACTATTATTGAGATGCTAAAGCACATGCTCAAC
>RDXP01000025.1 GCA_004292865.1 Sphingobacteriales bacterium
TGTGTTAATGGCTAGTATCTAGTATTGGCGGTAACTTCCTTTGCCACCACGCACTTGCTGGGTTTTATCAAGCATTGTCATTTGCCCTTTCATCATTTTTATTTGCTCGCCCAAAACCTTTGTTTTATCCGCTTTTTCGGCTTCTTTTATCAGCCGAAGGGCTTCACGCTTGTTGCGTTTACCCATTTCTACACCAGCTAAGCTTAAGTTTGCTAGGGCAATGTTATGGTCCATGGTTAGGCCGCAAGCCAAGGCTTTTTTGAAATATTTTTCGGCTTTCATGGGTGCTTTACGCGATTCTATCAAACCTAATAATAAGTTATAATAACCCAACTGGCCTTTAAATAACTCGGTTTCGGGATTTTTAATGCCCGCCAAGCAAGCCGCTGATTTTTCCATGTTTTCTTTACGCAAATACCACTGTGCCAGCAGCATACGTTCGTTAAAAATATAGGTAACAAAAACAATAATACTTAGCAATACCAGCAAAACGCCCCAAGCCCAGTGCGATACTACAAACAATGTAACTGCTGCACCCAGTAAAATAGCACCTATAATAATTCTAATAAAATTTGGCATCGTTATTTGTTAATTTTGTGGTGGCAAATATCTGTTTAATTGCGCTTCAAATCAATAAAAAGAAAAATAAATATGCCGGTAAAATTAGAAGCATCGTGGCTAGCGGTTTTAAAACCCGAATTTGATGCCCCATATATGCAAAACCTACGCAATTTTTTGCTGTCGGAAAAACAAGAAGGGAAAATTATTTACCCGCCCAATAACGCTATTTTTAATGCTTTTGAAACCACACCTTGGCATAAAGTGAAGGTAGTGATTTTAGGACAAGACCCCTACCATGGCCAAGGGCAAGCACATGGCTTATCGTTTTCGGTACAAAAAGGTGTGGCCATACCGCCATCGTTACAAAATATGTATAAAGAACTAGCCACCGATATAGCAGGCTTTAAAACTCCACCCCATGGCAACCTTACTTATTGGGCACAACAGGGCGTATTAATGCTAAACGCCACCTTAACCGTAGCGGCAAATACGCCAGGCTCGCACCAAAAAGCGGGCTGGGAAAACTTTACCAATCAAGTAATTAAAACTATTTCGGCACAAAAACAAAATGTAGTTTTTATATTATGGGGGAAATTTGCGCAAGCCAAAGCCGTGTTTATTGATGAAAATAAACACTTTATAATTAAATCGGCACACCCTTCACCGTTTTCGGCATACCAAGGGTTTTATGGCTCGCAGCCATTTAGCCAAACCAATGCCTATTTAAAAAACAATGGGATAAAAGAAATAGATTGGCAAATTGTATAAAACCAAAATCCGTTCATAAATCCTTTGCACCTTTTTCAATCATAATCTTAACTTTGCATTTTAAAGAATAATTTTTTTACCCACATGTTTGATAATTTGCAAGATAAGCTCGAAGGAGCGTTTAAAATATTAAAAGGCCAAGGTAGCATTACCGAAATTAACGTAGCCGAAACGATGAAAGAGATACGCAAAGCTCTTTTAGATGCCGATGTTAATTATAAAACTGCTAAAACATTTACCGATGAGGTAAAACAAAAAGCGATTGGGCAAAATGTATTAACCGCTATTTCGCCTGGGCAATTACTTACCAAAATTATGAACGATGAGCTTACCCAGCTAATGGGAGGCCAAGTACAAGATTTAGATATTAAACAAAACCCTACCGTAATTTTAATTGCTGGACTAAATGGTGCGGGTAAAACCACTTTCTCGGGTAAACTGGCCAACTATTTAAAAACGCAAAAAAACAAAAAACCGCTATTGGTAGCTGGCGATGTGTATCGCCCAGCGGCAATAGACCAGTTAGAGATATTGGCCGCACAAGTAAGTGCCGATGTGTATGTAAACCGCCAAAGTACCAACCCCGTAGCTATAGCCTTAGAGGGTATTGCCCACGGAAAGCAAAATGGCAACAATGTAATTATTATTGATACGGCAGGTCGTTTATCGTTAGATGATGCCTTAATGAACGAAATTGCTGAGGTTAAAGCCGCCTGTAAACCGCAGGAGATTTTATTTGTGGTAGATGCTATGACGGGGCAAGATGCCGTAAATACCGCCAAAGCTTTTAACGATAGGTTAGATTTTACGGGCGTAGTGCTTACCAAACTTGATGGCGATACCCGTGGTGGTGCGGCTTTATCTATAAAATCGGTAGTAAATAAACCTATAAAATTTGTAGGTACGGGCGAAAAAATGGATGCCTTGGATGTATTTTATCCCGATAGGATGGCATCGCGTATATTGGGCATGGGTGATGTGATTTCGCTGGTAGAGCGAGCGCAAATGCAGTTTGACGAAAAAGAAGCGGCCATCCTGCAAAAGAAAATACATAAAAACAAATTCGATTTCAACGATTTTTTGAGCCAAGTACAGCAAATTAAAAAAATGGGTAACCTTAAAGATTTAATGGGCATGATACCCGGTGCTGGCAAAATGATGAAAAACGTAGAAGTAGATGATAATGCTTTTAAAGGTATCGAAGCCATCATTAAATCGATGACCCCTTACGAACGAGAAAACCCCGATACCATTAACCATAGCCGTAGAAACCGTATTGCAAAAGGAAGTGGGAACGATATTGCCGAGGTAAACAAACTTATTAAACAGTTTGATGAGATGAAAAAAATGATGAAGCAGTTTTCGAACCCTGCCGCTATGCTTAAAATGCAAAAGATGATGAAGGGTGGTGCTATGCCTGGTGGTATGGGTAGGTAAAATTTTTAAAGTTTTTGGAGCAACTAAATCTTTATTGGCCGTGAGGCTAACACGACCTGGCAAACACACCATTGGATATAAAACGGTTGTAAACAACAAAAAGATGAAACATGTATTAATATTATTTTTTGCAACATTTGCATTGATTTGTTGTAACAATCAAAATAATAAAAGTATGGCGGCATTAGATAATAAAAAATTAGTAAAACAGTATTTTGAACATTTTAATAACCACGAATGGGTGAAAATGGCAAATATGTATTCGGAAATTTCGGAATTTAAAGACCCATCATTAGGACAAGGAATAGTAAAGCAAACAAGGCAACAGATTATAGATAAGTATTCGGAATTAAACAAGGTTTTCCCAAACCTTCACGACGAGGTTATTCAAATTTATCCTTCGGGCAATAGGCATATTATTGTAGAGTTTGTTTCAAGTGGAACAGCAGCTGATAGTTCAAAATTTGAGTTACCTATTTGCACCATTTTTACAATTGAAAACGGAATTATAACAAAAGACTTTACTTACTTTGATAATTTTGATGAGCAGGAAAGTGAAAAATAATATTGATATAAAACAGGTTCGAACCGCTAATAGCACCTGCAAAAAATGGGGGTTTAGGTAATTAAAGTTTCGGAGGTAAATAATGAGGTGTTTTTTTATCTTTTTTATTTAAGATGGTGCTTGCAAGCAGCTTTGTGTTCTTTGCGTTTTTCCTTTGCGGTAAAAATATATCACAAAGAAAACAAAAATTTACGCAAAGCCTGTTGCGTATATATCCAG
>RDXP01000168.1 GCA_004292865.1 Sphingobacteriales bacterium
CAACAACTAAAATACGGTAATGGCTACGACCATAACTTTGTACTAGGCCTAAAAAAACAATGGGGCTTAAACCACGCCGCAACCGTTGATGGCGATAGAAGTGGTATTTTATTAGATATTTATACTACCGAACCAGGGATGCAATTTTATAGCGGTAATTTTATGGCAGGCAAAAACACATTTGCCAACGGCAGCAAAGATGACTTTAGAACCGCCTTTTGTTTAGAAACCCAACATTTCCCCAATTCGCCCAACCAGCCCAATTTCCCTACCACGGTATTAAAACCCGGCGAAGTATTTAAAAGTATGTCGCTTTATAAATTTAGTGTAAAACAGTAAAACCTATGTTTATTAGCCGTTTAGCTTGATATATTTTTTATACGTGTCAATATAAGCGATTTTTAATTTTAACCCTCTTTTCGGTTTTTTTCTGATACTTTTAATAGTCCACATCACAAAGGGTTCATTGGATTTTCTACCGTATGCGTAAAAACTAAGTCGTGGATAGCTTGTAGCTTAGCTTTTACCAGCAAATCAGCCAAAAGCAAGTTTATAAAATTTTACATTAAAGCACATTTTTTTTGTAAATCTAATTTACCCTGCTACATTTGGCAATTGAGAAAATCTTTCTCTCACCAAAAACCAATTTTAAATAATAAAACCAAATACATGTATGGATTTTTTACAAAATAATTTAATTTACCTCATACCCTTTTCGGGGATAATCGGAATAGCGGTAATGATGTACAAATCGGCTTGGGTAAGCAAGCAAGATGCTGGCGATAAAAATATGACCGAACTGGCTGGCTACATTGCCGATGGTGCCATGGCATTTTTAAAAGCCGAGTGGAAAGTGCTATCCTACTTTGCCGTAATTACCTCAATATTATTAGTTTACTCGGGCACATTGGTTGATACCTCTAGCTGGTTAATTGGCGTATCGTTTATTATAGGCGCATTTACATCGGCATTTGCAGGTTATTTGGGTATGAAAATTGCCACCAAAGCCAATGTACGTACCACACAAGCCGCTCGTACCAGTTTGGCGCAAGCCTTAAAAGTTTCGTTTACAGCAGGTAGCGTAATGGGTATTGGCGTTGCGGGCTTGGCAGTTTTAGGTTTAGGGTCGTTGTTTATTGTGTTTTACCAAATGTATGTGGTTAATGTAGTAGGCGCATCGGTAAACGGAAAAGATATGGAAAAAGCCCTAGAAGTTTTAGCTGGCTTTAGTTTAGGTGCCGAAAGTATTGCCCTTTTTGCCCGTGTGGGCGGAGGAATTTACACCAAAGCTGCCGATGTAGGAGCCGATTTAGTAGGAAAAGTAGAAGCAGGAATTCCTGAAGATGATGTGCGCAACCCCGCCACCATTGCCGATAACGTGGGCGATAACGTAGGCGATGTAGCGGGTATGGGAGCCGATTTATTTGGTTCTTATGTAGCTACCATTTTAGCTACCATGATTTTAGGCCGAGAAATCGTATCGAACGATAACTTTGGAGGCATTGCCCCAATTTTATTGCCTATGCTAATTGCAGGCTTGGGTTTATTACTTTCTATAGTATCTTGCAGTTTTGTAAAAATTAAAAAAGAGACTGATAGCGTACAAAACGCCTTAAATATAGGCAATTGGTCGTCGATAGTGTTAACCGCCATAGCCGCATTTTTTGCTGTAAAATGGTTATTACCCGAAGGCGAATTTTATTTAAGCCGCGATATGGTAAACGGAACGCTAAAAGAAGGCGCACACGCATTTACCAAAACAGGCGTATTTTTGGCCATTATAGTAGGGCTAATTGTAGGCACATTAATGAGTTTAATTACCGAATATTATACCGCAATGGGCAAAAGTCCAGTACAATCTATTATCAAACAATCGTCCACCGGCCACGCCACCAATATTATTGCAGGCTTGGCGGTAGGTATGCAATCAACCGTATTGCCTATTTTGGTATTAGCAGCAGGTATTTATGGTTCGTTTTACTTTGCAGGATTTTACGGTGTAGCCATTGCCGCCGCAGGTATGATGGCCACCACGGCCATGCAATTATCCATCGATGCCTTTGGTCCCATTGCCGATAATGCTGGTGGCATAGCCGAAATGAGCGGTTTACCCGCCGAAGTGCGTGAACGTACCGATAACCTAGACGCCGTAGGTAACACCACCGCCGCCACAGGAAAAGGTTTCGCCATTGCATCGGCAGCTTTAACCTCATTGGCATTATTTGCCGCCTTTGTAGGCGTAGCAGGTATCGATAGAATTGACATTTACAAAGCCGATGTTTTGGCAGGTTTATTTGTAGGTGGGATGATTCCGTTCATTTTCTCTGCCCTTTGTATTGCCGCCGTAGGTAGGGCAGCTATGGATATGGTGCAAGAAGTTAGGCGACAGTTTAGAGATATTCCGGGCATTATGGAATACAAAGCCAAACCCGAATACGATAAATGCGTAGCCATTTCTACCGAAGCATCCATCCGCGAAATGATGCTACCTGGAGCAATTGCACTAATTGTACCCATTATTGTAGGCTTTACTTTTGGCCCCGAAGTATTGGGTGGCTTATTGGCTGGCGTTACGGTTTCGGGCGTGTTAATGGGTATTTTTCAATCAAATGCTGGTGGTGCTTGGGATAATGCCAAAAAATCGTTCGAAAAAGGCGTTTTAATTGATGGCGAAATGTATTACAAAAAATCGGAACCACACAAGGCATCTGTAACAGGCGATACCGTTGGCGATCCTTTTAAAGATACTTCGGGCCCATCAATGAATATTTTAATCAAGCTAATGTCGATAGTTTCGCTGGTAATTGCCCCGCATATTGGCATAAAAAGTGCCGAAAAAGTAGGTTTAATAAACAAAGTAAAAACCGAGCAGGTTACCAAAGTAATTTATACAGAAAAAGTTAAATCAAATTTTTAACATTTCTTAAATTTAAGTATAAACCTAAAAAAACCTCCAAGATGTAATTTCTTGGAGGTTTTTTTACAATATGCTTTTTGGGTAAAAAAAAACGGAGATTGATTTTATAATCAACCTCCGTTTTAAAATATAAATTTAAACTATAGCGAATTTACAAATTTTGTAAGTTTCGATTTGTTATTTGCTGCTTTGTTTTTATGAATTACATTTTTTTTAGCCAAACGATCAAGCATCGAAGTTACTTTAGGTAATAAAGCCATACCTTCTTCTTTGCTAACTGATGCTCTTAACCTTTTAATAAAGGTTCTAGTGGTTTTTGCTTGGTAGCGATTACGCAAGCGTTTAGCTACGTTTGATCTAATTCTTTTTAACGTTGATTTATGATTTGCCATATTAAGCTTATTGTTCCTGTATGATTATGCCGTTTTTACGAATTGCAAATATAAGCCGAAATAACTAAAATACAAATGGAAATTTTAATTATTTTGTTTTAACAATTAATTTACATTAAACTCTTAATTTAGCTTATGCTTAAAAATAAATATTTACTCTTACTATTAATCCCTAGCCTTATTATTTTAGGTTCGTGGGGATTTTTTGCTCATCAACGTATTAACAGATTAGCGGTTTTTACCCTGCCCGATAATTTAATAGGCTTTTACAAAAGCAATATCAATTACATTAGCGAACATGCCGTAGATGCCGATAAACGGCGTTATGCCGATTCGCTCGAAGCACCCCGCCATTACCTTGATGCCGACCATTATGGTGTTTCGCCGTTTGATAGTATCCCAAAAAAATGGAACGATGCCGTTGCTAAATACTCCGAAGATAGCCTAAATGCCTATGGCATAGTTCCTTGGCAAATACAGCGCACTTATTTTAAATTGGTAAAAGCGTTTACGCTTCGCGATTCGGCATTGATACTAAAATATTCGGCCGATTTGGGCCATTACGTAGGCGATGCCCACGTTCCTTTACACACCACCGAAAACTATAACGGACAATTAACCAAGCAAGTAGGTATTCATGCTTTTTGGGAAAGTAGGCTTCCCGAGCTTTTTTCAGACAATTACGATTACTTTGTAGGCCGAGCAAAATATATTGATAACCCATTAAACGAAGCTTGGAAAATTGTACAAAACACTTATACTAAACTAGATTCGACTTTAGTACTAGAAAGAGAATTAAATAAAACTTTCCCTACCGACCGTAAATATACTTTTAGCGAGCGTAACAATAAGGTAATTAAAGAATACTCAGTTGATTATTCCACAGCTTATCATAAAGCCCTTAACGGGATGGTAGAAAAACAAATGCGTAGCGCAATTTTTGAAATTGGTAGTTTTTGGTACTCGGCATGGGTAGATGCTGGCCAACCCAACATGAAAAACTTGGTTTATAAAGGGCAAACCGCTGCCGAGAAAAAAGCAATTGATGAAGAAGAAAAACTTTATTTAAAAGGTAGAGTAATGGGACGACCAGAAAATTAATTCGTACTATTTTTTGCTTTAAATGCCGCAATAATTGCTGGTGCTGTGGTTAAAACTATAATTACCATAATTAATTCGGTAAAATATTGTTTTACAGCAGGTATGTTGCCTATTAAAAATCCCATTAATAAAAAGCTAATTATCCAAGCCAGGCCACCTACAATATTAAAATAAGTAAAACGCCCAAAAGGCATTTTGCCAATGCCTGCTACAAAAGGGGCAATTGTACGAAAAATAGGCATAAAACGACTAAAAATAACGGCTTTACCACCATGCTTACTAAAAAAAACATTCGTTTTTTCGTAGTACTCTAGCTTTAATATTTTATTACCTGCTTTAAATACCCTAGCGCCAAAAAAACTACCCAAAAAATAATTGGTGGTATTGCCTATTATAGCTGCAATACATAACAAAACACATAATAAGTAAATATCTAAACCTGTATTACCCTTTGCTATAATAGCTCCTGCGGCAAAAAGCAACGAATCGCCTGGTAAAAAAGGAGTGATTACAAAACCTGTTTCGGCAAAAATAATAAGGAATAGTATAAGGTAAGTCCAAACTTTGTAATTACTAATAATTTCGCTTAAATGAACATCAATATGAAGGATAAAATCTAAGATACTTTTTAAAATTTCCACACGTATATTTTTTTACAAAAGTATAAATATAGCTTGTAATACAGTATTAAATTAAAATACAATAAACAATAATTAAGTAAAAAATGCTTTAACTTGCTGTTAATATTAGCTTTAACTCAAATATAATTTATAGATAAAAACATTACCCACACAATATAAACGAATAAGCAATGGAACAAATTATTTTTTTAACCTCATAAGGGGTATGTATATTTTATTTTTATAAATTGCAAGCAGCATAAATCTAAGCGTTTTTTAGCAATTTAATAACCCTAAATACCCGTATATAATTTTATGTTTTGCTTTATTGATTGCTGTTTTTTAGCTTCAAATACTTAACGTAATTTTGTATTAATTTAAAAATAAACAATTTAAAACGAAATTAATTTATAGCCCTTGGCCAAAGCCAAAGGTAATTAACCCTAAATGCGCTTAAATAAACTCGAAATAAAAGGCTTTAAAAGTTTTGGCGATAAAGCAACCGTAAATTTTAACGAAGGTGTAACAGCCATTGTTGGGCCTAATGGTTGCGGAAAATCGAACGTTATTGATGCCATACGCTGGGTACTTGGCGAGCAAAGCACCAAAGCCCTACGTAGCGAAAAAATGGAAAACATTATTTTTAATGGCACCAAAAACCGCAAAGCAGCACAACTGGCCGAGGTTTCGCTTACATTTGATAACACTAAAAATATATTGCCCACGGCTTACTCGCAAGTTACGCTTACCCGTAAGCTGTACCGCACTGGCGAATCAGAATACCGCCTAAACGATGTGCAATGTAGGCTAAAAGATATAACCGATTTGTTTTTAGATACGGGTATTGGCTCCGATTCGTATGCCATCATCGAGTTAAAAATGATTGATGAAATTATCGTAAACAAAGAAAACTCTCGTAGGGCTTTGTTCGAAGAAGCATCGGGAATATCAAAATACAAGCTCCGTAAAAAGCAAACTTTTGCTAAATTAAAAGATACCGAAGCCGATTTAAGTAGGGTTGATGATTTACTTTTTGAGATTACCAAAAACTTAAAAGTATTAGAAAACCAAGCCAAAAAAGCCGAAAAATACAACCTTTTAAAACAAAATTATAAAAACCTTAGCATACAATTTTCTACTTTTAAAATCGAGGGATTTAGAAACGCATTACAAAAACTAGAAACACAAGAACATCAGTTTAATAACGAAATAATACAAGCCACCACCCAAATAGATGTAAATGATGCGTTAATACAAAAAATTAAATTACAATACCTAACCGAAGAAAAAAATTTAAGCGTACAGCAAAAAGCCACCAACGATTTTGTAGCAAAAATAAAAGCCTACGAACACGAAAATAAAATTAAAGACCAACAAATAGCTTACCTAAACGAGCAAAAAAAACGTATCGAACAGGATTTAGAAAAAGATAAAAACCAGCTAAATCATGTTTTATACAACCAAAAACGTTTAAGTGCTGATAAAGAAACTGAAGAGATTTTACTGACCGAGAAGGTAGGCGAATTAGCCCTTTTACAGCAAGATATTGATACGTTAAAAGCACAACAAATTGCACAAAAAAAGGAATTAGAAGCCTTTACCAACCAAAATACAAGCCTGCAAAATCAAATTTACCAAATCGAAAAAGAACGAGATATTTTACAAATACAAAAAGACACACTTTTAAACGAGAACTTACGAAACACACAAGATGCAAACGCTAAAAATTTAGAGCTAAACGATTTTAACGCCGCCCTTGCCAAGCTTTTACAAAAACAAAATCATACCCAAACCGAGTTAAATAATGCCCTGCTTTTTGAGGAAGAATTGCTTTTTAAAATTACCGAAACCGAAAGCCAATTAACCATTTTAAAAGATACTTTAGCTACCGATACCCGAAAATTAGATGCCCGCCAAAACGAGTATAACCTTACCAAAAGCTTGGTGGATAATTTAGAGGGCTTCCCACAATCTATCCGTTTTTTGAAAAAAAATGCGGTTTGGCAAAAGCCTGTTCCACTGTTTTCGGATATTTTATTTTGTAAAGAAGCGTATAGGATTGCCATCGAAAATTATTTAGAACCGCTAATGAATTATTACGTAGTGGATAATTATGCCGATGCTATTACTGCCATAAAATTGTTAAACAACGCATCGGCTGGTAAAGCGGGGTTTTTTATTTTAGATAATTACCAAAACTTAGGCACCAATACAACTGTGCAAACGCCACTAAATGCCATTTCGGTATTAGATATTTTAGAGGTTGATACCAAATATAAAAAGCTTTGTACCCATTTATTACAACACGTTTTTTTAGTTGATGATGATTTAGAAAGCCATTTAAACATTGATAAAGTTGATGAAAATTTGGTTTTTTTAGGAAAATCGGGCAAATTTAACAAAACAAAATATACACTTTGGGGTGGCTCAATCGGTTTATTTGAAGGAAAGCGCATTGGCCGAACCAAAAATTTAGAAATGCTAGCCAAAGAGATTAAGGGTTTAGAAGATGGAAGTGAAAAATTAAAAGTTAAAATTAAAAATTTATCGAGCGGTATTATTAATTTAAAAGCATCATCAAAAAAATCCGAAATCTCAAATCTTCAAAACATAAAAAACAAGTTAGATAACGAGCTAATATCGGTGCAAACCAAACAACAACAATACCAAAGTTTTATACAAAACAGTACCAATGTAAAGCTAGATATCGAAACTAAAATTGAGGCCATTAGCGAAAACTTAATAAATATACAACCTAAATTATTTGAGGTAAAACAGCAACACGATACCTTTAAACAACAAATATTTGCACTACAAACTACTTTTACGGCTTTAACTGAAACCATAAGCGTACAAAGTGCCGATTTTAACGCTAAAAATATCAAGTTTTACCAGCAACAAAGTAAAGTAAACAGTATTGTTAAAGATTTAGATTATAGGCTAAGCCAGCAACAAAACCTTAAAAAACAAATAGATAAACTGGCTGCCGATTTATACAAAACCTTAGCCGAAATTACAGAGATTTCTAAAAAAACTAGTCTGCAAGATGATGAACTTTTAGCCCTATATCAACAAAAAACCGAAATGGAAAATGGCCTACAAAGTGCCGAAAAAACATATTATACCCTGCGTGGCACCATTGCCGATATTGAAACCCAGCAAAGTGATTTACGCAAAAAAAAAGAAACCAACAATTATTTATTAACCGAGGTAAAGGACAAAAAAAACAACCTTAAAATAGAGCTCAATAGCTTAAAAGAACGCCTTAGTTTAGAGTTTAGCATTGATATTGAAGAACTTTTAGATACCCAAATACCCGATAACGAAACCGAAGATAGCCTAAAGACTAAAATTGATAAAATAAAAACCCAAATTGCCGATTATGGGGCTATAAACCCAATGGCAATGGAAGCCTACAAAGAAATTAGCGACCGTTTTACTTTTATTGAAGAACAAAAAACCGACCTTTTAACAGCCAAAAAATCGCTATTGCAAACCATTGCCGAAATTGATAATACGGCAAAAGAAAAGTTTATGGAATCGTTTACGCAGGTGCGAGAAAACTTTATAAAAGTTTTTCGCTCTTTATTTAACGAGGAAGATAATTGCGATTTACTATTAAGCGATGCCGAAAACCCTTTGGAATCAGATATTAACATTATAGCCCGCCCCAAAGGAAAACGCCCACTTACCATTAACCAGCTTTCGGGAGGCGAAAAAACTTTAACCGCAATAGCCTTGCTGTTTTCGCTTTATCTATTAAAACCTGCACCCTTTTGTATTTTCGATGAGGTAGATGCCCCACTTGATGATACCAATATTGATAAGTTTAATAACATTATTCGTAAGTTTTCGTCCGAGTCGCAGTTTATTATTGTATCGCACAACAAAAAAACCATTGCTTTTACCGATATTATTTACGGCGTAACTATGGTGGAACAAGGCGTTTCTAAATTGGTAGCGGTAGATTTAACTACGGTTGATTGATAACTTAGATTGTACGTCTTAAAATACGGGTTTATAAGTGCTTTTCCATTTTAATATTTGCTCTTTCATAAAAACCACTTTCCAATTCTATTTCTTTAAACCCAAATTTTCTATACAAGTTTAAAGCTGATTTTAGTGTCGTATTTGAGTATAAAATAAGTGTCTTAATTTGTTTCTGTTTAGCTTCATACAAACAGTGTTCTAGTAACATATTGCCAATTCCAAGTCCTTTTTTAGAATCTGTTACAGCCATTTTGCCCAATTCGTATATTGTTTCATTTCTTTTTAATAAGGAAGCTGTACCGACTATTTTGTTACCAAATTTCGCATAATATATGAACCCACCTTTATCTACGATATATTTTTTTGGGTTTGAAAGTGAAAGTATATCGTCATCTTCAATGCAAAAGTATTTTTCCAGCCATTCGTAGTTGAGTAACTTAATTGGCTCACTTAAATCATTTGTAAAATCAATGATTTCAATGGTTTTATTGTATATATTCATATTGACTAATCAATTTCTAAATATTCGGAATTGCCTTTTTCGTTGCCATTTGTAAGCCATTCCCAATTCAGGCTCAATTTCATTTTCCCACTTTCTGTAAGTGAAATTTTGGCTTTTGCCTTTCCTGCCTTCAATTGTTTGTCGGTTGTCAAACATTGATAAAGCATATACAATTCGTCATCCTGTAAGTCAGCAATGATTTTTCCGTATTTTATGCTTCCACCATAATAGTCTGCAGTTACTAGATTGTTGTCTTGTTGGTACTCAAAAATTGTTTCTAAACTTACTTGCCCATTTTCGGAGTTTTCAAGTAGCGCAAATCGTTTATTGTTAAAATTAAATTTGGTTGATTCTTCTTTATTACTCATTGTCTGAACTATGATTTATTACCCCTTTAAATATTAATCATATAACCAATATTAGAAAAATTTAATTGGTTTTACTTCTTGCTTTCAAGTAACCCAACCACATTGGAATAGTTACCACAAGTGATGTAAACAGTGCTGGGGGGATACGTTTCCCTTGTGAAAATATTAGAATAAAAAATCCTATTATACTTAGTGTCAATACTATTAGAAAAGGCAACATCCAAGCTTGCTCAAACATTGATGGCTTTCGTATCAATTCAACATTGTTTTCTGTTTTATATTGTTGAATTACCTTTTCGAACTCTTGACAAAAGGTATTAAATTGAGAGTCATTACAAAAATTTGAGTTTGCTTGAAGTTTGAATTCGTTACCATCTTTAAACTTAATCTTTAAATGTACTCCGCTTGATGATCGTTCAATTTGATACGTTCTAATATTTGAATAGTAAATGTATTCAGTAAAACCAGCTAGTTTAAACTCAGAGTGAGAAATGAAAATATGTGCAACACCAAATTTCTTAATTTTTTTCTTATTTAAAATAAAGATTAATATTGAAGCCACCATTGATAAAGTAACACTCACAATTGGTCCAAATATATTTGCATTAGTTACTGTAATAAATAGCGTTAGGATAGCAACAAAGAATGATACAAGAAATAATTTTATAATGTAACCTGAGTCGGTGTATTCAAAACTGTATTCTCTCATAAAAATTAAGTGTTGTAAATATATTAATTTTTTTTAGGGAATAAAATTAGTCTAAGGATGTTGTATCAAACAAAAAAACATAAAAAAAGCTTTCCCTTTTGAGGAAAGCTCTTTCATTATTGTCTAAATAATATTATACTTCTTCAGTAGCTTCTGTTTCAGAAGCGGCTTCAGCAACTGCTGCAACTTTTTCAGCTACAGCTTTAACTTTTTTAACAGGTGCAACCACAACTGGCTCAGCAACAACTTGGGCAACTACATCATTTTTAGCAGCTTTAGCAGCAGCAAAATCAAAAGGTATAACCGAAACGTACGATTTGTTATCGGCTTTTTTACGGAAAGAAACTTTGCCTGCAATTAATGCAAAAAGTGTATGATCTTTACCAATACCTACATTTTTTTCGGGGTGATGTTTGGTACCACGTTGTCTAACAATAATGTTACCAGCAATAGCGGCTTGGCCACCAAATATTTTGATACCCAAACGTTTACTATGCGACTCTCTGCCGTTGTTAGAACTACCTGCTCCTTTTTTATGTGCCATTTTTGTATATTTTATATGTTAAACCAAAGGCTTAAACTAGTTAGCAAATTAATTAAATCGAAATACTATCGATAATGATTTTGGTAAAAAACTGGCGATGACCGTTTTTCTTTTTGTAACCTTTTCTACGTTTTTTATGAAAAACAATTACTTTATCACCTTTTAAATGAGACACGATTTTTGCCGAAACCTTAGCACCACCCACTGCAGGCGTACCTACTGTAAATGCACCATTGTTTTCAATCATTAAAACGTTGTCAAATTCAATGATAGCGCCTTCATCTCCTTGTAACCTGTGTACAAAAAGGTGCTGGTCTTTAGCAACTTTAAATTGCTGGCCTGCTATATTTACTATTGCGTACATATTTTAAATTATTTATTTTTTTTATTGAGGGTGCAAATATAAAAATTTAGTTCACAAAATCAAACTTAAATATAAAAACACACAGGGCTATCGCATTTAAAAATTGTAAATGCGTTTTCTTGAAAAAAAAATATCACCCCGAACGAAGTGAATAGTCTAAAAAAACGTGTTTTAAGTCTCTTTGTTCTACTTAGAGTAACAAAACATTGCGTTTTTATTGTTTGCAAAGTTTATAATTATTTACAAAGCGGCGCTTTACAAGCTTTGTATAAAAATATTATTCACCAAAATCTTAAATGCGTTAGCCCTGTATAAAAACAGCGAAATGCCAAACCTATGCTTATAAAAAAAATATGATACCAAAAGCTAACTCAACATTAAGCTAGGCATAGCACATTAGGTATGCCTCATTGTAGGACGACTGTAACCGAACAAAATTTCGTAATTTGCGAAACAAATGATATATCAAAAAACGAATGGACGAATTAATACAAAACATAAAGAATTTAGCCGAAGTTTATTCAGCAAACTTGAAAGGAAAAATTGAATCCCGAACAGAAGAAATGAAAGCTGATGACAACGCTCATTATCTCATTTATCGTGTTTTGGGTATTACCTTACAAGAAGGACAACTTATTGACCAATATCAAAATACAGGACGATTTCTTTATAAGTATGCGGGTTCATTTCTCGAAGAAGCAGCAACTTTATGTTTAAATTATAAATTTCCTGATGGAATAAAAACCAAAGTAGAAAACACAATTGGGCAACGACCAAAAACATTTGAAATTGACTTTCTAAATGCCAATGACGCAATTGAAGTTAAATGGAGAGATGCTACTACTGATGGAGACCACATAACAAAAGAACATACGAGAGTTTAAGTAATACGAAATCACGGATATAAACCTATTAGAGTTATGTTCTATTATCCTCAAAGAGAACAAGCTATCAGAATTCAAGAAACCTTGAAAACACTTTATGCAGGTGTGGAAGGAGAATATTATGGCGGTGATGAA
>RDXP01000169.1 GCA_004292865.1 Sphingobacteriales bacterium
GCATCCCCGCAAGGGTAAAAAATGTGTGTTTTGGTGGTAATTTATACGAGGTAGAGCTTGTTTATGAAAATACAAAAATTACGGCCTACGATTACCTTATGCGTAATTTTAAAGCTGGCGAAAATATTTGGTTTACCATTATTGAGTTTATGGAGGTTGATTAAGTGCTAATTTGAGGCTGGTACACCATATACCCAGTAGCTAATTTCTACCATCCCCACGCCTTTGCCAAACAAGCCAATTGCCTTGGCCGCCGATTTAGAAAGATCCAAACTAAGGCCTCGGCCAAATGGCCCTCTATCGTTAATAACTACCCTTACAAATTTACCGTTGGCGGGGTTGGTTACCATTACCAGTGTACCAAAAGGCAGGGTTTTATGGGCGGCGGTAAGTTTCGCTTGGCGGTAACGTTGGCCACTGGTGGTTTTACGCCCCTCAAATTTATTGGCGTAGTACGATGCTTTTACGGTTTTAATAACCATAACGCTATCGGTAGCTTGCTGCGCTTGGGCAATGCCGAAACAGGTTAATAATAAGGTTAATAAAAATAATTTCATGTTGATTAAAATGGATTTATTTTATTTAAACTGTGTATTACAGCCTATTTATTCCCCTTTATAATTTTATTGGTTTTTTATTAAAACCGAAATTAAGCAATTTATGGCATTTTATTGGTGGCAAGCAAAGGTGTGGTAAAACTAAAAATTATATCATAAATCATATAAGTCGTTTATCCCAAATCATAAATAGTTTTAAACACAAAATTTTAACGTTAAAAATATAATAATAAGCGGTACGGAAGCACTTATGAATAAAAAAAGCTAGTAGGAATTAAAAATTAAAGCAATTGATGGATACTTTTAAAGTCGAATATTGTATTGGCATTATATAATTGTAACCGATGGCATAAATATAATAAAGCGCTAATACTTAGTTTATATTCATTAATTGCAATTTTGCTCGCCCCTAATTCAAATTCAATCGTTCCTGTTTCATACTTAAATCCACATTTTTCTTTTTAAATTTTTTGTACCATAAAAAGCCAATGCCAGCCATAGCTAAATATGGGGCGGCTAAAAGGTACATAATGCCGCTGTTAAGGCCTTTACCTGTGTTTCCACCGTCTTTTAAATTACTTTCTACACTGGCTTTGCACATAGGGCATTGGGCTTGGCTGGCTGTTGCCGATAAAAGTATAAGTGCAAAAATTGTGATTGATAATGTTTTAAAAAATTTCATAACATATTAATTAAAATGGGTAATAGGGCGAAATCATTAAGTAAACCACTACGCCTGTTATGGTAACATATAGCCATACTGGGAAACTCCATCGTACTAATTTGCGGTGTTTTTGTACCTGCATTTGTAAACCTTTTTGAAAACTTAATAATATAAGCGGTAAAACTACTGCCGCCAATACTATGTGAGTTACCAATATAACGTAATAAACGTACCTAAGTTTGCCTGCCAGCATTTTTTCTTCTTCAGATAAAATGCCGTTGTGGTTACTATCGCCAAACATAACATCGGGGGCAAAATAATGGTAAACAATGTATAATACTAAAAATAGCGACGATAGCAAAAAGGTTAAAATATTAATCCGTTTATGCGCTATAATGTTTTTTTGTTTGATAAAGTATAGCGATGTTAACAATAAAATGCTACACGTACCATTTATAATTGCGTTAAACTTTGGAAACAAATATACAAAACTGGGTGTAGGTATGGTTACGGGTATTATTTTGCGGTTAAGTATAATTACTACTATAAACACAAATACAGATACGGCCATTATTAATCTAAATATTAATTTATCGTTCATAGGGTTTTAGTTTTCGGCTTTAATTTTTCTTAGTTCTTCGGTTATTTGTACTTTAATTTCGTCGCTTAGTTGTAGGGTTGCGCTTACCGATGTGCCATCGTAATAGCCACGTATGCGCTGGTTGGCATCTAGTAATATTAATTTTTCGGATATTATAAAATCGTTATCGTTTAGTTTTTTGGCGTTTATGTAAAATTGGTTTTTGGCTGTGTCAAATACTTGGTTGCTATCAACGGTATAAAAATCCCATTTATTGGCATTTACATTTAAAGCGTTGGCGTAGGTTTTTAGCTGGGCTGGCTTATCGTATTTTTCATCAATAGATATAGAAACAAAGCGAATTATTTTATTGTTTTTATATTCATCGTACAAACTTTTTAAACGTTTATTAACCGTGGTATTTAGGTTTTGATTGCGTGTGTAAAAAAATTGTACAACCGTTATTTTGGATTTAAAATCGGCGAAAGCCACCTTAACATTATTTTGGTTTAACATTGTAAACGGTTTTATGGTATGGTAAAGCGTATCGGGAATAATAACCCTACGTTTTTTTGTAAAGGTTTTTAAAACCGTTTTGGGGCCATAAATGGGCAAAGGTTTGTATCGGTTTTTGCCTTTTGCTTGTAGTAAATAATACAAAAATCCTGGTAGGGCTAAAATAGCTACCAGGATTATTAGTTTCTTTAACGGAAATTTTTTTATCATGCGTTCATGTGTGTATTCAAATAATTACCTTCTACAAGCATTAAAACAATAAAATAAATGATAAAAATTATAGATAGTATGAGAAATAGTTTTAGGGTGTATTTCTCGAACTTTAGGTGCATAAAAAATGCAATAATATAAAATGCTTTTACCAGTGTTAAAACAATGTAAATGGTATTGCGCACTGCATTGCCCATTACGGCGTGTGGTATGGCTAGTGCAACAATAAACTCTACAACGGTTATGGCTAAAAGGATAAAAAAAACTTTCCAAATCCGGCCTTTGGTCATTCCTTCGTGGTCACCTGCGTGGTGAATTTCTGCGTGTTCGGTTTGCATATATGTAAGCTAATTATACTAAGTAAAAAAATGTGAAAACAAATACCCAAACCAAATCAACAAAGTGCCAATAAAGGCCTACTTTTTCTACCATTAGGTAATGGCCTCGGCGTTCGAAAACGCCTAACATCGTCATTACCAAAATAATAATATTGATGATTACGCCTGTAAAAACGTGGAAACCATGAAAGCCCGTAATGGTAAAAAACAGGTTGGCAAATTGTTGCCCACTTATGCCATCGGCACCCATGGCTTTAAGTTCTTCTAAAGCGGGTGTGCTGCCCCACCAAAAGCCTTCGTGGTGTAAGTGTGTCCACTCTAAGGCTTGGCATCCTAAAAACATAAAACCACCAATTATGGTAGCTATCATCCACCAAACTACTTCTTTTTTTGAATTACGGTGGCCAGCTTCAACGGCTAATACCATGGTTACCGAACTCATAATTAAAATAAAAGTCATAATACCCACAAAAACAAGCGGGAAGTCATGTTCGGCAAAACCTGGGATTGATTGGAAAACAATATCAGGGTCGGGCCAGGTCATTTTACTAAAGCGCTGTGCGCCATAATAAATTAAAAATGCCGAAAACGTAAAAGCATCGGAAAGCAAGAAAAACCACATCATTAATTTGCCGTACTCGATAGCAAACGGAGATTTTCCACCACTCCAAGGGTCGGTTTTAACTTGATCTAATTTTAGTAATGTATCCATTTAAAAAATGTGTGTAAGCGTTATGTAATTTTTTATTGATTCAAAAGTAAGAAAACATATAAATATATCCATAGAATATCTACAAAATGCCAAAACACAATTGATATTTCCATTCTAAAAATATTTAATACGTTAGGCACAGCTTTGTAACTACTTATTACTGCGCCAATTATTAATATTAAGCCCGCAACAATGTGCAATATATGGAACAAAGTAAATACGTAAACAAAGCTAATTGATGCGTTTGAACTGGTAAAAAAAGCACCTAAACCTGTTAAAACCACCCAGCCGTATAATTGTGAACAAGTAAAAGCAACACCTAAAGCAATGGTTAACCATAACCCTAAACGCTGCTTGGCAAAATTTGAACGCTTGGTTTGTATATAAGCCCATTGTAAGCTAATGCTGCTGGCTACTACTAAAATGGTACTATAAATAAAAGCATTGGGCATTTTTACGTTAAGCTGCTTAGCTAAACTATCGCCCGAGTAAACGATAAAACCGCTGGTGAGGCCTGCAAAAAATATAAACGACGATATCATAAACAACCATACAATAAATTTTTTGGGTTGTAGGCTGTAACGGTCGGTTTCTTGTGGGTATGTTGGCATTTTATTTCTTTATTAAATCAAACAATAAAACAATTTGTACTATGGGTAAATAAAAAAAGCTACCATACATGAGGCTTTTGGCCGATTTTATATCCATTTTTATGGTAAGCATTAGTGCTTGATAAATAAATACCAAACTACATATTACCGATACGCCTGTAATTACAATCCCACCAAAACCAAAATAAGTAGGCAATAAACTTACTGGTAGCAGTAAAATAGCAAATAAAAGGGTAATGATGGCACTGGTTCTATCTCGTTTTTGGGTAGGTAATAACCTAAAACCTGCTTTTTTATAATCATCATCTAACACCCAAGCTATGGCCCAAAAGTGCGGAAACTGCCACACAAATTGTATAGCAAAAAGCACTAATGCAAAGGTATCTATTTTGCCGTGTGCCGCTACGTAGCCAATTAGTGGCGGCAAAGCACCCGGTATGGCTCCCATAAATACAGCAACGGAGCCAACTCTTTTTAGCGGCGTGTAAATAAATGCGTAAAATAATATCGAAAATACCGATAATATACCTGTTGTTAAATTTAAACTCCCCAAAAGGTAGGTGCCAAAAATACCCATAAATAAACTTAACACTAAGGCTTGCCCGGTTGTCATACTGCCCGATGGTAACGGCCTATCGGCTGTGCGGCTCATTAATTTATCTAAATCTTTTTCTATAATTTCGTTAAATCCATTGGCTGCGCCTGTAACTAAAAAGCCCCCAATAATTAATTTTATCCAGTTTTGCCAGTTTATAGTTTCCCAGTTTTCTTTGGCAATTAAAAAACATATTGATGCCGAAAAAACTACTAAAAATGTAAGTCGTAGCTTAATTAATTTTTTAAAATCTGATAAAAACTCTTTCACACTACGCTAGGGTATAATTAATAAATGGTTTTTGCATTAGCAGCAAAACAAGGTAAAACTGTGCACCAAACAATAAACTGGCCAATAAAATATGTAATGCTTGTGCCATAGGTGGTAAACTTAAATAACTTAAAACCCCTCCTACCAACATCTGTAAAACAATTAAAATTAAAGTTATGTTTAAGTATTTTATTATTTTGCTGTTGCGTTTAACGTTTTGCAAAACTAACAAATACAAGCCAGCATTAAGTATTAAAATTAGTACTGCTAAATCCCTATGGTAGTTTAGGCTTTCGCCGATTTGGGCTACCCAATGGTTACGGGTTAAAGCTGGGAAAGTGGTAACTACATAATCAACCGTTTCGCGAACATGTGTACCTAAGGTTATTTGAAAAATGGTTATTAAAAGTGAAAATACAGCCAATAATTTTACCCCCATTTTTAGTGGGATGCCTGCTACATTATCTAAACTTTTAAACTTTGCACTATAATACGTGTATATAGAAACCGCTAAAATTAACAAGGCTACTAAAATATGTAGCGTAATTACCCAAGCCAGCAAATTGGTGGATACCACAATAGAACCCAACCAAGCCTGAAAAACCACCAAAACCAAATTAAACAAACTATACCAAAATATTTTGGGTTGTTTTTTAATATATGTTTTTGATAAATAACAGGTTAACAATAAAAATATCCCAGTAATGGCACCTATCAATCGGTTTATATATTCGGTATAAGTTTTGGTTGCGTTAAATTCTTCGGGTATTTTTATGCTTTCGTCGTTGCGGATTTTGGTGGCTAAATCCGTATAACCAATTTTACTTAAAAGAGAAGCAAACTTTTCGTTTTTTTTAACCCTTTGAGCTACGTATTTGGTTTGATAACCGATGGGCAATTGCGAAACATCGGTTGGTGGGATGTACTGGTCGAAACACTTTGGCCAATCGGGGCAACCCATACCCGAACCCGAACTACGCACCACACCGCCTGCCAATATTAGTATAAATAAGGCAATTATGGTAATTAAGTTAGTGGTTATAAAACGAGTTTCCGCTTTGGAATACATAATTTGTTCATAAAAAAAGGGCGTAGGTAAGAGATATATCTTACGGCTACACCCTTTTAAATTTTATTTAAAAATTACTTTACTAATTCTTTTTTATTTTCTTTTTCCCAATCCAGTTGTATTCTTTCCGATTCTTCGTTACCTTCAAAATCGTGAGGTAAGTTAGAACTCATTGTTTCGGATAATGGCGTAGTTTGTGGAATAAAATCAACATCAGCACCTGGCTTGCTGTAATCGTAAGGCCAACGGTAAACAGTTGGTATTTCGCCTGGCCAGTTGCCGTGTAAATGCTCTACTGGTGCCGTCCACTCTAAGGTTGTAGATTCCCAAGGGTTTTGAACCGTTTTTTTACCCCAAAATATGGAGTAAACAAAATTGTAAAGGAAAGCTACTTGTGCTACTGCGCCCAATATTGCCGACCAAGTAATAAATTTATTTACTGATAACCATTCGCTCATTGATTCGAATTCGGTAAAAGCATAATACCTACGTGGCACACCATCTAAACCCATAAAGTGCATTGGAAAAAATACCAAATAAGCCGATATAAAGGTTAACCAAAAGTGTAAATAACCTAACTTAGCATCCATCATTTTACCAAACATTTTTGGAAACCAATGGTAAATACCCGATAGCATACCAAATATTGCCGCCGAACCCATTACCAAATGGAAGTGGGCAACCACAAAATAAGTATCGTGTAGGTTAATATCTAAAGCAGCATTTCCTAAAAATATACCAGTTAAACCACCAGATATAAAGAATGATACTAAACCAATAGCAAATAACATAGCTGGCGTAAACCTGATGTTACCACGCCAAAGTGTAGCCAAATAATTAAATGTTTTAACTGCCGATGGTACTGCAATAACTAAGGTAGTTATCATAAATACGCCTCCTAAAAAAGGATTCATACCGGTTACAAACATGTGGTGCCCCCAAACTATAAACGATAATATGGTGATACCAATTAACGAATAAACCATAGCATGGTAACCAAAAATTGGTTTACGGGCATTGGTAGCAATAACTTCTGATGTAATACCCAAAGCAGGCATTAATACTATATATACCTCGGGGTGGCCTAAAAACCAAAACAAATGTTGCCATAAAACTGGGCTACCACCTTCGTTGGGTAATGCTTGGCCTGCTATATAAATATCTGATAAGTAAAATGATGTACCAAAACTTCTATCAAATATTAATAAAACTACAGCTGCAACCAACACCGGGAACGATAATATGCCTACAATGGCGGTTAAAAAGAAAGCCCATATTGTTAAAGGCATTTTCCATAAATCCATACCTTTGGTACGCATATTTAATACCGTTGATACATAATTTATACCTCCCATTAATGATGAAGCTACAAACAATACCATAGATATTAACCACATTGTCATACCTAAACCCGAGCCTGGCATAGCTTTTGGCAAGGCCGATAAAGGTGGGTAAATTGTCCATCCGGAACTTGCTGGCCCAGTTTCGATAAAGAATGTAGCCAACATAATTACACTGGCAGTGGCAAAAAACCAATACGAAAGCATATTCATAAATGGTGATGCCATATCTCTAGCTCCTAATTGTAATGGTATTAATAAATTAGAAAAAGTACCGCTTAAACCCGCTGTTAGTACAAAAAACACCATTATAGTACCGTGTATGGTAACTAAGGATAGGTAAAAGTTAGGGTCTAACCTACCTTCGGGTGCAAATTTGCCCAATAGCATTTCTAATAATGGGAAACTTTCATCGGGGTAAGCCAGTTGGATACGGAATAGTATAGAAAGCGTCATAGCTACAACGCCCATAAAAATACCCGTAATTAAAAACTGTTTGGCTATCATCTTATGATCTTGACTAAATACATATTTATTCAAGAAAGTTTCTTTATGATGACCGTGATCTCCGTGTGCTGCGTGGTCGTGGTGTGCAGTATGTGTGTCGTTTAATGTTAATGTTGCCATAATATCCTCGTTCTTAAATCTAATTATTTAAAGCAATTTTGTTATCCGCTACTTTAGTATCTTTTTTGGCTAAGCTCTCTTGGTACGATTTTATCATTGCAGCCGTAACCAAAGGTTTTTGCTCGGCCAGCCATTTATCGTATTCTTTTTGGCTTACCACTTTAACCGCAAACTTCATGTTATAGTGCGAGCCTCCACATATTTTAGCACACAACAAAAAATAGTTAAAGTTAGGGTCGTTTACTTTATCTCGCATATCGGCAGTGGTTAACCTTGGCGTAAATTGGAAACTGGTAGCCATACCAGGTACGCAGTTCATTTGTGCCCTAAAATGTGGCATATAAAAACTATGCAAAACATCTTTAGAACCTAAAGTAAACCTAACCGATTTGCCAATAGGCAGTACAATTTCACTAACCGTTAAATCATCATAATTGTTTTTATCTGATAAATCTAAACCTAAGCTATTTAAGCCACCTAAGCCGCCAATTAATTTGTAGTTTTTACGTCCGTTTACGTTGTCTTTTCCGCCGTAGCGTACTTCCCAAGCAAATTGATGCCCTGTTACTTCAATATGTATGGCGTTTCTAATACCATCTTGGGATATGTTGGTAATATCTCGCCAAGTAAAAAAGCCCAGCAATACTAAAATAGTTAAAACAATGGCTGGTATAACCGTCCAATATTTTTCTAAAGTATCATTATGAGGAATAAAGTGTGCTTTTTTCTTTTTGTTATAACTGTATTTATACGAAAACACAAATAATAAAATGTGTGTAATTACAAAAACTATGGTGGTAATAATTAAGGTTACGTTAAACATAGCATCAATTTTTACACCATGTTCTGAGGCCGACTCTGGTAAAATTTGTGCGCCTTGTACCGTGTATGACCAGTAAGTACCGTATAAACCTACTACTAAAAACAGTAAAAATAATATGCCGTTAAATTTATCCCACGAAAAGCCTTCTTTAGCACCTTGTACTTTTTTGGTTAAATCGTAAACCGATAAAATTTTACCTATTAAAGCAATAACAATACAAACCAGTAAAAATAATAGCAAATAATACGTTACCATTTTAGGTATGTAAGCATTTTTTTCTGGGTCAACAACCGCAGTAGCAGCAACTGTTGTAGCTTGGGCAAATAAATTATTTACAAATAAGCCAATAATTGCTACAAAAGCAAAAATTGATTTTATGTTTATATATTTCGAAATTTTCATATCCTAATTATTAAATAGTACTAAATCTGGTGGTGTACACTTTCATCTAAAAACGGATGGTTTTTTGGTGCTAACGAATATTTACTTAAACCGCTTAACATTAAGAAAATAAATAAACCTACAAAACCTAGGGCTACCCCCACCTCAATAAAGTTAAAACCCGCTTCGGCAGCTAAAGTGCCTGGCATAATCATCATATAATAATCTAACCAGTGTCCGCATAGTATTAATATACAAACAAACATCATTACGTTTAGTTTTCGTTTATTATCGCGGGTCATTAATATCAATACTGGCGATAAAAAATTGATTACCAGGTTTAATAAAAATAGGTTCCAGTAGTTACCTTCCCAACGTTTATAAAAATACACGGTTTCTTCAGGAATGTTTGCGTAATAAATTAATAAAAATTGTGCAAACCAGATGTATGTCCAAAAAATAGAAAAAGCAAAAACAAATTTCCCTAAATCGTGAATATGGTTTTGGTTTATCCAAGGCAGGTAGCCTGCTTTTTTTAAGCTAATTACAGTTAAGGTAATGGCCGCTAAACCCACAATCCACATAGCCGCAAAATTATACCAACCAAACATGGTTGAAAACCAATGAGCTTCTAAAGACATAATGGTATCGAACGACCATATTGGTGCTGTAAAACCAAATATTACCAAAAATATAGCAGCGTATTTAATGCTTTTATTATGCGATTTTAACCCGCCAACTAAGTCTTCGTTTACCGATAATTTAGTCATCAACACAGCAAAAATACTGTAAGAACCTAAGAAAATAATCAACCTTGATAAAAAGAAAGGTATATTTAAGTAAGCAGATTTACCTGCGATTACTGGGTCGAAATGCTCGCTTTTAGGGTCGGTTAAACCGTGGCCAGCCCAGTGGTGGTATAAATTGTGCGAGAATAAACCTGCAGCTACAACCACTATTAAAATTAAACTTGCGTACGGTAAAATACGGGCAAATGCTTGTGGTACTCTTAATAAACCTGCCGACCAGCCTGCTTGTGCCACAAATTGGATTGACATAAAAAATAAACCCGCTGCGCAAACGCAAGTAAAATAATAACTCATTAACAACAAGTTAAGAAAAGTACGTTCGGCGTGGCCAGTTAAAAAACCGTAGGCTACGGCAGCAATACCTACCAAAACAGCAATTAAACTAAACATTTTTAGCTTGCCACCAAAAGCAAATTGCTCCGAAAAATTATAAGTGTGACTGTGATTATGGGCTCCCATTATATCGTCTTGATTTGTTATTTTATTGTTTGTAATTCGTGTACATACATAACTACTTTCCAGCGTTCTTGTGGCGACAGCTGCGAAGCATAAGAACCCATTAAATTAAGGCCGTATTGTATGGTGTGGTATATTTTACCATCGGTTAAATCTTTCATTGCGCCACCACGTGATGATGTACCATTGGCATACGATGGCGGTGCGGGGTACTTACCCAGCTCAACAATATGGCCGTTACCTGCGCCTTTATCGCCATGGCAAGGGCTACACATGGCTAAGTAAAGTTGTTGCCCCTCTACCAAATTTTTTTTATTTCTAACCAAAGGGTTAGTAACCGATAGGCTTGCAGCATCGTAACCTTCGCGGGTATCTGGGTAATCAAACCTTGCAAAACCAATAGGGTTTGTTCCCTTGGGGGGAGTTTGTGCGGTTTTACCATCAGCAAAATTTGCGTTTTTTTGGTCGGGGTTATAAGCAATAGGCTCGTACATATTAGGTGCGTACTCTAAGCCTCGGCTTCTTTTATCCTTACAAGAAGTAATTATTGCCGATACAGCAATCATTACAAAAACGATAATGGCTATTTTCTTATTCATAACTAACATACTTTCTATCATTGTGCTTAATTTCTGTTGCACCAGCCTCTTTTAACAATTCATCGATTTGGCTGTGATTGGTGTTTAACTTGGCATCAATGGCAATCACAAATTTATCGGTTGTAGCCCTTAGTTCCATTACACGTGGTGCCCTGCCTGGGAAAAAATGGTTTTTAAAAAAGAAAGCACCCACCATACCAAAGGCGCAAAACAGTACCGTTAACTCAAACGTAATCGGAATAAAATCGGGCAGTGCAAAGTTTGGCTTTCCGCCGATATTCATCGGCCAATCGTACGATAACGTGTACCACATTAATAATAATGCTGTACAAGTTCCAGTTATACCGCAGCAAAAGGCTACAATAGGTAAACGGCTACGTTTAACACCTAATTTATCTTCGATGCCGTGTATGGGCATTGGCGTATAAACATCATAAACACTAAAGTTATTTTGTTTTAACTTATCAATGCCATGCATCATATCATCGGGGTCATCAAACAGACCTAGTATATATTTAATCTTACTCATATCTAAACGTTTGCGTAATCGGCTTGGTTAACACTGTCGTATTTATTTAACGATTCTTTGTAAAATTGGGCTTCTTCTGGTTTCAACTTACCTTCTTCTATCAGTTTCTTTTTAGCTTGTTCGGATGATGTTTTTACCAATAACCTCACCTCGGCCATTGCCACCGAAGGCAATACCCTAATAAATAATAAAAACAAGGTAAAAAATACTCCTATTGAACCTATAAAAATAGATATATCAACCCAAGTAGGATAAAACATTACCCAGCTTGAGGGTAAATAATCTCTATGTAATGAGGTTACAATAATTACAAATCGCTCGAACCACATACCTATATTCACAATAATAGATAGTATCCACGATATGCCAATATGTGTACGTATTTTTTCGAACCAAAATAATTGTGGGGTAATCACATTACAAGTCATCATAATGGCATAAGCCCACCAATACGGCCCCGATATTCTGTTTAAGAAAGCATATTGCTCGTACTCGGCACCCGAGTACCAAGCTATAAATAACTCGGTTAAGTAAGCAACCCCCACTATAGAACCTGTTAAAACAATAATTTTGTTCATTGATTCGATGTGGAACATTGTAATGTAGTTTTCTAAACCCAATACTTTACGAGTAATTAACAATAGCGTTTGTACCATGGCAAAGCCCGAGAAAATTGCCCCAGCCACAAAGTACGGAGGGAAAATGGTGGTATGCCAACCTGGAATTACCGAAGTTGCAAAATCCATTGATACAATGGTGTGTACCGATAATACTAATGGTGTAGATACGCCAGCAAGCACTAAAGATACAATCTCGAAACGTTGCCATGTTTTTACCGAC
>RDXP01000170.1 GCA_004292865.1 Sphingobacteriales bacterium
TCCTAAAATTGGGCACAACGGTTTGGCGCTTGGCGAAGAAGCGGATTTCGGAGCACTAAACTGTCTGCCCAGCACAAAATTTGATACGAAGCACAAAGCTTTATTTAACCACTGAACCGCCAATTTTTTGTAGGTGCTGTTACCTGCTGGCCTTCTGTCCACCTTGTAGCTGTAGGTCTTGTCAATATTGAGTTTCTGCGTCATTGTCTTCTGTGTATGTCGGGCTGTGTGGTGGTGTATTTTTATTTTTTTTTTGGAGCGTTTGGAAATTTTTTAAAAACAATTTTATCTGCGTTGGCAAAGCAAGCTCTTTTGCAATTTTTGGTCTGTGCGTTTGGTTGTGCGAATTGCAAATGTGCTTGCTTTTAGGGTTGGTTTATTCCATTTATTCCATTTATTCTCGTTTGTAATTCAAAAATTCTTTTTATTAGTTGGTCAAACTTTAACGGTTCTCCGTAAATCATAAATTTTGTCATTTCTACATAATCTCTTTCGTAATCTTTTACTACTCCTTTTGGTGGAATGATGTTGATTTTATTTGGAATATGGTTAGCATAATCAAGCCCTCTTAACGGATTAAACTTTTCTCTATGAGCAACGATGTTGTTGTATAGGTCTGTGTTTTTCAAAGCTTCAATTCCGTGTTCGGTGTCCATCAATTTTTCCAAATCATATAAGTGTCGTGAAAGTCTGTCAATACGTATTTTTTCAGCCTCCTGTGAAAATTCTTCGTGAAGCAAAAATATTTTTTCTAAAAACGTTCTTTGTGGAAGCACAGTAGGTATTGCAAATGGAACGGTTACAAAGCTTTGTTGCGGAAAACTTTCGCTTAAAATTGAGTTGATTTTTCTTCCTTCAATTGGCTCCATTAATGAACGTGAACTAACTTCTATCAAAACTCTTTGTGGCAAATATTCTGATGTGTCAATTACTGAATTGTAATGAATCTCAATTACCTGAGGGTCTTTGTCTGAATCTTTTACTGGTTGAGCAATTAATTTACATTCATCTATTGCTTTCCATTCGGTCAATATTTTGGTTAAGTCGTCAAGGAAAGTGGTTGATATGAATTCACAAGATTGTTTCCTAAGATTTTTAATTTGCGTTTTACTGATGTCGCCATCAAAACCAAAAAACTTTCTGTCAATTGCCAAATCAATATCTTCTGAAAATCTTTCTATCAAGTTCCATCCCTTGCTCAAAGATGTTCCGCCTTTGAAAACAATATTTTTACTGTATGGTAATGAAAAAGATGCGTTCAACGCCAATGTTACCCACCAATCTTTTTCAATTGCTACCGATGGTAAGCCAGTTAATTCTGTCGCCTGATTAAGAATTTCAATTCTTCTTTCCTTTGATAATGCTAGCCAGTTGGTATTCATCGAATGGATTTTATTAATATTTTGTTTATCCAAGCAGGTGCAAGTTTGGCATCATTCAATCTATTCTCTATTTTTTCCTTTTGGAGGAGTGTTTGAATTTTTAAAAGTGTTTCATCATCTACTTTTAATTGACCAATAGTTTTTAGTGCTTGAATTACTAAACTGCTTATTTCGCCTTGTGCCATTAAATTTTTTGGGCTTGTATTTTTAAAAGTAATTGTTCGTTTTCCAACTTTAATGCTTCTTGCTGCTCCATCCGTCAGATAAACCACTTTCATAGGAACTTGGGTTGATAATCCCAATTTATTCAACGCTTGAACTCCTGTTGGGACAATTCTTGCTCTGTCTCGTCTTGCAATTGCTTTGGCTATGTCTTCGGTTGATGGGAAGAGAACTCCAAGTTCTTTGTCGATTTTGGGGTATAAGTAAATGCCGTGAGCCAAGCGAACAAGTATTTTCTTTTCTTTCAATCGTAACAATGCTTTCTTAACACTTTCTGGATTTCCATAGTCTAAGAAGTTATCCACAAAAAGAACACTTCCTTTTGGGTGTGATTTCAGCACTTCGGCAATCTTATTTTCTACTATTGGTCGTTCCATTACGATTTGTTTCGTCCCAAATTTAGTAAATATTTGGGACAAGTTGAAATGGCGAATTGAATTATTTTTTTGAAGTGCCATAAATACTTGTTTTTCCAGATTTCAAAAAATCGAAAAAGTTTATTCCCTGATATTTACAAGTTTGTTGAATACTTAAAAGAGTAAGGTATTTTTGAATCCGGGAGTGTAAAATACGTTTTTTAGACTCTTCACTTCGTTCAGAGTGAATTTTTTTCAAGAAAACAATTTAACGATTTTTAAATTCGTTTGCCCTGCTCATTGTATGGTTTGTTAAATTTAAAAGATAGTGAATTTTAAGCCACAAAATATTTTATAAAAATCTCAACTATGCAAGCCACATTCTTTTTTATCGGCATCTTCCCACCACCATCGGCCAGCTCTAAAATCCTCGCCTTCGGCTACCGCTCGGGTGCAAGGCTGGCAGCCAATACTGGGGAAGCCTTTATCGTGTAAGGGGTTATAAGGGATATTGTGCTGTTTAACGTAGGCTTTAACATCATCTAAAGTCCAATAAAATAAGGGGTGAATTTTTACCAGCTGGTGTGCTTCGTCCCACTCAACCCAGTCCATATCTTCGCGGTTGGCCGATTGCTGGGCTCGTATGCCCGTAATCCAAATTTTAGCGCCTTGTAAAGCTCGGTTTAAAGGTTCTATTTTTCTAATTCCGCAGCATTCTTTACGGTTTTGTACCGATTGGTAAAAACTACTTGGTCCTTTTTGGGTAAGCATATTTTCTACTGCAACCTTATCGGGATAGTATGCTTGAATTTGTTTTTTATAAGTTTCTAAAGTGCGTTGCCATACATAATAAGTTTCGGTAAACATACGCCCGGTTTCTAAAGTAAAAACTTTAATGGGCAGGTTTTGGCTAAAAATCATCTGCGAAAGCACTTGATCTTCCCAACCAAAACTGGTAGAAAAAACAATGTTTTCTTTATAAGTTTCGGCTATTAAAGCTAAAACTTGCTGTGGGCTTAACCCGTTAATTAAGGTTTTTATCTCTTGAGCTTTGTTCATCATTTAATAGTTTTATAAATAATAAAGATTTTTTGCTATGCTAAAAATAAAAATGAAACTTCGTTATATTAAAATAATGAGAAGGTTACCCCATTATTTTTAAGCCAAACATAATTATACTTCTAATACTTACTATAATAATAATTATACCCACCGAAATCATAATTGTTTTTGCCGATATTTTATTAGATACCCTAGCAGCAATGGGTGCCGCAATAGCACTGCCCATTACCAAACCTGCTACGGCACTCCAATTTAAAGTGTTTAGCATGGCAATAAAAGTAAGCGAACTTGTTAACGATATAAAAAACCTACTTAATTTTACGGTACCTAACGATGTACGGGCATTTCGGCCACCAGCAATAAGGCTTGATAAAACTATTGAACCCCAACCGCCGCCGCCAACAGCATCTATCAATCCACCAAAAAAACCTAAAGGCCGTATTTTAGTAATTTTGTTGTTTACCGTTTTATCCCGTTTAAACGGATTAAAGGCTTTTGATAAAATTAAAACACCTAAACTTAACGTATAAAGCGATATAAATGGTTTGGTGTACATGCTATAATGCTCTAGCGAGGATAGCAAATACGCCCCAATTACAGCCCCAATTATACCGGGTATTACCAGTAATTTGAATAATTTTTTATTGATATTGCCCATTCGGTGGTGCATCCAACCGGCTATACCGCAGCTTAATATTTCGGAAATATGCACTGCCGTACTTGCCGATGCTGGCGGAATACCCATTGATAACGAAAACGTGGTGGAGGTTACCCCATACGACATTCCAATAGCACCATCTATCATCGCAAAAATAAAGCCTGCTATTAAAAAATAATAAAAATAGGGGTTTACGGTTTCTAAATAGCTTTTAAAAGCGGGTTCTTTGTGCCATAAAGTAGCAAAAGTTGCCGCCACAAACAGTACGCCAATAGCCCACAAAATTAGGCTTAGGTATTTAAACGATTGTTTTTTATATTCTTTCTCTTCTATCAAACCCGCCGTGGCTTCATTCATTTTTTTGAGTTTGTAGGCAAAATCTCCTTTTAGGGTATTGCGCAGCTGGCTCATTTGGTTTAAGGTTTCGTCTATTTCGTCGGGTATATTTTCGCTTAAAACTTGTTTTAACCTTTTGGCTACCGTTGGCGATTTTCCGTTGGTGGATATGGCAATTTTTAAGTTTCCTTTTTTAACAATCGAACCTAAATAAAAATCGCATAACTCGGGCGTATCGGCAACGTTTACCAATATGCCTTTTGCTTTGGCCAGCGTACGTATGTGGTGGTGTAAATCTTTATTATCAGTGGCTAAAACCAATAGCTCTATACCGTTTAAATCGGCTTCTTCAAATTGCCTTTCTTGCAATTTAACAGCAGGGTAATTGCTAATTAATTGGTGTACTGTGCCTAAAACCTTATCGGCAACAACCAAAATTTTAGCATCAGGACTGTTGTACAACATAGCCTCCAGTTTTTCTAAACCTACATTGCCCGCACCTACCAATAAGGTGTTAAAGTTTTGTAATTTTAAAAAAATAGGGAAAAGCTGGTTGCCTTTTTCTACCGCTTCTATATCGTTTTTTAGCGTTTTCAATGCTTAAATATTTAAACTAATTCAACCTTACTGCGGTAGTTTTTTACCTGTGCTAAAAAATCGGCGGCAGCATTAATATACGTATTTGCAAAAGTTTCCGAAGGTTCGTTTTTGTTAATTTGTAAAATAAAATCGTTAAAATTATCGAAGCCTATGGCAGTAAACTGATTTGGAAAATTGCTGTCAAAATCTTTAATAATACCTGTTTGTGTGCTGCAACTAATGCCTTTATCTAACAATAAGGCTTTGGCCGAGCTTATTAAAGTGCTGTAAGCGTGGTAAATGGCATCGGAAAAAGCCAAAGAAGCTAATGCCTCATTAGCCCAAGCAAGTTTTTCATCGGCCTCTAACAATAACGTGGAAATTAAATCAATCACTACGCCTGCGCACTCGCCTACACCAATTGCGGTTGCAAAACTTTCCTCGTGTCCCCAATCCACAAAATCGGCATCGGTAAGGGTGGTTTGGTCGGCAATGGGTTTTAGTAAATGGTAAAAATAATCTTTACCCAATGCATCGTAATAATGATGAAACGAGTTGTAAGTATCGGCTTTCAATTTATAATCGTTTAATATGGTTCTTAAAACCTGTGGGGCTCTTTTCGAGGGCACTTTTACCACTTTATCGGCAGCCCTACCTTCGCCGTTACCCACAATACCGCCACCTAAAAGCACTTGTACGGCTGGCATCACTTTACCATCGGCTTTCATGCTGCTGCCGTGGAAACCTATGTGCGCTAGGCCGTGTTGGCCACACGAGTTCATACAACCACTTATTTTAATCTTAATTTCTTTATCGTATATAAACTCTTGGTATTCGTTAACTACCACGCTTTCAAGCACTCGGCTAAGTTCCATACTGTTAGATATGCCTAGGTTACAGGTATCGGTACCGGGGCAGGTGGTAACATCGGCAAGGCTATCAAACCCTGGGTTGGCCATACCCAATTTATCTAAGGCTATAAATAAATGGGGCAGATTTGTTTTAGGTACATATTTTAGCAATAAGCCTTGGTTTATGGTAATTCTAATTTCGTCGGCAATTAGGTTTTTAACGGCATCTACAAATAGGCGGGCCTGTGCGGTAGGTATATCGCCCGTTTGTACCTTTACATATACGCCATAAAAGCCGCTTTGTTTTTGCGCAAATACGTTGGTATCTAACCATTGTTGGTAATGTAATTGATTGGTAATGTGCGGGTTTTCGTCCACATTATTTCCCTTAGCGGGGATGCTGGGCGTAGCTAAAGCGGTTCTATCAATTACAAATTTTTGAGTTTTAATGGCTGTTTTTTCTTCGGCTACTAAGCGCAACACTTCATCAATACCTAATTTATTTACCAAAAATTTAAGGCGGGCTTTGTTACGGTTATTGCGTTCACCATGCCTATCGAACACCCGTAAAACGGCTTCGGTAAACGGTATAATTTCGTCTTCGTGTAAAAAATCATTTACAGCATGTGCTAATGAGGGTTGTGCGCCTAAGCCACCGCCAAGCATTACTTTAAAGCCTCTAATTTCTTGTCCGTTTTCGGTTTTTATTTTTGGGATAAAACCTAAATCATGTATAAACGAAAAAGCGGTATCGGCATCGCTGCTGGAAAATGATATTTTTATTTTACGGCCCATTTCTTGGCAAACAGGGTTGCGCAAAAAATAAGCAAACATGGCTTGTGCATACGGCGAAACATCAAAAGGCTCTAGCGGGTCTATCCCTGCCGTGGGCGATGAGGTAATGTTACGCACTGTATTGCCACAGGCTTCACGCAGTGTAATTTCGTCTTTTTCTAACTCGGCCCATAATTGGGGAGTTCTATCTAAGCTAACGTAGTGTATCTGAATATCTTGGCGGGTAGTAAGGTGCAAGTTGCTGGATGCGTACTCGTCCGATACATCGGCAATTTTTAACAATTGCTTAAAAGTAATTTTACCAAAGGGCAATTTTATACGCACCATTTGTACACCATGTTGGCGTTGGCCATATACGCCACGGGCAAGGCGAAGGCTTCTAAATTTTTCATCGTGTATTTTGCCTTCTTTAAAATCTCTAATTTTTTGTTCGAGATCTATAATGTCTTTTTCTACTACGGCGTT
Organism: Sphingobacteriales bacterium; assembly: GCA_004292865.1. GTDB lineage: Bacteria > Bacteroidota > Bacteroidia > Sphingobacteriales > Sphingobacteriaceae > Pseudopedobacter. The sequence goes on from RDXP01000170.1 coordinate 6,707, forward strand.
TTCTAATTCGGTTCTAAAACTATGCATAATTTTGATTAAAAAACCTCTCCGACAGTTGTCGAAGAGGCTTAACTAACACACTAACTCATGTTATGATTTTTCTCCTTAATTTATTTTGAGGGTACAAGCCACAGCATAAATTAATTTTATTAAAAAAAGGAAAGGAAATCATTTCATTCACACAGCAAATATACATAAAGTATATAGGTTTTATAGACTTTGCTTTTAAAAAAAATGCTTTTCTTTAAACAAATAAAAGGAAATGTATTGTGGAGATTTTAGGTGAGCAGATGTATATTACAACATATTTTTATTACAAAACCTAATTTTTAAGCCTATAAGGTTTTTAAAACCTTATAGGCTTTTTTTATCTGTAGCTGATGTAAAGATAAAGGCTATTAAAAAAACTTAACAGTATTAAAACAACCCGCTGCAAATAAACTATTTACAGTTTTCGTTTTATTTCTACTTGTTCGTAGGCTTCTACAATATCGTTTACTTTTATATCGTTAAAATTTTTGATGTTTAAACCACATTCGTAGCCTGTTAATACTTCTTTAACATCGTCTTTGAAACGTTTTAACGAATCCAGCTCGCCAGTATAAACCACCACACCTTCGCGTATAATACGTATTTTACTGTTGCGATTTATCTTACCATCCAATACCATACAGCCTGCAATAGTGCCTACTTTGGTAATTTTAAACACATCACGAATTTCCACATTGGCCACAATTTTTTCTTCAAATTCTGGTGCCAACATACCTTCCATAGCTGCTTTAATTTCGTCGATGGCTTTGTAAATAATGGAGTATAAGCGTACATCAATTTGCTCGGCTTCGGCTAGTTTACGAGCACCTGCCGATGGCCTTACTTGGAAACCAATAATAATAGCATCGGATGCGGTAGCCAGCAATACATCCGATTCGGATATAGGGCCAACTGCTTTATGTACAATTTTAACGGCAATTTGCTCGGTTGATAGTTTTTGTAACGAATCGGACAATGCCTCTACCGAGCCATCCACATCACCTTTGATAATAATGTTAAGTTCTTTAAAGTTACCAATAGCTAATCGACGGCCAATTTCGTCGAGTGTAATGTGTTTTTGGGTGCGTAAGCCTTGTTCTCTTTGTAATTGTAGGCGTTTATTGGCTATTTCGCGGGCTTCGCTTTCGCTTTCTACACCGTTAAATTTATCGCCCGCTTGTGGTGCACCTTGGAAACCGAGTACCTGTACAGGTACTGCTGGGCCAGCTTGCTCTACCCTAGTTCCTCGTTCGTTATATAAGGCTTTTACACGGCCACTATACGAGCCAGCAAGTATAGGGTCGCCTATGCGTAAAGTTCCGGCTTCAACCAGTACGGTAGCTACGTAACCTCGGCCTTTATCTAGCTGGGCTTCGATAACTGTACCTATGGCTCGCTTATTGGGGTTGGCTTTTAGTTCTAATAACTCGGCTTCTAATAAAACTTTTTCTAGTAATTTATCAATGTTTAAGCCAGTTTTGGCCGATATTTCTTGGGTTTGATATTTACCGCCCCACTCTTCTACCAAAATATTCATGGCCGATAATTGCTCACGAATTTTATCGGGATTGGCACCTGGCTTATCCATTTTATTAAAGGCAAATACGATTGGTAAGTTGGCTGCCATGGCGTGGTTAATGGCTTCGGTGGTTTGTGGCATTACGGTATCATCGGCAGCTATTACAATAATGGCTACATCGGTAACTTTGGCACCACGGGCTCGCATGGCGGTAAATGCTTCGTGGCCTGGTGTATCAAGGAAGGTTATTTTTTTATCGCCTTCAACTATTACTTCGTAGGCGCCTATATGCTGGGTAATTCCTCCGGCTTCGCCCGATATTACGTTGGCTTTTCGTACAAAATCTAGTAGCGAGGTTTTACCATGATCTACGTGTCCCATTACGGTAACAATAGGCGAGCGAGGCACAATATCTTCCTCGTTATCTTGCTGTTCGAGGTTTACTTCTTCTTGCTCGGCACTTACAAACTGTACTTCGTAGCCAAACTCATCGGCCACAATAGTTAAGGTTTCGGCATCTAGGCGTTGGTTAATAGATACGAACATGCCAATACTCATACAGGTAGATATAATTTCGGTAACCGAAACATCCATCATACTTGCCAGTTCGTTGGCGGTTACAAATTCGGTTACTTTTAAAACCTTGGCTTGCATTTCTTGATCCATTGCGGCTTCTTCAACCGAGGCTGCATTACGGTCGCGTTTTTGCCCCCGTAATTTGGATCGTTGTGCAAATTTGCTGGATTTACCAGCACCGCTTAATCGGGCTAGTGTTGCCTTAATTTGGTCTTGAATTTCTTTTTCGGTAGGCTCGGCCTTAGGCGTACTGGCAGGTAAAGGCATGCCTCTTTTGTGTGGTACCCTTGCACCTGGGGCTGGGGTGGCGTTGTTTCTATTGCCTCCACCTTGGCCAGCTACATGCGGTGGCCTATTGCCCGAAGGTGTATTGCCTTGGTAGGTATTGCCGTGTGTGCCACCTGTTGAGGGCGCTCCAGCTGGGCGTGGTGTATTGTTATTGCCCGTAGCGTTTCCGCCTGGTGCGGGTTTACGTTTGCGTTTTTTTCGGCTATCGGCGGCATTAGGGTTCGATGATGACGCTACCGGTTGGTCTTTCTTTTTAAAAACGGGTAAATCTATTTTACCTATAATTTTAGGCCCGCTTAATTGTTTCGCTTTGGCTCTTATTACCTCATCGTCTTCTTCATCGGCTACTGCAGTTTCTTTTGTGGGTTCGATTGGGCTAATGGGTGCTACATCGGGTATAACTATTGCTTCAACCGTAACCACTTTTGGGGGTACTATTTGTTTTGGTTCCTCAACTACGGCAGCAACTGGTGCAGGAGGAGTTTCTACCACAGGGGCAACCGCTTTTACTTCGGGTACTATAATGATAGGTGTGGGTATTATTTCTTCTTTTATTTCTTTAACAGGAGGTACAATAACTTGGGCAGGCTTGTTTTCGATAGTTTTTTTATCGGGGCGAGTTTTAGAATTTAAGTTGTTTAAATCTATTTTACCTATTATTTTTACGCCTGTTGTGGCTTGTATAGCTGGGCTAATGGGTTTAATTTCAACTGGTTTTGGCTCGGCAGGTGTTTCTTTGGCCACATGCGGTATAGCACTTCCTGTGTTTTTAATCAAAATTTCTTCTGGTTCAAAATCAGGGTGTACGGGTTTATCTAAGTCGGGTTTATCAAAAGAATGGTTGGCATCATCGCGACGAATTTTACCAATTACGATATTTTTGGCCTCTTCCCTAAGGTTTTTATCGCCTTGGTACTCTTTTAATAGGGCATTGTACATATCGTCCGATAGTTTTGTGGTGGGTCGGGCTTCGATTTTAAAACCTTTTCCATTCAAAAAATCTGCAATAGTAGTAATGCCTATATTCAGCTCTTTGGCCGCTTTAATTATTTTTATGCTTTTGTCGTCTGACATTAATTTTGTTCCCTCTTAGCTAAATTTCTACAAAAGTACGTTTAGTTAGCGCAATTTAAAAATTATTCGAATTCCGAACGTAAAATACTTAATACGTCTTCCACGGTTTCTTGTTCTAAATCAGTTCTTTTTACCAATTCAGTGGCGGTTAAGGCTAAAACACTTTTAGCGGTATCGAGGCCAATTTTTTTCAATTCATCAATTACCCAGCTTTCTATCTCGTCCGAAAACTCTTCTAAGTCCACATCTTCTTCTTCCTCGTTCGATTCGCGGTACACATCTATTTCGTAGCCTGTAAGTTTACCTGCCAGTTTAATATTGTGCCCACCACGGCCAATAGCAAGCGATACTTGGTCGGGTTTTAGGTAAACGGCAGCCCGCATGGTATCGTCGTCTAATTTAATAGAAGCTATTTTGGCAGGCGATAATGCTCGCTGTATGTAAAGCGAAATATTATTGGTAAAGTTAATTACATCAATGTTTTCGTTGCGCAGTTCTCGCACAATCCCGTGAATACGAGAACCTTTCATGCCCACACATGCACCCACAGGGTCTATCCTATCATCGTACGATTCTACGGCTACTTTGGCTCTTTCGCCTGGTTCACGCACTATTTTTTTGATGGTAATTAAGCCGTCAAATATTTCGGGAACCTCTAATTCAAATAATCGTTGTAAAAACTCGGGTGCTGTACGCGAAATAATAATACGGGGATTGCTGTTTTGCATTTCCACCATCAGCACTACTGCCCTTACAGTATCGCCTTTCTTGAAATAATCGGCAGGTATTTGTTCGGTTTTGGGTAGGATGAGTTCGTTGCCATCATCGTCCAATATCAGTGTTTCTTTTTTCCACACTTGGTACACCTCGCCTGTTACAATTTCGCCTATACGGTCTTTATAATTTTTAAATATCTCGTCTTTTTCTAATTCTAATATTTTAGAAACTAGGGTTTGCCTTGCCGCTAAAATCGCCCTACGGCCAAAACTTTCTAAAGTTATTTGTTCTATAAAATCGTCGCCTACTTCTAGTTCGGCATCTATTTTTTGTACGTCGGCTAGTTCAATTTCTAAATCATCATCTTCCGAAAAACCATCTTCCATTACGGTTCGGGTACGCCAAATTTCTAAATCACCATTATCGGGGTTTACAATTACATCGCAATTTTCATCGGTATTAAATCGCTTGCGCAACATGCTTCTAAATACTTCTTCTAAAACACTTATAACTGTAGGCCTATCAATGTTTTTAAAGTCTTTAAACTCTTGAAACGAATCAATTAAATTAATGCTTTCCATTTTCTTTTTTTTATAAATTATTACTATTTGAACGATACTTGAACAATAGCTTCGGCAATTTCGCTGTTGGCTATAATTTTGTTTTCGTTACTTAATTTTTTTCCTTTTTCTTTGGTGCTGATGTTAAGCGTAATATAATCATCAGTAACTTCTTTTAAAACGCCTTCCATTTTTTCGCCCGATTTTAATTTTATTGCTAATGTACGCTCTATATTTTTTTGATATTGGCGCTGCATTAACAGTGGCGAACCTACCCCAGCCGAACTTACTTCGAGCGTGTAAGCATCGGAAACGGCGTTTTCTTCTTCTAAACAAAACCCTACATGGCGGCTTACCATAGCACAATCGTGTATGCCTAAGCCATTATCGCCATCGAGCAGGATGGTTACATTTGCATTATTAATAATTTTAATGCTTACGATAAAAAGGTCGGGCCTATCTACAAGTTTCTCCGTTACTAGCTCGCGAACCCTATTTTCTACATTCATTTTTACTCTTTTTTGCCAAAACAAAAGAGGGGACAAATATCGCCCCCTCTTTCGAATTGTGTGCAAATATATAAATTATTTACAAACAAAAAATTATGAATTGGTTACAGATAATGTTTTATAGCGTTTTGGGGTGTATGATGGGTAGGTTTAACTCATTTTAACGCTTTGGTTAAATGTATTGTTGAGATTGATTAGTGAAATTATTTTTTTATAGTTTGGTTATAATTTGGGCGTTACCTGCCTGCGCAGGCAGGTAACACGCTCTCCACTCTATCTTTTTATCAATTCCGTTGGCTAAAGCCAACGGCAATTGATAAAAAGGATGCCCTCAGCCGGCAGGCCGTTGCGATCGTTAACGCTCTAAAATCGTAAATGACATTGATTAACAACAAAATACACTAAAGTTTAATCATCGAAAATCAGGTTAATTAACTAAATTTTTTTATCAAAAACCGCACTATCCGCTCAAGAATATTTCCCTTTCGATTTCTTAAAAATGTTTTAATTAGTTTATAGGCTTGTTT
>RDXP01000026.1 GCA_004292865.1 Sphingobacteriales bacterium
TATTTTGCTACTATTTGGCGGAAAAAAAATTCCGGAACTTATGCGTGGCTTAGGAAAAGGTGTAAAAGAGTTTAAAGATGCTTCTAATACACCATCGAGCGAAGAAAAAAAAGACGAAAAAATCGTTTAATATTTCTTTTTATTTCTAATTTATTGCCATTCTTGTAACCTTAAATTTAAAATTGATAATTTAACCCAATTTTAAATTTAAGGTTTTTATATTTTATTAATGATTGCACAAAAGGTATTTTCGTACAACAAGCTGATAGCTATTCAGCAGGATTTAAAAGCCAACAAATTGGTATTAGCCGATTTGGTAAATTATTACTTAGATAGGATAAAAACGTATAGCCACTTAAACGCTTTTTTAGAGGTTTTTGAGGATGAGCTTGCCGAAAAAACATCCCTCATACAACAAAAAATAAATAATGGAACGGCGGGTAAACTTGCTGGCATGGTGCTAGGTATTAAAGATAATATTTCGTACCGTGGGCATAAACTGTCGGCATCGTCCAAGATATTAGATGGCTACGTTTCTATTTATGATGCTACCGTTATAAGCAAAGTATTGGCCGAGGATGCGCTAATTATTGGCAGGTTAAATTGTGATGAATTTGCCATGGGTGCATCAAACGAAACCTCATACTTTGGCCCTGTTAAAAACTTTGCCGACGAGCGCAAGGTTTCGGGCGGTTCGTCGGGCGGATGCGCTGTGGCGGTACAAGCCGATTTATGCTTGGCCACCCTAGGCTCCGATACTGGTGGGTCTATCCGCCAGCCATCGGCTTTTTGTGGCGTGGTGGGTTTAAAGCCTACTTACGCAAGGGTATCAAGGTATGGCGTGGTGGCTTATGCTTCATCGTTCGACCAAGTGGGGCCTATTGCCCAATCGGTTGAGGATGCTGCATTATTGCTAGAGGTTATTGCTGGCCCTGATGATGGCGATAGCACCGTTTCGCATTTACCTGTTGATGCTTACTCGCAAATGTTGCAATTAAAAGGCAAAAAACGTATTGCCTATATCGAAGAAACGCTACACTCCGAAGGGTTAAACCCTCAAATCCGTAACAACGTAATGGCGCAAATAGAAAAACTGCGGGCCGATGGGCACACGGTAGAGCCTGTTTCGTTCGAGTTATTAGATTTTGTGGTGCCTACTTATTATATACTTACTACGGCCGAAGCATCGTCTAACCTTGCCCGATACGATGGGGTACATTACGGTTACCGCAGCCCGCTGGCTACCGATTTAACCAGTACGTATAAAAAATCCCGTTCCGAAGGTTTTGGTAACGAAGTAAAACGACGCATTATGCTGGGCACTTTTGTATTAAGTGCCAGTTATTACGATGCTTATTATGCCAAAGCGCAAAAAGCCCGCCGACTTATCAAAGAAAAAACCGAGCATATTTTAAAAAAATACGATTTTATTATTACCCCTACCACGCCCAATACGGCTTTTACTATTGGCGAACAAAGCACCGACCCATTAGAGATGTATTTGGCCGATATTTTTACCGTACAAGCATCGCTAGCGGGTTTACCTGCCATATCGTTACCATCGGGAAATGATACAGCGGGCTTACCGATAGGCATCCAAATTATTGGGCAAAAATTTAACGAAGCACATTTACTTGCTTTTTCAAAATACTTTATGTCCTTAGATACACGTTTATAAAAACAAAACCAATGAATTTATGTAAGCATGGGGAATAAATTAAGCATCATTTTTTTACTCCATTGCTCGGTTTTAATCTCCGCGAAAGCGCAAAACCCCATTGCTCCCGATAGTGTTGCCTTACACATAAACAGTAGCACAACAGCACCTAGCTTAACTTTATGGCAAACGGATAGTTGCCTATATGCCCAAAGGCTAGATTCGTTACAAAGCGAAATATGCTTGGTATATAATACACAGGTACAAAAACACATAGGCATTTACACAGGGTACCGTAAAAACGAAATATGCAACATGCTGGAACAAGGGCAATATTATTTCCCTATTTTCGAAAAAGCATTAAAGGCATACCATATCCCTGCGCTGTTTAAATATTTACCCGTTATAGAATCGGCATTAAATGTGCATGCGGTATCCCCATCAGGGGCAACGGGTTTATGGCAATTTATGTACGCCACAGGCAAAAACTATCATTTGCTTATAAACGAATACCTTGATGAACGAAAAGACCCTATACAAGCCAGTTATGCCGCTGCCAAATACATACGTGAAGCGTATAACGAACTAGGCGACTGGCTGCTGGCACTTGCTGCTTATAATAGTGGTACGGGGGCAATAAAAAGAGCCATTGTAAAAGCTGGCACTAAAAATTATTGGCAATTACAGCCCTACCTATCGGCGCAAACGCAAAAATATATCCCTGCATTTATAGCCGCTACATATATAATGGAGTACCCGCACAGGCATCAAATTACGGCCAGCAAAAAAGGAACGATTACCCAGGTTGATACCGTGTATGTAACTCAAAATATACATTTAAAAACTTTAAACAATAGCCTTAGCTTGCCACAGCATCAATTGCTTTTGCTTAACCCCAGCTATAAAAAAGGGATTATTAGGGCTAGCCCACAAAACCCCCAACGCTTGGTTATTCCGCAAGTTACTTGTAGCCATTATGCCAATTTATACGATGCCCTTAACGGGGATAGCTTTGTGGAAAGCAGCGATAGCACCGTCCAAATAAATAATACACCTATAATAAAACCCGAAGTAGCTACGGCCTCGGCCATAACCCTACATGTTCCTAAATAGCGTTTGTGCAAACAAAGTTTGGGTTTAAGTAAATAAGCTCGTGGTTAAATACTTCTCGTTCTATTCCCATTAGGTTTTTAGGATTTAGTTTCGATATTAAGACTTCATCCCTATAAAACTCTCTGGTTTTTTAAAAAACACTTCAACTAACAAATGGGCTTAAAATATTATATTATAACCAATAGCAAGTTGGGTAGGAACTAATAAATTTTTAGAATTATTTGAGACTTCCACACCAAATTTATTGTTTTTCCCAAACAGAACTCCGTAAGAAATAGTAGCCCTGTTTAAACTAATATCGTTTGATGAATTTGAATTTGTGCGTGAAATAACTCTGTGTCCACTATTATTTATATACCTAGGCGTGAGATAAACACTAAATGTTCTTTTAAAATCGTACGAAAAATATAAAGGAACAGAGTAATAGTATAAAAGTGCGCCATAGGAAAATACAATTAAATTAGCTCCAAAATCAATACCAATACTTGAATTAAATTTAGAATTCTTTTTCCCTAAAACGTGATATTTTCCTGTTAAGCCAAAATTAGTAGAAAGGTCTGCTATTACACCAGCATCAATCTTGTCGGTAAACCCGTATTTTACCCTTAACCCACAGTTTGGTATTGCCGCAAATTCATTTCTATCTTCATAAAAATTTTCAGCTTCTTCAAAAGTACCTAACCCAACAATTGGTGTAATTTCAAACGTTTCTTTGGGTAACGTTTTGCCACCTTGTAATGAATTTAGGTTTGCACAACCACTAAATAATATAAGCAATAAAACAAAGTAGAAACATTTCATTTTATAATTTTTTTTAAATGTACATTGCTATAGCATTATAAAATATATTCCAATAAACCTATAAAGTTTTAAAAACCTTATAGGTTTATAAACATTTTACAACCCCGCCCGCAACATGAGCGCACCTACGGTTACATTGGTGCGGCTATCAATAATTATGGCACCTCCGTTAGCTTTGTTCAATTCGTAAGGGTCAAAAGCAAGTTCATCGGCGGTTTTAATTTCTACACGGCCAATATCGTTTAAACCCAAATCGTGGGTGTTAATTTTTTCTAAGGTGTTGATATTTACCTTGTACAAAATATCGGTGATTTTGCATTTGGTAACTTTACTATGATGTTGTATTAGGTACATTATGCTGGTATCTAGTGGTTTAGTATCCATCCAGCAAATATCGGCTTCCATGCGGTTGGCAATGGTAGGTGCTGCGGTGCTAGGTGCCAGTAAATCGCCACGGCTAATATCCAAGTTATCTTGCAAATGTATGGTAACCGATGCGCCCTGTGTGGCTTGGTTTAACTCGCCACCAAAAACCTCAATTTTAGCTATTTTAGATTGCGTACCCGATGGGTAAACCGTTACCGCATCGCCAACATTAAACGTACCACTTGCCACACGGCCAGCATAGCCTCGGTAATCGTGTAGTTCATCGGTTTGTGGCCTTATTACCCATTGTACGGGGAAACGGGCAGGTAAATTTATGTTTTGCTCGGCTACTTCAACGGTTTCTAAATGTTCTAATAAACTTTTACCGCTGTACCAGGGCATATTTATAGATGTATTTACAATATTATCGCCTCGGAGCGCACTTACGGGTATAAACGTAATTTGGGAAAGGTTTAGTTGGGATGCTAACTGTAAATAACTGGCTTTTATTCCCTCGAAAACATCCTCGGCGTAAGCCACCATATCCATTTTATTTACACAAACTACCACGTGTTTTAAAGCCAGCAAACTAACTAAGTACGAGTGGCGAATGGTTTGCTCGATAACTCCTTTGCGGGCATCAATTAAAATAATGGCTAAATCGGCGTTTGATGCACCTGTAACCATATTACGGGTGTATTGTATGTGGCCTGGGGTATCGGCAATTATAAATTTACGTTTATCGGTTTGGAAATATTTATAAGCTACATCAATGGTAATGCCTTGTTCACGTTCGGCTTTTAAGCCGTCGGTAAGGATGGCTAAATCAACTGTGCCATCATCGTTTTTGCGGTTTGCGTTTTGTATAGCCTCTAGTTGGTCGGCCAGTACCGAATCTGTATCGTATAACAAACGCCCTATTAGCGTACTTTTACCATCATCGACACTGCCGGCGGTTAAAAATTTTAAAATATCCATTGTTTAAAAGTATCCTCCTTTTTTTCGGTCTTCCATTGCAGCTTCCGAAACTTTATCATCCATTCTTGCGCCACGTTCGCTAATTTTAGATTGGCTAATTTCTAAAATAATATCATCAATATCTGTTTTTTCTGATTCTACGGCAGCGGTACACGTCATATCGCCTACGGTTCTAAAACGTACCATGCGGGTGCTTAGCTCATCGTCGGCATCTATTTGTAAAGCCTCGGCGGCAGCCATAAATTGGCCGTTTCTAAAAACTACTTCACGCTGGTGCGCAAAATAAATAGAGGGCAAAGCTATTTTTTCTCGTTTAATGTAGTTCCAAACATCTAGCTCGGTCCAGTTGCTGATAGGGAAAATGCGCACATTTTCGCCTTTATGTATTTTACCGTTAAAGGTATTCCACAATTCGGGGCGTTGGCGTTTGGGATCCCATTGGCCAAACTCGTCTCGTACCGAAAATATACGCTCTTTGGCTCTCGCCTTTTCTTCGTCTCGGCGGGCACCACCTATGCAGGCATCAAAGCCATATTTTTCAATCGTTTCTAGCAAAGTAACCGTTTGTAAGGCATTTCGGCTGGCGTTTTTACCTTTTTGCTCAACGGCTTTTCCGCTATCAATCGAGTCTTGCACTAGGCCTATAATTAGCTTTTCGCCAATACTTTCGGCCAATTGGTCTCTAAAAGTTATGGTTTCGGGGAAATTATGTCCTGTATCTATATGTACTAACGGGAAGGGGAATTTACCCGGGCGAAAAGCCTTTTCGGCCAATCGTACCAAGGTTATCGAATCTTTCCCTCCCGAAAATAGCAATGCAGGTTTTTCAAACTGCCCAGCTACCTCACGTAATATGGCAATTGCTTCTGCCTCTAATTGATCTAAATAATCCATCAAAAAATTGAAAAGTAAAAACTTAAAACTCAAAAGCCGTAACGTGTTTTGAGTTTTAAAAGGTAAAAATAAAAAAATCTATGGGTTAAATAGGTTTTTATTTTGGATTTTTTTGGGGAAATGGGCTGCGGGCTTTCGGGTAATTAGGATAAAATCAAAACTTATTGCTGTGGTTACAATTGTGGCATCGGGTAATTTTATTTTATGTGCTTTACTTATTTCAATACCATTATTGATGCCTTTTTTAATTAATTTACTAAAGTTTCGGAAGAAATATTTGTGCGAAAACGAGAATTAAATTTTAAAAATGTAGAATTTTTTTACCAAATTATAGGATTTTTATAGCATTGGCTTGGTATAAAAGCAGTAGGCTTTGCGTAAATTTTTGTGTTCTTTGCGGTAAAGCGTAAAATTATTTTAACCGCAAAGAACGCAAAAGAAAAGCGCAAAGAACACAAAGCCGCTTGTAAGTGCT
>RDXP01000171.1 GCA_004292865.1 Sphingobacteriales bacterium
GAGTAAGTACCAAATATTACGCCTATTAATAGTGCGAAAGAGAAACCTCTAATAACCTCGCCACCAAATACGAATAATACTACCAATACAAATATTACCGTTAAAGCGGTAATTACAGTACGGCTAAGGGTATTATTTATGGCATCGTTAATTACCACTTTCATATCATCGGTTTTGGCGTGGTGGTTATTTAAAAACTCTCTAATCCTATCAAATACTACCACGGTATCATTTATCGAATAACCTATTACGGTTAATATAGCGGCTATAAATGCTTGGTCTATATCTAACGAGAAAGGTAAAATTCCGTTGAATAACGAGAAGAACGAAAGCACCAAAAGCACATCGTGGGTTACGGCTACCAATGCCCCCACGCTATAACTCCATTTTTTAAAGCGTATAAAAATGTAAATAGCAATAGCAAAAACACAAAGTATAACCGAGTACACTGCCGATATACGCACATCGTTGGCTACCGTAGGCCCCACTTTTTGCGAACTCATTATTTTGGCTTTGTTGCTTGTTATTTTACTTAGGCCTTCGTTTAGTTTGTTTTCTACCAATTGGTCGGCATTGTTGGCGGTATCATCAATTTTGTAGGATGTAGTTACACGTACTTGGTCATCGCTACCAAAGGTTTTTACTTCGGTGGTACCCCCAAAAGTTTCGTTTAACACATCACGTACCTTATCGGTAGTTACACTTTTTTCGAAACGTACTACATACGAGCGGCCTCCTTTAAAATCAACACCATAGCTAAAACCACGTAAAATAATGGATATAATACCCAAGGTGATAAATGTGCCCGAAAACAAGTAAAAGAATTTACGGTTTTTAACAAAGCCATAATTGGCATTTTTAAACGTATGCGAACTCCAAGGATTTGAAAACTTAATTTTCATGTCTTTGCCTAGCATCCACTCAAATACCAACCTTGATATAAATATGGCGGTAAATAACGAAGTTACAATACCAATCATTAAAGTGATGGCAAAACCAGAAATCGGCCCCGAGCCAAATACATATAAAATTACTCCTGTAATAAAAGTGGTTATTTGCCCATCTAAAATTGATGGCATGGCGTGTTTATACCCATCGGCAATGGCTTGTTTTAACGATTTCCCTAAACCTAGTTCTTCCCTAATACGTTCGTAAATTAATACGTTAGCATCCACCGCCATACCCATTGTAAGTACTATACCTGCAATACCTGGCAAAGTTAATACCGCAGTAAAGGATGCGAGTACGCCCATTAAGAAAAATATATTTGCAAAAACGGCTACGTTGGCTACTGTACCTGCTCGGTTATAGTAAAACATCATAAATATTAATACCACTATTAAACCTACCAAGGCCGATAGTAAGCCCGATGTAATGGCTTCGGCACCTAATGATGGACCTACAATGGCTTCTTCAACTATTTTGGCTGGTGCAGGTAGTTTACCCGCTTTTAGTACATTGGCCAAATCTTTGGTTTCATCAATTGTAAAACTTCCTGATATTGAGGATACACCATTAGGTATTTCGCCCGATACACGTGGGGCGGTATAAACCGAATTATCTAAAACTATGGCAATACATTTATTATCATCTTCGCTTTGTGGGCTACCTGCGGCGGCGGCGGTAATGCGTTTCCATTCTTGCGCCCCAGTGCTATTCATGGTCATAGTTACCTCGGGGTTGCCTCGTTGGTCTATATCCTCGCGGGCGTTCGAAATTACATCGCCCTCTAAAGCTGGTTCGCCATTTAAGCCCGTAGGTTTTATTGCATATAATTGAAAAGTTTTAGTTTCGGGCGAAACCGCTTTTATACCCCATAGTAATTTTACGTTTGATGGGATAACAGCTTTAATATCGGCAGAACTTAACATTGCATTTATTTTTGCTGTATCTTTTTGAGCGGCATAACCTACCACTGGGCCTGGGCTTAGGCTTTGTTGCCCATCTTTACCTGATTGTGAAGCTGGTGCTAATACAGCAAATAATGGGTTTGATTTAGCTAATGCTTCGTTATTTTTAGACGAATCTTTTGCCGTACTATCTTTTTTGGCACTTAGCAATGCTGGTTTATCTTTTGATGCCGAGGTATCTTTGGCTAGCGTGGTTGTTTCTTTTTTTGTTTCTGCTTTCGGGATTTTGGCGGCTAGTATATTGTTTATATTTTGTAGCAAAGAAAAAATCTCAACGTTATCATGTGCTTCGTAAAACTCTAACTTAGCCGACCCTTGTAATAACCTACGCACACGCTGCTTATCGGTTACGCCAGGCAATTCAACCAAAATGCGGTTGCTACCTTCTTGTAATTGTATATTGGGCTGGGTTACGCCAAATTTATCAATACGGGTTCTTAATATGTTAAACGACCTATCCACTGCCGATTTACCTTGTTTTTCTAAAAACACTAGTACATCAGCATTTGAAGCATTTAGTTTTATTTCGGTAGCGTTTTCTTTGGTTGCAAAAAATGTAGCCAATTTACCACTTGGAGCCACTTTTTCGTATTCTTTAACAAATAACTTGATAAAACCTTCTTGCGAATTGGCCAAACCTGCTTGTGCATTGGCTAAAGCGGTGTTAAAATTTTGGTCGCTAGGGTTGTTGGCTAGGCTTTTTACAAGTTGTACCAATTCTATTTCCATGGTAACGTTCATACCGCCTTTTAAATCAAGCCCTAGTGGTATTTCACGTTCTTTTACATACTGGTAAGTATGATCGAACAAAGGATAAACTGGTTTTGTACTTATCGAGTCGAGGTATGCTCGTTCTAAATCAATATTGCCTTTGGCGTATTCTTTGGCATCTTTTTCTACTTTATTGGCCACATAAGTGAACGACAGCGAGTATAAACACACAATTGCAATCACAATTGCGGCAAATTTTATTATTCCTTTACCTTGCATTTTATTTTTTGGTTTTTTCTGTTCAAGATGGCAAAGCTAATTAAATTTTTAATTTATAAAATCGTTAAGCAAATTATATTCTATCTAAAGTGATTAAAGTAAAATCGAAGGCGTTTTTATCGTCTTTGGGATAAAAAATTTGGCTAGTTTCATTCCATTCATTGGCTACTATTTCGGGGAAATATACATCGGCATTAAAAATGCCGTTTACTTTAGTGAGGTAAATTTTATTGGCAAAGGGTAAAGCTAGTTTATACATTTCGGCACCGCCTATAATAAATACTTCTTCCTCGTTTTTACACGCCGTTAAAGCATCCGCCATAGCGTTAAAAACTTGTACACCTGCTATTTTTAAATTTTTTTGTCGGCTTACCACCATATTTTGGCGATTAGGCAATGGCTTGCCAATAGAATCGTAAGTTTTACGTCCCATAATTATGGTATGGCTGGTGGTGGTTTGTTTAAAAAACTTTAAATCGGCGGGTAAATGCCACATTAGTTGGTTATTAGCACCTATGCCGTTGTGCTGGTCGGTGGCTACGATGATGGTTATTTTCATTGGGAGAGTGGTTAGTGGTTAGTGGTTAGTTGTTAGTGGTTAGTGGTTAGTGGTTAGTTGTTAGTGGTTAGTTGTTAGTGGTTAGTGGTTAGTATGGGAGTGGTTAGTGGTTAGTGGTTAGTTATTGGTGGGGTGTGAGTGGGTTTAAAGAAAAAATCATTGTTGGTTTTGATCCATCGTTGTGGGGTTAAAAAATCGGCTAGGCATCCTGTTTTGTATAATATAATTGGTTCGGTTGGCGTCTTTAAACCTTGCCATATCAGTAAGCAAAATATACTTCTGTTCATTTTTTGAGTAAAGTATAATTTCTAAATTATTTACTGAAAGTTTTTTGTTCATGTTATTTTTTAAAGAATTTAAAATCTTATTGTTTCGATACCGTTTAACATTTTATCTCAACTCCCTTACTAATTACTAATTACTAACAACTAACCCCTCTCCCCTACACCGCTACCGCAGCCTTAATATGCGGGTGCGGGTTATAGTTTTCGAGCGTAAAATCATCAATCGTAAAACCAAAAATTTTGTTTACCGATGGGTTAATTTTCATGAAGGGTAAAGGGTGTGGGTTTCTGGATAGTTGTAGTTTGGCTTGTTCTAAATGGTTGTTGTATAAATGCGCATCGCCAAGGGTGTGTACAAAATCGCCCAAGGCTAAATCGCAAACTTGTGCTACCATCATGGTTAATAAGGCGTACGATGCGATATTAAAAGGCACACCTAAAAAAATATCGGCACTGCGCTGGTATAATTGGCAGCTTAATTTACCTTTTGTTTCGCCTTTTGCGGCATCGGCAGGAGCCACATAAAACTGAAAAAAACTGTGGCAAGGCGGCAAAGCCATGTTTTCTATTTCGGCCACATTCCAAGCCGAAACGATGATACGCCGCGAATCGGGATTGTTTTTTATTTGGTTTATTATCTGGGTAATTTGGTCGATATGCTTACCGTCGGGCGTGGGCCAACTGCGCCATTGCGAGCCATATACAGGGCCAAGGTTTCCGTTTTCATCGGCCCATTCGTCCCATATTTTTACGCCATTATCTTTTAGGTATTTGATATTGGTATCGCCACTTAAAAACCAAATAAGTTCGTGAATAATAGATTTTAAGTGTAATTTTTTGGTAGTTACCAGCGGAAAGCCATCGGCTAAGTTAAAACGCATCTGGTAGCCAAAAACGCTGATAGTACCCGTACCTGTGCGGTCGTGTTTTTGTACACCATGCTGTAAAACGTGGCGCATTAAATTATGGTATTGTATCATTTTATATTTAAAGTTGCAAATTAATAAAATCTATATTTGCTTACAGTATTAAATTAAAACTATTGCAATAAATAAATGATTTGTTTCCCAAATGCCAAAATAAATATAGGCCTAAATATTACATCTCGCCGTAGCGATGGTTACCACAATTTAGAAACCATTTTTTATCCTATAAAAATACAAGATGCGCTAGAAGTTATTGAAGCCCCACTTATGGGTTTCGAAACATCGGGCATTGCCATACCTGGCCTTGCCCAAGATAACCTGTGTATAAAGGCTTACAATTTATTAAGGCAAGATTTTACTTTGCCCAATATTAATATACACTTGCATAAAAATATACCCATTGGCGCTGGCCTGGGCGGTGGAAGTGCCGATGCAGCGTTTTTTATAAAACTGGTTAATGATAAGTTTGAACTAGGTTTAACTGATGAGGCCATGCAAAGTTACTGCCGATTGTTGGGTGCCGATTGTGCTTTTTTTATCAAAAATAAACCTTTATTTGCTTACGGTAAAGGTGATGTATTTACATCGATAGCATTAGACCTTTCGCCCTATTATACCGTTTTGGTAATGCCGCCTGTACATGTAAGTACTGCAGAGGCTTACCGTGGTGTATTGCCCAAATTGCCAAAAAAAGGTTTAGAAGCATTGATAAAACTACCTATACAAAACTGGCAGCGTACAATTGTAAACGATTTTGAACCACCTATTTTTAATACACACCCGCAAATAAAAAATGTAAAAGCCGACTTAATAAAAGCTGGGGCAATATTTTCATTGATGAGCGGAAGTGGGGCTTCGGTGTTTGGGATATTTGATACCAAGCCCGACTTAACAGTTTTTAAAACCCAAGGATGCCTTGTATTTGAGGATTTGTGATTTATTGATGGTTTTGCCTAAGGTAAGGTAAAACAATAAAGAGTTTTATTTGAAATTTCGGAACAAAAATACCTCAAAAATCACGCAGTTGGTTTTGGACCATAGAATAGAAACTCAAAATCTATTTTTATTAAATTTTTTATCCTATCCTGATTTTTGATGCGATTTTCTATGAACATTTCGAAATCAACACCAAAGTCGGCAAAAACTTTTGTATAGCGTTTAATAATAAAAAGTCAAATTTTTCCTGCTTAGTTTTTCTCTAATAATTCATATTTAAAAGTGCTAAAAAGTTGACCAAAAGTTTCATAATCAACAACGTTGTGAAGATTTACAAATAATCAATAAAAAAGCAGGCTAAAACTATATTTAGCCTGCTTTTTATAAGTTTTTTAAGATTATTTAGAAATTAAGCTGTGCTTTTACAAACGGCCTCATACCGTTGGTACCCATTTGTACAGCATCCCAAGGGCCACCTGCTTCACCATCGTAGGCTGATAATTTGGCACCTTGTACAAAACCTAAGTTAGGGTGTACATTAAATAAATTATCAACACCAATAAAAATGGTGGCCATTTTACTTAGTTTATATGACGAGTATAAATCGGTAACTACTTTACCGTTATAATTAAATTGCTCGGGTCTTACTTGGTCGGCATCATTATCTAACGTAACCGTAGGTGGGTATGTGGTATTGTAACCATAACCTAACAGTATAATTTTACCAAAATAGGTAAGATGCGTACCTATTTTTATAGTTTTGTTGATACCGTAATCGGCAGTAAAACCAATTTTTGCAGGCGGAGCCGAAGCTTTAATAAATTTTTCTTCGCGTTGGCTAAAAAATGCTTGTTGCTCTTCAAAAGAATTATTTAATGCAGCAGGAACATTAATTTTATCAATATTCATTTTTTGAAAATTGCTGGCCAATAACAAGTTTAAACTTTGATTTTCCCAACGTTTGCTATAATTTAAAACAATATCAACACCCATATTGGTAGTGTTTACCGCATTGGCAAAAAATTGTGCTTGGGCTACGTTTAATTGTGTTAAGATAGGGTTTAATGCCACGTTTGTATCATCAAACTGGCCAGAAAGCACAACCCTATCTTTAATTTTAACCATATAGGCATCAATAGTTATACTAAACTCGGGCGTAGCTTTTGCCGTAAAACCTACACTAGCGTTTAACGATTTTTCTTGTTTTAAAGTAGGTATGCCAGCGGCTTTAGTAATAGGGCTAAAATTGGGAGCTATTTTTACATCAAACGATTTACCGCCTTGTACATTGGTAAATGTATTGCTAAAATTAATTTGTTGTAAAGATGGTGCCCTAAACCCAGTACTTACCGACCCTCGAACATTTAATATTGGCGATATTTTGTAACGAGTGGCAAATTTATAGGTACTTAAAAAACCGAAATCGCTATAATTTTCAACCCTAATGGCTGCGCTGGCAAGCCATTGTTTAGTTACATCTACATCTGCTTGTACATATACTGCTTGGCTGTTTCTTTTAGCTTTTACTTCATCAACTGGCTGAAAACCAGGAAATCCTTGTGAGCCAGAGGCTTTTATTTGTAATGGATCGTAGTTAAAGTACGAGTCTTTTTCGCCAGCGTAAATTTTATACTGTTCGTAGCGGTACTCGGCACCTAGCGATAATGATAATCCTTCGGCTACGCCTGCAATCTTTTTCGAAAAATCAAGATTGGTGGTATTTTGTAAAAAGTTAAAACCACCATTATCAAAAAAGTTTTTGTTTATACCACCAGCACCTAACGAAGCATTAAAAGTTTTATCGCCAAAATAATGGAAATCGTTGCGTCCAAAAGTATTGCTAGCATCCCACTCCCAATCGTTGCCAAAATTACCTTTTAATCCTCCTGAAAAAGATATATCGCTTATTTTGGTTTGGATGTGAGGGTTATAAACTGTGTCGGCTAAATCGCCTGGCGTAGATATGCTTTTCATTATCGAGGGGTTAAAAATCAAATTCCCAGCGGCATCTGTTGGAAAACGAGCTGGTTTAGATGAGGATAATGGATTGTAACCGTGGAAAGAACGGGTATAAGCAAAGGCATCGGATGCTTTGCGGTTGTATCCGCCGAAAGCGTAAAATGTTGTTTTAGTTTCGGCAATGGGTAACTCCATATTAAACATACCACCGCCACTAACAACAGATGCATCCCCGTTTGCCCTACGGCCAGGATTAATGGGTAAACCGTTTTTGTTTAGTAAGTTGGTATCCAATACTTGCCTAAATGTTTTCCCTTGCGAAAAGAAATTACCACTTAGGTTAATGAAACCACTTTTACCTAATGTGAAACCTTTATTTATGCCAAAGGTGTATGCTTGGCCATCAATTTTATTGCCGTGTTCGTATTGGTTTTTTAAATCTTTACTAAATGCGGGGTTAAATTTATTATCGTAATAGCCCGAAACGCCTGTATTTACCTGCCAGGCATTGGTATTTTTTTTAAGAATAATGTTGATAACACCTGCAATAGCATCAGAGCCATATTGTGCCGATGCGCCATCTCTTAAAATCTCCACCTTGTCAATAGCTGCTTCGGGTATTGCGTTTAAATCTGTACCCGAATTTCCACGACCACGAGTACCAAAAACAGCTACAAAAGCAGTTTGGTGTCTTCGTTTACCGTTTACTAATACCAAAGTTTGGTCGGGGCCCAAGCCTCTTAAAGTGGCCAAATCTATCTGGTCAGCTCCATCGCTACCGCTTTGTTTATTAAAGTTAAATGAGGGTGCTGCGTAGTTTAACATCGATGTTAAATCGGGCCTTGCCGTAGTTTGCAGTGCATTTCCCATCGTTATTACATCAATAGGTACAGGCGAATCTGTTTTTACACGGCCACCGCTACGGCTACCAATAACAACTACTTGGTCCAGGTTATTTACATTTGATTTTAATTGAATATTTATTGTAGTAGCTTTTACAAAAACCTGTTTAGTAGCATAACCTGTAATACTAATTGTTAACAAATCGTTGGTTTTAGCTGCAATAGTAAAGTTACCCTGTTTGTCGGATACTGATACGGTGTTAGAAAATTTTACAGTTATGCTTGCACTTTCTATAGGTTTTCCGGTTTCAATATCTGTGATATTTCCGTTAATTTCTTGAGCGTTTGCATAAAAAGAAAACATTATCAAAAAGGCTGATAATTGAATGAAGCGTTTGAGTTGTGTCATAAAAAAGGATTAAATAATAAATAATGATATTAAAAATGATTAAATTAAATCAATTTTATCATACAAATATAATTTTTATTAATAAATAACCAACAAACACCTTAATATTTTAAAAATATTGTAGCAATATACCTAAACCGATAAAAATACTTTATTATTTACCCAGATATAGTGATTTTATAAACGCAATTTATTTACATACAATAAAATAGTATGGCTTTAATTGAAAAAAATGGAAGAATGGGGGTTATTTAAAAAAACCTAAATTAAATTTTCAGTTCCTTTATTCTTTTTTGTTAAGGATACTATTTCGCAATCAAAAATCCGGTAAATCTAGTCGGCCATATTATGATACACCGCCTGTACATCATCGTCGTCTTCTAGTTTATCTAATAGTTTTTCGATATCGGAGGCTTGTTCTTCGTTTACTTGGGTATGGCTAAGTGCTACACGCTCTAGCTTTGCTTGTTTTAATGCAATTCCTTTTTCTTCTAACGTTTTTTGCATAGTACCAAAATCCTCGAAACCAGCGTGTATCACTGCTTCATCCTGCCCTTCTTCGTTGGCTTCCACAAAAATTTCTTCTAAGCCAGCATCTATCAACTCCAGTTCCAGTTCTTCTAAATCCATTTCTCCAGGGTCGAACCTAAAGCTAGCTACCCGTTTAAATACAAAATCTAAGGAACCAGTTTTACCCAATGTGCCATTGGTTTTATTAAAATAGCTACGCACATTGGCCACTGTACGGTTAATATTATCGGTAGCCGTTTCTATTAGCACAGCCACGCCATTGGGGCCATAACCTTCGTAAACAATTTCTTCGTAATTAGCCATATTTTTATCGCTTGCCCGTTTTATAGCGGCATCTATACGTTCTTTAGGCATGTTTACTGCCTTACCATTTTGTATGGCAGTACGCAAGCGAGAGTTGGTATCGGGGTTGGCTCCGTTTTCCTTTACAGCCATTACAATATCTTTACCAATACGTGTAAACTGTACTGCCATTTTAGCCCAACGCTTAAATTTTCTCTCTTTACGAAACTCGTATGCTCTGCCCATTGTTTTTTGTTTTAAATTTCTTCAAAACTATAAATTTTGATTTAATAGCATAAATAATTTTGTATCGTTTTTTTGATTTAAAGAAGCCTATTTTAATACAATTAAAAATTATCGGCGCAAATAAAAATTTGATACAAAGCCTCAGGGCTAACGCATTTAAGATTTTGGTGAATAATATTTTTATACAAAGCTTGTAAATCCCTGCTTTGTGAATAATTATAAAATTGCCGACAATAAAAACGCAATGTTTTGTCAATTTGAGTACAACGAAGAGCCTCAAAACAGGTTTTTTAGACTCTTCACTTCTTTCAGAATGACATTTTTTTCAAGAAAATAATTTTACAATTTTTAAATGCGTTAGCCCTATACAAAACCTAAATGGCTATAATTATGTCGTTTTTTTTTACCAGCAAAGGATTTGCCTATATATATGCCAGTTATCTATGGCCAAAAAAAGAGTGTAGCAATATTGTTACATAAATGGCAAAATAGTGTAATCTTTAGCTAAGATAAATGTATAGTTATAAAAATTATTGCAATAAATTTACAATTATAATAACCAATTTACGGCAAGCCCTAAGCTTGCCATTATTTAACCAATTAATTAACTAATTTAAAAAAAATGAGAAATAATCTCGTACGCTCGGTGTTGGCAAGCAGTTTTTTTGCCACACCCCGCCGCCGATGGCGCTTATTTGCACCTAGGCACAAAATGAGTAAAGTTATGGTAGCCCTCGCATTTATTGTGAGTGCTATTTTTTTAACATCCACGGCGCAAGCCCAAACCTATAAAGCCATGCCGCTGGATGGTGGAGGCTGGACGAGTGGTTTTGCACAAGCCAACAATGGCCGACTTTACGCCTACGGCGACGTATTTGGTGCCTGGCGAAGCGATGATGGTGGCAATAATTGGACTTACCTAAACTGGGATATCAAACCAAAAGAAGTTGAACCCAAAATCCCTGGTGGTGATGTGGTAGGTATGGGCATGGCAGTACAAAAAGATAATGCCGATGTAGTTTACTATGCATCTTTTAATGCTTTTTACAAGTCCATCGATGGAGGAACTACTTGGGCTCGATACCTAGACGACATAGCTTGGGGTGATCAGCCTAAAGAATTTCGACGCTTTCGTGGCACCTCACAAATTTTAATACGCCCTAATAATCCTAACGAGATTTGGTTTGCTGGGCCACGAAAAAATCAAACTGGATGGCTCTGGAAATCAATCAATGGTGGCGTTAATTGGGTAAAAGCTGGCGGTAGTAACTTTGATAGTAACAAAGCCCGTACTTTGCATAACGTAGCTACCTTCGCCAACCAAATATGGGTAGGTTCGGATAATGGCCTTTATGTTTCTACCGATGGGGGTAACAATTTTAACTTGGTGGGTAACTCGACTAGCCTTAAAGATGTGGGTATGATTTCTCGCTTTACCTCTGGCACCTTCGCAGGCGTAGGCCTTGTAACCCGAGCCAATAATAATGGTGGTGGTATATCACGCATTACAGCTACCAATTATAACGATGCTAACACTTACACCGTTAGTGATGCAGCTACTAACAACCTTTATTTCGGCTACCCTACTGGTTTGCAAATTTTTTCAGATGGCTCATCCAGTGCTTGGAATACTAGTGGCGACCGCCACGGCTTTAGCCCCGCAGGCGATGGTGGGCAAACGTTTACTGTAAGGGCTACCACATTAAATACCAACCCCACACCTATTTGGACTACCGCAGCCATTATGGCTGGAAAAAACCACCCCGACTTTGGTACCGACCAAGTTATCGAAGATGTAAACAATCCTAACAAGTGGATTATTACAGGTGGTGGTGCGGCTATGTACAGCTTAGACAAGGGCTTCTCTTGGCAATACTTTCCAAATGGTGTAGGTATTGCAGCTGTAAAAACTTACCTCGCTAGTGTTAGCCGTTTTGATGCAAATCGTGTTTACGTTCCCGCTTCCGATATCGGCTCGGTAATTGTTACCGATGGTGGCGCAAGCGGACAAGCGAGTTTAAGTTCTTGTAAGTTTTTTACCACGCTTCACGGCAGTCACCGTGTAATGGAGGGTCCGAATACCCAAAACCTAGTGGTAGCCGGTGTAAATCAGGGTGCTTGTGCTAGCATTTTGCTAAAATCATCAGATGGAGGTACTACTTGGAACAATTTTAATCTCAGCGGAAGTGGGCTACCCCTTTCTTATGATGGAATTTGTAAAACAGCTATGTCTATCAACGATTCTAATGACTTTCTGATATCTTTGGCGAGTGCCGCTACAGCGGATAATCAAAGTTCTGTTCCACCTAATTCTATTAACCCTGGCGTATGGCGCACTACTAATGGAGGTACTTCTTTTAGGTATTAGATATGGCCCTCAAAACAGTTACATCGAACGTGATGCCACCCAAGCCGACCTTCGTTATTTCGTTTCTCGCCACATTGGCAACAACCCCAGTGCTTCAACTCAGTTTTATCGCTCTACCAATGGTGGCAGCAATTGGACACCGTCTGGTTATATATTCGGTACTGGTGGTTGGGTATGGGCATTATGTGCCGACCCTATCCGCACCAACACCTTGTGGGCAGCAGGAGGTGGTTTTGGCGTAAAGGTATCACGCGATGGTGGCGTAAGCTGGAATCCTACGGCACAATTTTTCGATGCCAAATATGTTTCTTCATGCGATGGCAAAATTGCCGTTTGGGGTAGAAAAGATGGTGAACCAAACCCAGAATTATTATGGTACTCTGCCGATGATGGAGCTACATGGACAGTTCAATCAACGGTTGAAAAAAACTTTCACAGCATACAAGGCATTACCGTTGACCGCAACGGCAAAATTTGGGTAAGCTGGAACTCGGTTACTGTAGTTACCCCTGTGGGTGCTGCGCTTACTGCACCTGCCATAGCTAC
>RDXP01000172.1 GCA_004292865.1 Sphingobacteriales bacterium
ATTTTTATTTTCAGGTTTGTTTTTCTAGAAAAACAAGATTGTTATTTTACTTATTGGTTTATTAAAATTGGATTTATACAAAAATCCCTCCCGAAAAACGTCGGAAGGGATTTATTGTAGTGCGGAAGAAGGGACTCGAACCCCCACGCCGTGAAGCGCCAGATCCTAAGTCTGGTGCGGCTACCAATTACGCCACTTCCGCAGTTAGGATTTTTTGTTATCCCCTATTTATTACGATTTGGGAATGCAAAGATAAGATTTGAAACTTTGTAAGCAATTATTTTTATGATTATTTGTTGGAATTAGTTTTTAATTAATTTGGGCGTTTTAACACGCTATCGGCTGTATCTTTTTTTTCAATTACCCTTGGCTAAAGCCGAAGGGCAATTGAAAAAAAAGGATGCCTGCAGGCGGGCCGCCTCTATCGTTAACGCAAATTGCTGTAAATTAAAAATATACTTTTTGTATTTACAGCTTTCAGTCCACAGCCCGTTGCTCGCAACCCGCAGCCCGAACCCCGCCATTGTTAAATAAACCTGATAGTAGTGGAAAGCGTTTTTGTTTTTGTATAAATTGCTTCGCTGGGCACCAATATTGTAAAACAAAAACCTTGAAACGGAAAGCAGGGCTAGCCTAGCCATGAAATACTAGCCATTGTTTTCCAAAAAAACCGAGAATATGCTATAAGGTTTGGCATTTGGTTACAATAATAGTAGATTTGCACAAAAAAAAATTGATACATGAGCGTTTTAGTAAATAAAAATTCGAAAGTTATAGTTCAAGGTTTCACAGGCAACGAGGGAACTTACCATGCCGAGCAAATGATTGCTTATGGAACGCAAGTTGTAGGCGGTGTTACACCTGGTAAAGGCGGCCAAAGCCATTTGGATAGGCCTGTTTTTAACACGGTTAAAGATGCTGTTGTTACAACTGGTGCTGATGTTTCTATCATATTTGTACCGCCAGCTTTTGCTGCCGATGCCATTATGGAAGCTGCCGAAGCGGGTATTAAAGTAATTGTATGTATTACCGAAGGCATACCTACCAAGGATATGATTATGGTAAAAGAATATATAAGCGATAAAGCATGTACATTAATTGGCCCTAATTGTCCTGGTATTATTACTGCCGATGAGTGTAAAATTGGTATTATGCCTGGCTTTATATTTAAAAAAGGTAATGTGGGTGTGGTTTCTAAATCGGGTACTTTAACTTACGAAGCCGTGGACCAAGTGGTTAAAGCTGGCCTAGGTATTACCACAGCCATTGGTATAGGTGGCGACCCTATTATTGGTACGCCTACCAAAGATGCTGTTGAGTTATTGATGAACGACCCTGATACGCATGGTATTATTATGATTGGCGAAATTGGCGGAGGCATGGAAGCCGAAGCTGCTTTATGGATTAAAGCACACGGTACTAAGCCTGTGGTTGGTTTTATAGCAGGGCAAACTGCCCCAGCTGGCCGCCGTATGGGGCATGCTGGTGCCATAGTAGGCGGGGCCGATGATACCGCTGCTGCAAAAATGAAAATTATGGCCGAATGTGGCATTAGAGTGGTAGAATCGCCTGCGGGTA
Source organism: Sphingobacteriales bacterium (assembly GCA_004292865.1). GTDB lineage: Bacteria > Bacteroidota > Bacteroidia > Sphingobacteriales > Sphingobacteriaceae > Pseudopedobacter. Next base: position 1,579 of record RDXP01000172.1, read on the forward strand.
TTGGTGCTGCCATGGCCGAAGAATTGGCTAAACTGGCCTAATATTTTTTATACATTTTTAAAAAGCCGCTTCTGATTTTTTTCGGGAGTGGCTTTTTTTTGTGCGATTGGCTTTACTTTGCAAAGTAAGCAGCTGTAAATATTGTATAATTTTGATAATATAATCTGAAAATTTCAGATTATCATAATAAAATTATACATTTGTGTATGCAAGTAGATAATCATATACGTTACTACGCCACCCAGCCCATTACCCACAATATGGTAATGGAAGCCTTGGCCGAGTACCAAAGGCCAAACGATAAAATACACCAAATGCTAAACCAAGGGGTATTAAGTGCTATTCGTAAAGGCTTGTATATTGCCGGGCCAGCGTTGATGGTAAACAAACCCGAGCCTTTTTTATTGGCTAACCATATTATGGGGCCCAGCTGTATTTCGTTAGATAGCGCATTGGCTTACCACCAATTAATACCCGAGCGTGTTTACCAAATTACATCGGTTACCACAAAGGCATCGCGTAGTTTTAATACGCCCGAAGGCTTGTTTAGCTATACACGCTTGCCTTTACCTTATTACTCGTTTGGCATACAGCAGGTAAGTTTACTTGCGCAACAAACCGTAATGATGGTTATGCCAGAAAAAGCACTATGCGATAAAATAATTACCACAAGCGGTATTATTTTTAGAAGCCAAAAAATGGCAATGGCCTATTTGTTAGAAAACCTAAGAATAGATGAAAGCAGCTTGCAATCGTTTGATACAAATATAATGCGTACTTGGTTGCCTAATGCCCCTAAAAAAGATACATTATTAATGCTTATTAAAACCCTAGAACACTTATGATAAAACAGTGGCTAGAAACTTACCCGCTTAGCAATAAAGATGAAGCCTTTGAAGCCCTGCGAGAAATTATGCAAGAAATTGCACTTGCAGGCCTGCAAAGGGCTGGTTTTTTTGAAAAAGCTGCCTTTTATGGCGGTACAGCTTTGCGTATATTTTATGGTTTAAATAGGTACTCGGAGGATTTAGATTTTTCGCTATTGGCGGTTGATGAAAATTTTTCGTTGGATAAATATTTAGATGCCATTGTAACCGAGTTTAAAGCATTGGGGATGCAGGTTACAGTAAAAGAGAAAATAAAAACGAATCAAAATAATGTCGAATCGGCGTTTTTAAAATCAGAAACTATATGGAAAGAACTGGTTTTAGAAGGTATAATTCCGCAAAGCGGGATAAGCCAAAACACCAATATAAAAATTAAATTAGAGGTAGATACCCAGCCTCCATTAGGTTTTGAAACAGAAGAACGGTTATTGCTAAAACCATTTTCGTTTTACGTAAAATGCTTTAAAATAGAAGATTTATTTGCAGGTAAAATGCATGCTTTGCTGTTTCGCAAATGGAAAAATAATGTAAAAGGCCGCGATTGGTACGATATGGAGTGGTATATTAAAAAGGGAACGGTTTTAAACCTAAACCATTTTTTAATACGGGCGCAAGATAGTGGCGATTGGCAAAAGCAAACTTTATCGGAAACCGAGTTTAGAGAATTGCTAGATACCAAAATTAATGCCGTAGATATTGGCCGAGTTAAGGTCGATATTGTTAGGTTTATACCCGATGCCAAAGTTTTGGATATATGGAGTAGCGGTTATTTTAAAGATTTAACAAAAAACCTAAAGGTAATAAGCTGAGGGTTAAACTGGCTATTAAAAAAATATTTATTGGCATAGCCAACCGATTATTCTGTTAAATTATCTTTAAAAGTTAAAGGCCCGGCACCTTGTTTAATTTCGTAATAACTAAAATCTTCTTTTGCCCAAAACTTGGTTCCCGATATTTCGGCCGATTTAGTAGCAATATGTACCACCTTGTTCGAAAAAAATATTCGTTTATTTTGGTCCCATATAAGCTCTTCGGATTTAAAAGTTTCGCCTTTATTGTTTACCGCAACTACGTTTTTTTGCAATTCTACTATTTTTTGATTGTCTTTGGTAATGGCATAATCGGATGTTACTTTGCTCGATTGTACTAGGCTATCATCATAAAAAACAACCTGAATGCCTTTGGGCATTTCGTAATAAGGGCTATCTGTTTTGTTATTTAATAAAAGTGGTGCATTAAGTTTTGCCTTTACTTTTGCCGAGTCGCTGTAAATCATTTCGGCATTTAGGGTAGTTTCGGTGGTAATTTTACGTTTAAGTTTTAGGGCTTTTAGCTTACTAATATCGCTTTTGCAACTTTGTATAACAAGTAGGGCAATGCAACTATAAAATACTACACGAGGGTACATATTTGATTAATCAAATTTATATTTTTGAAACCACCTATCGTTAATAGTAAAGCCTAAATGTATGTTTACAAATTTTTCTTTCACTAAATTATTATAGGTAGTGCCACGTTTACCAATTTCGGCAGCTAGGTTAATTTTATAAAATGTACTACGCCCTGATAGCAAAGGTAAGCCCAAGCCTAGGTTTAGGCTGCTCGATTTTATATCTATTTGGCTTACGTTCATATACGTTTTATCGTAATTAATACCCACACGGTAATCAATCAATGCCAAATAATTAGCTATTGCATTAATATTGGGGGTAATTTGCCCCCCTACCGATACGCCCCAACTGTTATTTAAGTTTTGGTTTACATCGTTTCGTACCAATTGCGCCCAGCCTGTTGTTCTAAAATCGGCACCTATAAGCCAATGATTTAGTTTTTGGATGCTAAAGCCAAAGTTATTGCTTGTGGGCAATAGTAATTTACCCGAAGCATTATTTTTAAACAGCGAACTATCGCTTACAAACTCTCTATCGGTAGAAATATCTTTTTGGTACCTTGTGTATAAAATTTTGTTGCTTGTATGTAGGTTTGTATTTGCATTGCCCGCATAACCAATGGTTAGTTTGGTTTTTTTATTTAGGGCTGTTGTGTATTGTACGCCGTATTCGGCCACTAGGCCACCTACACTATTTTCGGTTTGCTTACGCGAGTTTAAAAAACCTATATACTTTGAAAACTCGGTAGATGCGCTTTGTTTTAAATTACCAAACAAATAAGTAACATTAGCCCCTACACTAAAATGCTTGCCTAACTGTATGCCGTAACCTAAATAAGCTTTTGATAAGCCACCCTCTCCGCTGTAAATATGTTCTATATTAAAAGTATCTACACGGGCAGCATTGGTAAAGTTATATCCTAAGTTGCTGTAAGGTAATAAACCGAAACTTAGTGCCGATTTTTGGGTAACTGGTATTGCAAATGCCAAATGGCTTAATGCGCCATTAAACCCTTTTTCGGAAAGGCCGTTTTTATTCAGATTTTGTATTTCGCCGCTTGCGCCAATATCAAACGTGGTTAAGCGTATATGGGCATAAGATGCTGGATTTGATATATTTATATTTTGATAACCGCCATAACTGCTTATACCAAAGGCCAAATTACCCATGCCTTTATTTTGTGGCAAGTAAGCTCCTTTTATAGTGCCTAGGCCAAATTTAGAGTAGGGCGAATTGGTGGTTGATTGTGCCATAACCGCCAAGCTAATTACAAGTAAAACAAGGGTAAAATAATATTTTTGTATTTTAATCATTCTGATAATTTAAAAGGGTGTTTAACCCGATAAGCACCAAATGCGGCTCGCAAATAACTTGGTGGGCAAAGATGCTATTTTTTAATCGGGTATCAAAAAACGCAGCATCGCCACCGCAAAGTATAATTTTTAAATCGGCGTTATGCGCATTATAATTGTTTATAAATTGGTTTACTTCGGCTAGTGTGCCATTTACTACGCCCGATAAAATGGATTGTACGGTATTGGCTCCGTATAATTGGGCAAAGGTATCGTCAAATTTTACCAAAGGGAGTTTTTGCGTTTGCTGGTTTAAGGCATTTAAACGCATATTTAAGCCCAACGAAATGCTGCCACCGTAATAATTACTGCTTTCATCTACATAATCGTAGGTAATACAGGTGCCAGCATCTATAACCAAAACGGGTTTTTTAGGGTATATTTTTTTTGCACCAATAACGGCGGCAAGCCTATCTAAACCAAGGCTTTGTGGGCTAAGGTAGTGGTTGCGTATAGGGCTTGGGCTAAGGTGGTTAAAAAACAATATTTCTTTTTTTTTGGCTAGGGCCGATAATTTTTCGGGCGTATTATCGGCTACCGACGATACAATGATTTTATCAATCATATAAGCTTGGCATATAGCGGTGTAATTGTGCGCATTTACGTTATCCGCCTTAGCGAAGTTAATAATATTATGGCCATTAAAAACGGCTATTTTGGTAAATGTGTTGCCAATATCGATAATCAAATTATTCATTTAAGCATTTACCAGCGATAGTATCGACTCAAAAATTGCCATCCCATCTTGGTTACCCAATATGGCGTTGGCGGCCCGCTCGGGGTGTGGCATCATGCCAAATACATTTCGGTTTATATTACACACGCCCGCAATGTTTTCTAAAGAACCATTAGGGTTAGCTTCCGCTGTGATGTTGCCCGCTTGGTCGCAATACCTAAAAAGCACTTGGTTGTTATCGTTTATTGCTTTTAAATCATTTGCGGAGGCGTAAAATTTACCTTCGCCATGGGCAATGGGTATTTTTAAGGCAGCTGTTAAACTTAGTTTCGAGGTTGGCAAGCTGTTGTTAGTTTGGGCTTTTATGTAGGTGTTTTTACAGATAAATTTTCGGGTATCGTTATGCAATAATGCCCCGGGTAGTAAGCCTGCTTCGGTTAATATTTGAAAACCATTGCATATCCCCATTACATATCCTCCCTTGTGGGCAAAGGCTATAACTTGCTGCATAATAGGCGAAAACCTAGCAATAGCCCCCGAGCGCAGGTAATCGCCAAAGGAAAAACCGCCAGGTAAGGCAACAAAATCTACGGCTTGTAAATCGTGGTCTTTGTGCCAAAGTTTTACGGCTTGCTGGCCTGGTATGCTTTCAATTACATCTACCAAATCTTGGTCGCAATTGGACCCTGGAAATACTACTACACCAAATTTCATTTCTTAATTCGTTTTTTTTATTAAACAAAATTATTAAAATTTAGCTTCAATTACTGTTATTTATCGTTAAAATTTGATTAGGCTGTAAATTGAAAATATAGTACGAAAACGAGGATTAACAAAAACAGCGTTTCGTATATCCATTTTAGCTGGGCATTTAAAAAATAATAGGCGCACAATATGGCTATGGGTATGGCCTGTAAGGTAAAATGCGAAAGCTGAAAAACAGGGTTTAGGTAAAATGAAAATAAAACCACTAATGAAAGTAGCAATAAAACAATAAAGGTTTTGCGTACCAAAACAAAGGTTTTAAAAAAGTTTAACCGTAGCTGTATAAAGCCTAACATAAGCGCAATAAATAGGGGTAACAATTGCCAATAAGTGCTTGCTTGTACGCTGATAAATATTTTTAAGGGGCTGTATAAGGGTTGCCAAAACCTAAGCATTAGGTTTAAGGTTTCGTTGTAATAATAAAATACAAACAAAAAAAACTGGATTAATAAAAAAGCTAATAACGGGCTTAACCACTCACGCCAGTAAAACGGCCGTAAAATTACTAGGCATAGCCACACCCACAGCAATAACACAAATAGTGGAAAATACAAAATAGTGGCTAGCCCAATGGCTAGCCCAATATCAAATAAAATACTTATGGCATCGGGCTGTTTATAGCTTGATAGTAGTTTATTAAAAATATATAGTAAAAAAAAATTGGCCAATAGTGCTGGCGAAAGGGTTAAAAATGGGGCCAACACACTGCAACTAATAATAAAAAACAGGGCGGGCAAATACGTTTGTTTACCCAAAATAATATATTTATTAATAATAAGGTTAAGCAATAATGCTTGTATAAATACAATTATGCCTGCCGCAATTACATTATTAACAGGGCTAATGTAAAAGCCGTAAGGGTGGGGTACCAGCATTTGTTGCAATAATGGGGCAAAGGCTTGCTGTACGCCGCTAGGCAAGTGCCCAATGTATATAATACGCAGGGCAAGGGTTATGCCGGCCAGCAAAAAAATATGTGAAGGATGAGCGTTTCTAAATAGCTTAATCATAGCATATAGCCTGTGGTTATTTGCACTGCAATTATAGGTATAAACATTTTACAAAGCATATTTACGCACCATATTTGATACAATAGTTTCGGTTTCGTCAGGAAAATTAACTTCGATTTTAGGGCTATCGGCTATCCATTTTTTTAGCTGTTGCGAAAAGGTAGCATCAATTTTGGTAATTACAGGTACGCCTAGCAAGTGGGCGGCTTCGGCATTGCACTCTTGCTCGTATTGGTTGTACATGGGTACCATTAATAGTTTTTTGCCTAGGTAAAGTGCTTCGGCGGGGCCCTCGAAACCGCCACCTGTAAGTAAACCCTCGCAAGTGGCTAGGCTGGTATTAAATGCCTCGTTAGCTATGGTATTTACTTTTACATTGGCGTAAGTATAAGGGGTTTTTTGGTGTTTGCTAAATACTTGCCACTGTGTATGGGGTATGGCGAGTAAATGTTTTACCAGTTTTTTATCATCAACGGCGGGTAGGTAAACGGTGTAATGCCCCAGGTTTTGCGGGTGCAGTTTGCGTATTTGCGAGCGTATAACTGGTGTGTGTATAAAGCTATCGTAGGCTTTAAAGTGAAAACCAATGTGGTGGCTAGTGGGGGCGTAATAATTTAAAATCCACTCGGCATATTTAGGGCCGCCTTTGGCTGGGCGGGGTGTTTTATCCGACGCAAACGAAGCCTGGTGGCTTAGCGAAACGCTGTTAACTTTTTTTAATTTACAGGCCCAGGCGGTTAAGGGTTCAAAATCGTTTACTATTAGGTTATAATCGTGTATGGGTATGCTGTGCATATCTTTCCAAAATTGCCTTAGCTTTATAATTTTAAATGTTTGCCAATGGTTAACGCCTCCGTTTTTACCAAATACAAAGCTAAAACCATGAAACCTGTATTTAATAGCTTGCGATAAGGCTACATCGGCCTGTGTGCCGCTTATTAAAATATCAACTTCGCCATGCTGTTGTAAATAGGGGATAATTTCCCTTGCTCGGCTAATATGCCCGTTACCAGTACCTTGTATAGCGAATAATATTTTCATGGTTTTGTGTTTTATTTAAGGGATAAATTTAGTCGAAATTGTATTTATTTTATGCTTATTAATCTATTAAATAATTAATATGGTTAAATATGTTTTTATTTTATTGTAGCGTGTTAAACGCTAAGGGAAAATAGTTAACCCTTTAGCTGTTTTAAATTAGGCAATTATGTTTATGAAGCACAGGGTTGCGTTAGGGATTGAAGCGAAAATCCTTTTTTTTACCCCCCCCAAAAGGGGTTGGGGGGATAAAAAAAAGATTGTAGCGGAAAGCCCGCCCGAACGCCCAAATAATTTAATGTACATTATTTTTTTTTAATTCGTGTTTTTAAATATACAGTTGGTGCGATTATTTTATCTTTGTTTTTAATGCACCTTAAAACACTTTCGCTTATAAATTTTAAAAATTACGACGAAGGCGAGCTATCGTTTTCGGATACTGTAAATGCTTTTACAGGGAATAATGGTGCCGGAAAAACCAATTTGCTGGATGCTATACATTATCTTTCGCTGTGCAAAAGTTATTTTAACCCTATTGATAGCCAGCAAATTAAGCATGATAAAGATTTTTTTGTAATTCAAGGTAAGTTTAATAAAAACGATACGGAAGAGTTAATTGCGGTGGGTGTAAAAAAAAATCAAAAAAAACAGTTTAAAAGAAATAAGAAAGAATACCCGAGGCTGGCCGATCATATTGGGCTTTTGCCGTTGGTGATGATTTCGCCTAATGATATTAGCCTTATACTGGAGGGCAGCGAAGAACGGCGAAAATTTATTGATAACGCCCTATCGCAAACGGATAATTATTATTTAGATGAGCTAATTATTTATAATAAAACCTTGCAAAACCGTAACGCCTTGCTTAAACATATTGCCGAAAGGGGTAATTTTGATGCTAGCTTACTAGAGGTTTTTGATGAGCAATTAGTGGCCTGTGGCACTAAAATTTTTGAAAAACGGAAGGCCTTTATTGAGGTATTTATGCCTGTTTTTAACAAGCATTACCAATATATTAGCAACCAAACCGAAGTGGTGGAGATGGTGTACGAATCGCAATTGTTTACGGGTAGTTTTAAAAATTTATTGAGCAATAGCCTGCAACGTGACCGTGTATTGCAACGCACCACTACGGGCATACATAAAGACGAGCTGGTGTTTACCATTGGGCGTATGCCTTTAAAAAAGTTTGGTTCGCAGGGGCAGCAAAAATCGTTTTTAATTGCCTTAAAGCTGGCTCAATACAGTATTTTAAATGATTTAAAAGGATTTAAACCGCTGCTATTGTTGGATGATATTTTTGATAAACTGGACGAACACCGCATTAAAAAATTGATGACAATGGTATCGGACGAGGATTTTGGTCAGATTTTTATTACCGATACCAATACCAGCCGTATTAAATTTATTTTTAATGAGATAGGCAAAACACCCCAAATTTTTGAAATTGATAAGGGCAAAATAAATGAACAGAACGAACGATAAAACCTTAAAAGAGGCAATGGCTCAGTTGCTAAAAGTTTATCGGCTTAAAGGTAAATTTGACGAAACTAATGCCGTAACATCGTGGCAAGAAGTGGTGGGCGTAGCCGTAGCCAACCGTACAAAAGAAATTTTTATTAGAGACAAAAAGCTGTTTGTACGTATAGAATCGTCGGTAATTAAAAACCAGTTGATGATGATGCGGGCGCAAATTATCGAAAACTTAAACGAAAAAGCGGGGAATGCTGTGGTAAATGATATTGTGTTTTTGTAGGTGTGTGTAAAAATGGGTATTGCGTGGGGAAACGTACCACAACGGTAGCTTTTAAATATTATCAAAAATGATAAACCCCAAACCTGTAGCTTACACGGATTGCTGCAATACCCTTAAACTATTTACAAATACCCACAAATTTTTAATGCGTTAGCCCTGCAGCAACCAGTTGTATATTTTTAAACCCGCACAAAAATCACCATCTTTGCAATTACAATTAATATGAAAGTAAAACTAGCCCCACCCGCCATTAAACCCCGAATTAACGTAATTACCTTAGGCTGCTCAAAAAATACCTACGACAGCGAAGTGTTAATGGGGCAATTAAAAGGCAACTTTTTTGATGTGGTGCATGAAGCCGAAGCCAACAAAAAAAACGATATTGTTATTATAAACACTTGTGGTTTTATTGATAATGCCAAGCAAGAATCAATTGATACCATATTGCAATACAGCCAGTTAAAAGATAAAGGCAAAATAGGTAAGGTTATTGTTACGGGTTGTTTATCTGAGCGTTACAAACCAGAGCTTGAGGCCGAAATTACCAATGTTGATGCTTATTTTGGCACCAACGATTTGCCCAAACTGCTAGAAACCGTAGGTGCAAATTACAAATACGAATTGCTGGGCGAACGCCTATTAACCACGCCATCGCATTACGCTTATTTTAAAATTGCCGAAGGTTGCAACCGCCCTTGTTCGTTTTGCGCTATACCGCTTATGCGTGGTAAACACGTATCAAAACCGATAGAAGATTTGGTAAATGAAGCCAAACATTTAGCCAAAAACGGTACTAAAGAACTCATTTTAATTGCCCAAGATTTAACCTATTACGGTATTGATTTATACAACGAACGTAAACTGGCCGATTTAATGCGACGGATTTCGGATGTGGAAGGCATTGATTGGATACGTTTACAGTACGCTTACCCAACGGGTTTCCCGATGGATATTTTGGATGTGATGAACGAACGTAGCAATATTTGTAATTATTTGGATATGCCGCTGCAACACATTTCGGACCCGATGCTAAAATCAATGCGACGAGGAAATACCAAACAAAAAACCATTGATTTGGTAAACCAAATTAGAGATAAAGTGCCTAATATTGCCATGCGAACCACTTTAATTTGTGGCTACCCAGGCGAAACCGAGCAAGATTTTAACGAAATGCAGCAATGGGTGGCCGATACCAAGTTTGATAGATTGGGTTGTTTTACCTACTCACACGAAGAAAAAACCCACGCCTTTGATTTGATAGACGATGTACCCGAAAACGTTAAACAGCAACGTGTTGAGGCAATTATGGAAATTCAGCAAGGGATTTCATTCGATTTAAATCAGCAAAAAATTGGCAATACCTACAAAGTTTTGGTAGATAGAAAAGAAGGCGATTATTTTGTGGGACGTACCGAATTCGACTCGCCCGAGGTAGATAACGAAGTATTAATTAACGTTGCCAATAACTACGCCACACCCGGCACTTTTGTAAACGCTAAAATAGATAGGGCCGAAGAGTTTGATTTGTATGGCAGCATTGTGAAGTAGGGAAACCGAGTTCTAATTCAATTAATGTATTTGTAAAATTACATAAGTTATGTATAAATTACACCTATGATAATTGACAACCAAAACCAAGAACTAAAGGTTCACGAATGGATTACAAAATATAACGAAGATGGTGTATTAGA
>RDXP01000173.1 GCA_004292865.1 Sphingobacteriales bacterium
AATTGTGGTACAAAAAGGTCGAGAAAAAGATGTGGAAGCTGTTTTTGACAAGTGGGATTTAAACTGTGCCATTATTGGCGAAGTTACCGATACCAAACGTTTAGAATATTTTGTAGATGGCGTTTTGGTAGCCGATGTACCCGCTTACGATTTAGTGCTGGGCGGCGGCGCACCCGTTTACCACCGCGAATATAAAGAACCTGCTTACTTTAAAGAGTTTAAAAAGTTTAAAATTGATGATGTAATAGAGCCCCAAGATTTAACTTTGGTAGCCCAACACTTAGTATCGCACCCAAATATTGCCTCAAAAAATTGGGTAACCAACCAGTACGATAGCATGGTAGGTACCGCAACCGTTACCACCAATAAACCCAGCGATGCCGCAATTGTAGCCGTAAAAGATACCGAAAAAGCCATTGTGCTAACCGTTGATTGTAACTCACGCTATGTAAACGCCGACCCCGAAACAGGTTGTGCCATAGCCGTTGCCGAAGCTGCCCGTAACATAACTTGTGCCGGTGGCGAACCTGTGGCCATAACAAATTGTTTAAACTTTGGCAACCCCAATGTGCCCGAAGTTTTTTGGCAATTTGTAAGTGCCATTAAAGGTATGAGTACCGCTTGTACCAAATTTGAAACCCCAGTAACGGGTGGTAATGTATCGTTTTATAACCAATCGAGCGATGAAGGCCCCGTTTTCCCAACCCCAACCATTGGTATGTTAGGCGTTATGGATACTTTAGATAATATGATGACACTAGATTTTAAAGCCCAAGGCGATTTAATTTATTTAGTAGGGCAATCGGTAAACTGTATCGCATCATCGCAATATTTGGCATCGTACCATAACATTACCCAATCGCCAGCACCGTATTTTAATTTAGATGATGAGTATGCTATGCACCAAGTTATCAAACAATTAATACAACAAAAATTGATACAATCGGCACACGATGTAGCCGATGGTGGTTTATATATTGCCCTTTTAGAATCGGCTATGCCTAACCATTTAGGCTTTACGGTTGAAACCGACGACGAAATACGCAAAGATGCTTTTCTGTTTGGCGAAGCACAAGGCCGAGTGGTGGTAAGTATTACGCCTGCAAACCAAGAAGCTTTTGTGGAATTAATGGCAACATCGGGTACTGAATTTAGCTTGTTAGGTACCGTAACCAATGGCGATTTATCGGTTGATGCACAAAACTTTGGCAATGTGCTAACAAGTAAAAATGTTTATAATAATGTATTGGGCAACATAATGAATAATTAATTGAGCGTTTTGCGAAGCTAAGTTTTAACTAATAATATGTAACATTTTGTTATAGATAATTTTTTAAAATATTTGGAAAACCAAGGCTAGTTTTTCATAAATAAGGCTAGCCCCGCCATCCGCTCATACTGCACAAGGCCTTAGCCACAAAGCCGGTATCCGCTACTGTCGGGTTTAGGTACACAGGGCGGTGCTTTTTAATGCGGGTTTACCTTGCACCGTAAATCTATGTTTTTAAATAATTTGTGTGGTTTGCAGTTCTAAGTTTTAGCAACCAATATAAAATATTTTATTATTGGTTTGGATTTTTATCAAATTACAGCATTTATTGGTTTGGTTTTTCTTAAATAAACCCTATTATTGGTTTGGTTTTTTATTAAATAAACCCTATTATTGGTTTGGTTTTTTATAAAAAAATGTATTTAGAACGTAAAATAGATAAAGAGTTATTGCTTTGGAAAAACGAAGTAGCTCGTAAGCCTTTGGTTTTAAGGGGTGCAAGGCAAGTTGGTAAATCAACGGCAGTTAAAAATTTAGCTAAACAGTTTAAGCATTTTATAGAAATTAATTTTGATGAAAATCCCAGTTATGCTTCTGTTTTCGAAAACGGGTTAAACGTAAACCAAATTTGCGAACAGCTTTCGGTATTAACCAACACCCCAATACTTGCTGGCGAAACACTTTTGTTTTTTGATGAAATACAAACCTGCATACCCGCCATATCATCGTTAAGGTACTTTTACGAAAAAATGCCGCAGTTACACCTTATTGCTGCTGGCTCGTTGTTAGAGTTTGCATTGGCCGAAATACCCTCATTTGGCGTAGGTCGTGTTAGGTTTATGTTTATTTACCCGTTTTCGTTCGAAGAATTTTTATTGGCAAATAAAGAAACTGGTTTAGTACAGATTTTAAAAAAAACCAATACCCAAAAACCGCTTATCGAAGCTGTGCATCAAAAATTAAATCAATACTTAAAAAAATTTTTAATTATTGGAGGTATGCCCGAAGCTGTGGGAATTTACCTTGCCAGTGGCAGTATGTTGGCGGTGCAGCGGGTTTTGGATGATCTGATATTAACCATACAAGCTGATTTTGTAAAATATAAATCCCAAGTTACAGTTATAAATATTAGTCAAGTATTTAATGCTGTGGTACAGCAAGTTGGACAAAAATTTAGTTATACTTACCCAAACGCCACACTTAGCAATGCGCAAATTAAAGAAGCCTTGGTACTGTTGCAAATGGCAGGTTTATTACACACGGTTACACATACAGCTAGCAATGGCATACCTTTAAGTGCCGAAATTAATATCAAAAAAAGAAAAATTTTACTTTTTGATACAGGTATTTTTCAAAGAATATTGGGATTAAATATTGCAGAATTATTAATCGAAAACGATTTTAAAATTATAAACAAAGGCAACATTGCCGAACTTTTTGTAGGGTTAGAATTATTAAAAAACGCATCCTGTTACCAAAAAACCGATTTGTTTTATTGGCATCGTGAAGCTAAAAATAGCCAAGCCGAGGTTGATTTTGTGTTTCAGAAACAAGATAAAATTATCCCTATCGAAGTAAAATCGGGCACCAAAGGCTCAATGCAAAGTTTATACCTGTTTTTAGAAGAAAAAAAATGCGAGTTCGGTATTCGTTTATCTTTAGAAAACTTTGCGGAGATAGAAAAAGTGAAAATATACCCACTTTATGCCGTTATGAATTTGTTTTTGGATAAGATGGGTGAGTAGGCCAATTTAATTGAAATAATGTTTTAATATATATTTGAGTTGAGTAAACTGAGTAAAAAATATAAGTGGTATGGTGCGTCATCAACCACTAATAAAAAAATACTAAATTTGAGTTATGAAATCAATCTTAGAATTAAACGATACAAATTACCCGCTGTAAGAATTGATACAGCTTTAAATAAATACGATAAAATTGTGCTTTTCCAAAGAAACTTGCAAGAATAAATGATATGCTTAAAAACATCAATTTTAGTGAAGTTTTAAGTACTAAGAAAAGGGCTAAGATTGAGTTTTTTAATTTTCAGCTATTGTTTGCTAATAAATAAAAATAAATGACCTTTTCAGTACACACAGGCACAACAAAACAACTGTACATAGTAACCAACTTTAGCATATTGTTATTTACTTTAATATGGGTTGTTTTGTTTGTCATTCAGTTATTTAACTATCAAATTATTGAATTAATTACTATTTACCTTATTATTTTTAGTTTGCCAATTTTTATAGTAGGAAGTCTGTGTGCCTTTATTGGTTTAAATCGTAATAAAACTGTTGAAATTACTGAATTGCAAGTTCAACAACTTATTTTGAATATTAATACAGAGGATTTTAAAAAAGAAAACTTTAATAATTTAAAGACAGATAATAATTTTATTGTTTATCAAAACTTTAGCCATTGTATTACTTCGAGCGAGGCTTTAGAATTATTTAAAATTGCAAAAAAAACAGAAATAGAAGTAAAAACAAAACAAAGTAGCCTTGCTATACTTTACAAAAGCCCCAAAGAAATATTTAATAATTGTATAGGGATTTTATGGGGTGCATCTTAAAATGTAGCTCGTCATCCCTCGTGGCTAGTTACACACCAAACGCAAAACATACTACATTATTTACAACCAAGCACACAATTAAACCGTAAACCACCCTATGCAAACCCTAACCGATACCCACCAACAATTTGCTTCGTTTTTTAATAGTCCAACCTTACAACCTTTTGCTTATTTGGTTTCAAAAAAAATAAGCGAAGGGCATATTTGTTTGGATTTAAACGAGTTGGATAACGAAACAGAAAACTTACCTAATTATTATAAAAACACTATAATTAACTATGCAAAGCTAGCAAACGAGCATTTGGTGGCAACAGAAAATAGCCCCAAGCAACCTTTTATATTGCATAATAACTACCTGTATTTACAACGCTATTTTAATTACGAAAGCCAAATTTTAACTCACATTATTAAAATGTGCAGCACCGAGTTGGGCGTGATAAATAGCCGAATAGATGCGCTAAAAACACACAGCCAATTCATTAAAAAGCTGTTTGATAGTACTTTTAAATCTAACCAAACCAATTGGCAACTAGTGGCAGCCATTAGCGGCGTATTAAATAACTTTACCATTATTACAGGTGGGCCAGGTACAGGTAAAACCACAACAGTAGCCAAAATTTTAGCTATTTTATTTACCATAAATCCCAGATTAAAAGTGGCTTTAGCTGCGCCTACGGGCAAGGCGGCGGTACGTATGGCCGAAAGTTTAAAAACTACCATTACAAATACAACATCAAACATCCCCGAAAATATTAAAGCTAATTTTGCGCTTTTGCAACCCTTAACCATACAAAGGTTGTTGGGTTTTATACCTAATTCATTGTATTTTAAACATAACGAAACTAACCCGCTTAATTACGATGTAGTAATTATTGATGAAGCATCAATGATTGATGTTGCCCAGCTTGCCAAACTTTTAAATGCCATTGGCCCGCATACCCGCCTTATTTTATTGGGCGATAAAAACCAGCTGGCATCGGTAGAGGCGGGCAGTTTATTTAGCGATTTATGCCAAGCCCAACCAAAGCTAAATTTGTTTAATACCCCAACAGCCAATTTTATAAACAGTTTTTTTGAAAACGAATGGCAACATATTGGCTTAGAAAATATAACAGAAAACAATCAAAATCACCCCTTATTTAAACATATTATAGAACTGCAATTTAGCCACAGGTTTAAAAATAGCGAGGGTATTGGCCAGTTTAGCAAGGCAATTATACAAAATAACCAAAGTAAAATTATTGATTTTATTACCGCTAATGCCTATGCCCAAGTAGCCATAGATACACAATATAACGCCACTTTTTTTGATGATTTTATTGCAGGTTACGAGGCCTATATCCACGAAAGTGATATAAAAACCGCCCTACAAAAATTTAATAAACTGCGTATTTTATGTGCCATCCGCGAAAGCGACCAAGGTTTATACGCCCTAAATAAAAGTGTAGAAAAATACTTGAGCCACAAAAATTTAATAGATACCCGAACCGAATTTTATGAACACCGCCCCATAATTATTACCACCAATAACTACACTTTAGAAATATTTAATGGCGATATTGGCATTGTTAGGCCCGATGCTGATGGAAATTTAAAAGTTTGGTTTGAGAATGCTGCTGGCGAAGTAAAATCGGTTTTGCCAGGCTTAATTAACCAAGCCGAAACCGTTTACGCCATGACGATACACAAAAGCCAAGGCAGCGAATTTGAACAAGTTTTAGTGGTATTACCGCAACAACAAAACATTGCCATTTTAACCCGCGAGTTGCTTTACACAGGCATAACAAGGGCAAAAAATAAAGTTTTTTTACAAGGTAGCCAAGCTGTAATTTTACAGGCTGCACAGATGCAGGTTAAGCGCACATCGGGCATTGCGCAACGGTTTTTAGAAATTGGGAATTAAAAAAAATACTTTCAAATGTCCATAAATTTACAAGTTTCTAATTCGTTAACACAGCTGGCAAAAAACCTATGTGCAAATTTGCAGCAACAACACAACTCGGTTTTTACGCCTCACTTTTTGGTTACCCAAACCGATGGGATGAACAATTGGTTAAAGCTACAAATGGCACAAAAATTGGGTATTGCCGCCAATTATAAATTTTTAAAACCCAATGATTTAATACAGCAAGTATATCATTTATTTTTGCCTTGGGGCGATGCTAAACCGCTATCGGCACATAACCAAACTTGGCTTTTGTATAAATTATTGGCCGATGTAGCGTTTATAAAACGCTATAAAACCGTGTCCGATTATTACAATACCCAAAACAGCGATAAAGAAATTAAACGTTTGGCTTTGGCCGAAAAAGTTGCCGATTTGTTCGACCAGTACCAAATTTACAGGCCACAACTTATACGAGAATGGAACCAAGCCAGCACTGCCGACCTAAACAATTACGACTGGCAAAAACACCTGTGGATAAAAACTAAACAGCTAACCGGCAGGCAATTGTTAGATAAAACTTTGCTGAGCGATTTTATTTATACCGCCCTACAAAACCCACAAAATCAGCGTAAGCTAAACCAAAATATGCCTGCGGTACACCTTTTTGGCTTATCTATAACTACCGATTATCATTTAGAATTATTTTACAAAATTGGGCAATATATTAACGTTTGGTTCTACATCATCAATCCCGCCCCAGCGGTATATTGGTTTGAGGATAGAAGCGAAAAACAGCTAGCCATATTTAAAAATAAAAGCTTTAACCACGATATACAAAACCAAGGAAACGCCCTTTTAACCAATTGGGGTGGCATTATTAAAGATACTTTTGGCTTATTATTTAAAAACGAAGAACTTTTAAATGCTTATGAAACTATTGGAATTGAAGAGCCTACAGCCGATACTTTATTGCACAGCATACAGCAAGATATTTTTAATAATGCGCTTAGCACCGATAGAAATACCTTAAATATTGCCCAAATTTTAGATGGCAGCATTACCATAAATAGCTGCTTTACGCCGGTACGTGAGGTAGAAGTTTTGTATAATTATTTGGTGAAACTAGTTGATAATAAAAGTGGTGAAAAATTTTCGGCTAGGGAAATTGTTGTAATGGTAAGCGATATTGATGCCTACGCACCTTACATAAAAGCGGTGTTTAGCAATGCGCCTTATAAGTTTCCGTTTACCATTGCCGATGAAAGTTTAACCGCCGATGATACCCTTACAGGTGCCTTAAAAGCTATTTTAAGTTTAAACGCCCAAAACTTTAAAGCCGAAGAAGTTATACAATTGCTGGACTATAGCTATATTAAAAACAGGTTTGGCATAGCCGATTTAAAACTGGTACGAAACCTAGTTAAACAAGCCAATATTAGGTTTGGCATTACCGGAAATTTAGAAAACGAAAGCGTTTTTGTAAGCTGGCAATATGGCTTGCAACGCATTATTTACGGTATTTGTATAAGTGGTGGCGAGGAGTATTTGGATACCCAGCCCAGCATTTTTCCATTAGATTTGGTAGAAGGCTCCAATGCCACAACCGCCATTAGGTTTTGCCATTTTGTGCAAGTTTTAATAACTACCATAACCCAACGAGATAAAAATAGGGATTTAAACAGCTGGATTTTGTACATAGAAAATGTAATGCAAAACTTGATTTTTGAACCTAACGAAGAAACCAACGAAGATTACGACTTATTAATTAAACAATTAGCCAAATACAAAGAACTAGATGGCATTGTAACCGAAACGTTAAGCTACGATGTTTTTACCCATAATTTGTTAAAAAACTTAGGCACCGCCACCCGCACCAGCACATTTGTAGCGGGCGGTATTACCTTTTGCTCGCTAATACCTATGCGTAGCATTCCGTTTAAAGTGGTGGCTTTGTTGGGTTTAAATTTTGATAAATTTCCAAGAAAAGAGAAACCCATTAGCTTTAATTTAATGGATAAAAAGCAAGCCGGCGACCGTAATGTAAAAGAAAACGATAAGCACTTATTTTTAGAAACCCTGCTATCGGCACAGCAATATTTATACATTAGTTATGTGGGGCAAAGCGTAAAAGACAATACGGTTATGCCGCCATCGGTACTGGTTGATGAACTGGTGGATTATATACAAGCTGCTTGTTCAGATAGCAATAATATTGCTAAACAACTGGTTATTAAACACCCTTTACATAGTTTTAGTAAAAAATATGATGACCAAAAACTGGGTTTTAAAAATTATTTAGACGATTTAAAAGCCGATACAGCCCTAACTTTAAACACCGCTATACAAACCCAAGAAAACGATTTTAGCACCATTAATTTAGACAAAATGGTAGCCTTTTTAAAAAATCCGTTTAAAGGATATTACAACAATGTGCTAAATGTTTATTATAAAACCGATGATGTTTTATTACCCGAAACCGAGCTTTTTGATTTAGATAACTTACAAAAATGGGGTTTTAAAAACGATTTGCTGCTGATGGATGATGTACAAATAAACACTGCACAAAATAAATGGGTAAAAACTGGACAATTGCCCTTAAAAAATATGGCAAGGGTAAATTTACAAGCTATAAATAAAGAAGTTGTAGAAGTAAAAAAGCTATTTTTTGAATGCGTGGGCAATGCCATTGAACAAAGCCAAGCCATAGAAATAAGCCTAAACCAAAGCACCATTAAAGGCAATATAATGGGTATTTATAACGATAAACTGGTAGTAATTTGCTGGAGCAAAAACGAGCGAAAATATTTATTAGAAGCCTATATTAAATACTTGGCCGCTACCGCCGCAGGGTTAAATTTGAATTTACATTTTATAAGTGCCGATAGCGAAGCCGTTTTTGAGGGTGAGAAACTATCACAACAAGAAGCCAAAATAAGGTTAACAGAACTAATTGATTTATACAAAAAAGGACACGAGGAGATTTTGGTTTTTTATGCGGATTTTAGCATTAACCCTAATGAAGTAGATGGTTTAGATGAAAAAGCATTTTTAAAAAAGGTGGATGCTAAACTTGATAATGATTATTTCCCTTGCGATGATAAATATATAATGAAAGAATACAATGCAGGATTTTTTAAGGCGCTAGATGCTTTAGAACGGTATAAATTTAATGCTGATATATTGTTAAAGCCACTGGAAGGGTTTTTTGTGGGGTATTATTAGTTTAGAAAAATAAAAATTTTAAACCCCTCGAATTCGAGGGGTTTAAAATTTTTATTTAATTATGGCGAATTTGCCATAATTAAAATTGAAGTTTAGAAATTAAAAAAACTGGAATTTGTACAATTTAAAAACAGAATAATGGCAAAAAATAAAACTATAAATGTAAAAGGTACGGAGATTACCATTGTGCAAAAAGGTAAAGATGATTTTATATCGCTTACCGATATGGTAAAGGGTTTTGAAGAGGGCTTGGTACTTATTGAAAAATGGCTAAGAAACAAAAATACCATCGAATTTATTGGTATTTGGGAAGAAATCAACAACCCAGATTTTAATTCCCCCGAATTCGGGGGAATTAAAAATGAAGCAGGTTTTAACCGCTTTACACTTTCAGCAAAAAAATGGATTGAAAAAACAAACGCCATTGGCATAATTGCCAAAACAGGAAGATACGGTAGTGGCACTTTTGCCCATAAAGATATTGCTTTTGAATTTGGTAGTTGGCTAAGTCCCGAGTTTAAATTATACCTCATCAAAGAATTTCAACGCTTAAAAGAGGATGAAAACGACCGCCTAAAATTAGATTGGAATTTACAACGCACCCTTGCCAAAGTAAATTACACCATACATACCGATGCGATAAAGGCAAATTTAATTCCCCAAGAACTCAATAAAATACAAGTAGGTTTTGTATATGCCAACGAAGCAGATATGCTAAACGTAGCCTTATTTGGCAAAACAGCCAAACAATGGCGAGACGAAAACCCAAAAGCAATTGGTAATATTAGAGACGAAGCCACCATAGAGCAATTGGTGGTTTTAAGCAATATGGAAAGTATAAATGCCGTATTTATTGGTAAAGGTTTAGCGCAAAGCGAACGACTTTTAGAACTAAATAAAATGGCCATAACGCAAATGAAATCGTTGTTAAATAGTAAAAGTATCAACAATATTAAAAAGATTAAATGATGAACTGTACTATAAACACAACCCTAAAACACACCATACTACTCCTAACAGCCCTATTATTTATTTTACAAACCGCAAAATCCCAAACCGCCGATAAAATTATAGGCAAATATTGGTCGCCAAAAAAAGATGGGAAAGTAGAAATTTATAAAGTTGCAGATAAATATTTTGGTAAAATTATTTGGGGCAAAACCCAATTAAAAGATACCAAAAACCCGAAGCCCGAGTTACGAACAAGAGAAGTAATTGGGATGGTTTTTTTAACCAACTTTAAATATAATAATGAGCAATACCAAGATGGCGAAATTTACGACCCCTTAACTGGTAAAACTTACAGCTGCAAAATGTGGTTAGAAAACCAAAATTTAAAAGTACGGGGTTTTATTGGGATTTCGCTTTTAGGCCGAACAGAGATTTTTGAGAGAATAAAACTTTGAGTTAGTAAAAACGTAAATTTAATAGGTTTAATAAGCTGATTTTATGTAAGATGGATTATTTCCATAAATCGGACATTTCAATCTTTACACCTTTGCCTGCTTCAATATCTTTGTCGGCTTTAAGTATTTCTTGTACAAATTTTTCGTCGTAAGCTTTTTCTTTGCTTACCTCAAATTTAATTTTAAGTGCTTTTACAAATGCTTTTAAAACATTGGTTTCTTCTAAGGTAGTTGGGTGTGCTATAAAAAGAGGTTGCGCTTCCATAATTTTTTTTTTCAAAAATACAAAAATGACTTATCAAAATAAATTAAAATATTTTAGAAAACTCAAAATAAAAAACAGCTGCATAAATAATTGAAGGAATAAATATAATAATTTTTATACTCTAAATTTATGTATAGGTTTGGTGTTAGCGTAAACATAATTAAACAACAACCAATGGCCATCACCTTTAAACCCTTCAACCCAAAAACCGTAAACCTTGCAGGTATAAACCTTATAGAAGCCAGTGCGGGTACAGGTAAAACTTACTCTATTGCGCTGTTGGTGTTGCGTTTAATTATCGAAAAAGAAATCCCTGTAAAGGAAATTTTAATGGTAACTTTTACCAAAGCCGCCGTTGCCGAACTGGAAGAACGCATCCGTTTATTTGTGCGTAAAGCCCATAAACAAGTACAAAGCCAAGAGCTTAAAAATGATGATATTGGTAACCTTTTAGCATCTGCAATAGCGCAAACATCCCACCAAAAAGTACAAGATTTATTAAAAAACGCCGTACTTTTTTTAGACGAAACATCGGTTTTAACCATACATAGTTTTTGCCAGCTTACCCTTAACGAGTTTGCTTTTGAAACCCAACAACTTTTTGGTGCCGAATTATTGCAAGATACCGACACCATTTTACAAGACGAAGTAAACCAATTTTGGCGCAGCAATGTAACAAGCATAAGTACCGATTTGCTGGCTTACTTAATACCTGAAGGATTATCCATAACATCTATAAAAGATGTTGTTAAAGAACATATTAGCGGTAAAACGTTTTTTATGTATGTTGATAATGAGGATTATAGTTTAGATGAAGAAAAAATTTTAGGGGATATTAAATCTTTAGAAATTGAAGAGGAAAGATTAAAAGTTGAATTTTATCAATTTATTGAAGATGATAAAGACCGTTTATGGGCTATTAGTCAAGTAAAAGATGCTAAAAAATCAATTTTGAAATTATGTGTTGATAATGATATAGATGAATGGCTTAGATTAATTTCAAACCCTAAAACTAAATATCCTAAAGAGCTGTATCCAGATATTTTAGAAAAATTAGGCATACGTAAACTCGAAGCACAAGCACCAGCAAAATTTATCCAAAAAATCATAAATAAAATTACTTGCAACGCCATAAACCAAGTAGGCCTAGGCATTAAAAATTACAAGTTGCGTAATAATCAATTAAGTTATGATGATTTAATTGCCAACCTTAACGCAGCCATTTTAAAACCCGATAATACCAAACTAATTGAAGGTTTGCAAAGCAAATATAAAGCTGTTTTTATTGATGAGTTTCAGGATACCGACCGCCTGCAATACCAAATTTTTGATACCGCTTTTAACACCAACACCATAGTTTTTTATATAGGCGACCCTAAACAATCTATTTACGCTTGGCGCAAAGCCGATATTTTTACCTATTTCGAGGCACAAAAAGC
>RDXP01000174.1 GCA_004292865.1 Sphingobacteriales bacterium
TTATTGATGCTTGGTTAGCGTTAGCATAAACGGTTACGGGCAGTTTTTCGTAACGGGTTTCTTCTAGTAGGTTTAAGCGAGGCATAAGGTTTGGGTTTTTAGTGCAATTTAGCAATTTTTAAAATAAAACTACTAAAGTTTGGGTGCAAAAATGCTGCAAAGTAAACCCGCATTAAAAAGCACCACCCTGCGTACCTAAACCCGACAGCAGCGGATACCTGCCTTGCGCCTAAGGCCTGCAGGCGTATGAGCGAATGGCGGGACTAGCCTTTGTTATGAAATACTGGCCTAGGTTTTTCAAAATATTTTTACAGCAATTAGTTGATTTATAAGTATGTTGTAGAAAAATTGTATTAAGGCTATGTTACCCTTATTTTGGCTATTTATTAGTTGCCAAACTTTAATTAAATTAAGGCTAATAAATAGGATAAAACACTTCCATATCTACTATGCTGCTATCGTTTTTGGGGATGCGCTTATCTAAATACCGCTCAAAAGGCGTAAAAACCGAGCTTAGGGTATTATCAAAAACGTATTTTTGTAAGGCATCATAAACAGTTTTAGAGGCACTGTAACGCCCTTTATAGCGGGCTACCAAAATATTTCCACCAGAGGGCATGGTAAAAGAAGTTATTTTACTATCGGGCATTATGGCTGTATCAATTACAAGCATGGCTGTAATTGTTAGCGAATCGTTGCCTAAGGTATTTTGTACTAAATAAGGCTTAAATGTACGTGTTAATTTGTTTTTGAGGGCGTATTTTGTTAAAATCTTATACATACTATCGGTAGCTATGTATCTGTTTTTTGCCAATATGGTTTTAGATAGGGTAAGGTAAATAGTATCGGGCACATGGGTTCTTTTAATTTCGAAACCATAATAAAGCGAAGGGTTTTCCATAAAAGGTTTTAAATTTTTTATAACACTATCGTATTGGTTATCAGGTTTAAAAAAATTTAGTACATACGTTAATAAACTTATTGTATGGGTTTCAAAAACTATGGATTTGTGGCTGTCTTTGGTAAAAGTAAAACGAACCTCGCAGTTGGTTTTAAACAAGCCATTACTTTGCACTTTTAAATACCCTGGGCTATACTTTGTAACAATATATTTATTATTATGTGTGTAAATTATAAATTTTTTATTCTTATAATCTTCAACAAAACGGTATTTTTCGGGATGTTTTTGGTAAGATGATTTTATGGGACTATACCATTTTTTCCAGTTATCTGGGTTATTAATTTCGCTTACAACATCGTAAAATGTTTTTTTAATAACGGCGTTTTTGGTGGTTTGTACAGGTATAAAATAACTTATAGCCAAAACGGTAACACACACAATCGAAATTTTTTTTAACAAATTCATATACACTTATAAATGGTTTACCTTAAAAATGCGAAGGTAAAAAAAAATATTTTGCATGTAAAAGCTCATCCGTAAATTATTAAAAAGGTAAGCAACATGATTTTTTGTATCCTAAAGCCAGCTACAGGAGCTGATTTTTAATGTATTATACCGTTATCAAAATAATTTTTATTTCCTGCTAACCAATTTCATAAAAAATTATTACTTTCAATGCTTAAATTTATAGTATGGAAAACGAAAAATTCTCTGAAGACCCCGAAGAAAATGCGAGTATCGAGAACGAATTTTTAAAGCTAAAACTCAAAGCCCAGTTTGGCGATAATTTTATGATGGGTGGCGATGGGCAGTTGCCCCCCGAAATAGAAAACCAGTTTTTAAAAAGTCTTATATCATTTGAAGAAAATTTTAAAAATGCCGAGTACATAAGCGTTTACGAAAAAATAGGCAAACCCGCTTTTATACCTCTAGCCAATCTTAATGATAATGATATAAGCCAACAGCTAGAAAAATTAACCCTATTGCTCGAAAGCCACGATTTAAGGTTAGATATTTGTGATGGCCCTTATCCCGATGCGGTAATATATGCTTTTATAACCGAAGAGCTTTTTGAACAAGAAATCGAAAAAGAAAACATGTTTTTTGGTACAAGGGTTTTTATTTACGAAGAGTTTCACCCTAACAACTATGCTGATATTGAAAAAAACACGCACCAGTTTTTAAAAAATTGGTTTGGTAAAAGTTTCGACGAATACAGCTCTGAATTGGCCACCCAATTTATTACAGCAAATGCGCAACATTATAACAGGGAAGAGCTATATGCCAAGCTAAACCCCTTTTTTGAAGCTTTCAAAAACTTTGAAAACGATGCCTATAATATTGATGAAATAAAGTTTGAACAATTAGCCGATGGTAATTGGATAGGCCATGCCGAAGGCGTTTTAAAATATGATGCCATGATGGAAAACCGAGAAAAAATACATTTTGAAGGGCCGTATAAATTATATATGAAACGAACTGATAATTATTGGGACATATTTTATTTTGTAATGCCGGGTTTCGAGTGGTAATTACAGCGTGTTAAAAAACTAATCTCTTAGCCATCCTTTTCTTATCCACATATTTTAAGCATCTTTGCAAAAAATATTAGAAAGGTTGCCTGTTAAATATACATTAGGTTTGCCTTAACACAAACTATATGGTTTCATTTAACGATTTAGGGCTTATCGACCCTATAAAAAAAGCATTGGCTGCCGAAGGTTATACTACACCTACCCCCATCCAACAAAAAGCTATACCCTTATTATTACAAAAGCATGATTTGCTGGGTTGCGCCCAAACGGGTACAGGCAAAACCGCAGCTTTTGCCATACCCATATTACAACTATTACACAACCAGCAAAGCCCAATAGTGGGCTTACGCAAAGTTAAAGCGTTAATAGTAACGCCCACCCGCGAGCTGGCCATACAAATAGGCGAAAGCTTTGCCGCTTATGGTAAATTTTTACACCTACAACACACCGTAATATTTGGCGGTGTAGGCCAAAAAGCACAAACCGATGCCCTGCAAAAAGGCGTTGATATTATTATTGCCACGCCAGGCCGCTTGCTAGATTTAATGAATCAACGTTTTATCTCGCTTAAAGACGTGAGTTTTTTTGTATTAGACGAAGCCGACCGTATGCTAGATATGGGTTTTGTACACGATGTTAAAAAACTAATTGCTGTATTGCCTACCCGCAGGCAATCGTTGTTTTTTTCGGCAACCATGCCACCCAGCATTGTACAACTGGCCGATACCATATTGCGTGACCCCAAAAAAGTGGAAGTTACACCCGTATCATCAACCGCCGATACCATTAACCAAGCCGTTTACTTTGTAGATAAAAACAATAAAAACGATTTGCTTTTACACGTATTAAACGATAAAAATATTGAAACCGCTTTGGTATTTACCCGAACCAAACACGGTGCCGATAAAATTGTAAAACTACTGGTAAACCATAAAATTAAAGCCGAAGCAATACATGGTAATAAATCTCAAAACGCTAGGCAAAGGGCTTTAGAAAACTTTAAAGCTAAAGCCATTAGGGTATTGGTAGCTACCGATATTGCAGCCCGAGGTATAGATATTGATGAGCTAGCCCATGTAATAAATTTTGAAATACCCAATATATCCGAAACCTATGTACACCGCATAGGCCGTACAGGTAGGGCAGGGGCTAATGGTACGGCATTTTCTTTTTGCGATGCCGATGAAAAAGAGTTTTTAAAAGATATACATAAACTGATAGGTAAAACCATACCTGTAATAGATGAACACCCTTTTCCGCTTTTGGGTTTCCCTACACCAGCAGTAAAAAAAGGCGGCAATACGCATCCGCCGCAAGGCCACCGCAGGCCAAAGCCAGCCTCGGGAGGTAATAACCGTACGTTTAGCGGTAAGCGTAAGCGGAGCGAATAATTAATTTAATTGAGGAGCAATAAATGGATAAACGGCCGCCACCCATTTGTTGTGCATTTTTTCCGAAGGGTGTAATTCATCTTTAGAAATCAAGGAAATATCCGTTTTTGCTTCACGCGATATAGAGGTAATATCTACATAATTTACCTTTGCTTTTTTAGCCTCTTCAAAATTAATCGCATTAAAATCATTTATTCCCTTTGCTATTTGTTCGGGCGTTCGGGCATCTGTTTTTGCAAAATTAGTAACACCCCAATCGGGTATGCTTAATACAAAAATCCGTTTAGCTACACCATCTACACATATTAAACAGCTATTTAATATTTTTTTAAAATCTTGCCTATATAGCCCAGTATCAAGTTTTTATAATGATTATTAACCCCAATACACAAAGTTATAACATCATACTTAGTGTTTCTTGATACCATTGCACTGTACAAATCACCACTTGTCCAGCCAAATTGCGCAATAACAGTAGGACTAACAGTTAAACCTTCTTTTTTTAACGTATCGGTTAATTTGTATGGAAAACCACTGCGTAACCCGCTAGGGTTAGATGCCATATACGAATCGCCTAGGGCTAAGTAAGTATATTTTTTTAAATTAGGCATGGGTAAAGGAGCTAAAATTTTAGGCGCAATTACTTCGGGCTTGCAACTTACCAACAACAATAAAATATTTAATAATAGTATAAAAGCAGGCATAATTAGTGGATTTTTTGGCAACCTAAAAGTGGGTATAAATAAAGTAATAAACGATTTTTTGGTATAAATAATTTTCCTGAATTAAGATATTGTCTCGAGTGTAAATTTGTTTTATAAATGAATATTTTTTCGGGCTGATTTTTACTGTTTAGTATTAACTAAATTAACAGTAAACAGTAAAATACGTTATCAGTTTTTCAAACAAAAGCACATCAAAATACCCTTCTTATAATAAGTGTAAACCTACGCTTAATTAAATCCCATATTGTTTTTTGGCCTAAGCCAGCCTCAATCCATTAGCAATCAACCTTAAAAACAAAATATATTTTTTATTTAGCAATATAAATTTCTACCTTTGCAGTCCCTAAAAGAAAGGGACAAAGGAGATAAATTATTTAATGGCAAAAAAACTAGTAGCAGAAAATGAATTGTCCGCCAAAGAAGCGGAGTTTCAGGGAACTGAAAAAAGACAAAAAGAGGTATTTGAATCAGAAGCAGATTCTATCTCTATCGATGAGATTAAATCATCAGCATTGCATATTGATGCCAACCCAGCCGATTTTGATTGGGATGCCGATGAAAAAATGTTTGGTAACTACAACCAAGCCGACAGAGCCCAGATGGAAGAAATGTACGCAGGTACTTTTAACTCGGTAGAAAAAGGCGAAATTATTTCGGGCGTGGTAGTAACCATTAACAGTAAAGATGTAGTGTTAAATATTGGTTTTAAATCGGATGGTTTAGTACCAGTAAACGAATTTAGAGATACACCCGACCTTAAAAAAGGCGATTTAGTGGATGTATTTGTAGAGCAAAGAGAAGATGAAAATGGCCAATTGGTATTATCAAGAAAAAGAGCTAAAACGCAACGTTCTTGGGAAACTATTAATTTGGCTTTAGAAAACGATACCATTATTAACGGATTTGTAAAAAGCCGTACTAAAGGGGGTTTAATTGTAGATATAATGGGTGTAGAGGCGTTTTTGCCAGGCTCGCAAATTGATATTAAACCGATTAGAGATTACGATGTTTACGTGGGTAAAACAATGGAATTTAAGGTTGTTAAAATTAACCACGAATTTAAAAACGTTGTTGTATCGCATAAAGTATTGATTGAAGATGATTTAGAAAGTCAAAAAGTTGAAATTGTTTCTAAATTAGAAAAAGGACAGGTACTAGAAGGAACCGTTAAAAATATTACCGATTTTGGTGTATTTATTGATTTAGGTGGCGTTGATGGCTTGTTACACATTACCGATATTTCTTGGGGCCGCATAGAACATCCACGCGAAGTGCTATCGCTAGACGAAAAAATAAATGTGGTTGTGCTGGATTTTGACGATGAGAAAAAACGTATTGCTTTAGGTTTAAAACAATTAACGCCTCATCCTTGGGAATCGTTAGATACTGAACTGGCTGTAGGTTCGAAAGTAAAAGGTAGGATTGTTACCGTTGCCGATTATGGTGCTTTCTTAGAAATTATACCAGGCGTAGAAGGTTTGATACATGTATCTGAAATGTCGTGGTCGCAAAACTTACGCAACCCACAAGAGTTTATGAAAGTAAACGATGAGGTAGAAGGTGTTGTTTTAACTTTGGACAGAGACGAACGCAAAATGTCGTTAGGTATTAAGCAATTAACTCCCGACCCATGGGAAAAAGCAACCGATAGATACCCTATTGGTAGCAAACACAAAGCCGTAGTTAAAAACATGACTAACTTTGGCGTTTTTGTTGAAATCGAAGAAGGTATTGATGGCTTAATTCATATTTCGGATTTATCGTGGTCTAAAAAAGTAAATCATCCTAACGAGTTTACCAAAGTAGGCGAAGAGTTAGATGTAGTAGTATTAGAGCTAGATGTAGAAAACCGTAAACTAAGTTTAGGACACAAACAGCTAGAAGAAAACCCTTGGGAAACTTTTGAAACCATTTTCTTGGTTGATTCTATACACGAAGGAACAGTAACCAAAGTAACCGATAAAGGTGCAATTGTTGCTTTGCCTTATGGTGTTGAGGGTTTTGTACCTACCAAACATTCGGCCAAACAAGATGGCACAACCTTAAAACTAGAGGATGCTACCGAGTTTAAAATTATCGAGTTTAATAAAGACTCTAAACGCATAGTTGTTTCACATGCCCGTATATGGGAAGAAGAAGTAGCCGAAGCCGCTGCCGAAGAAAGAACCACCAAAAAGAAAGAAGCCAAAGCGGCTACTTCGGAGGCTTCATCGGCGGTTAAAAAAGTGAAAGATTCGATCGAAAAATCTACACTGGGCGACATGGATATTTTATCACAACTAAAAGATAAAATGGAAGGCGATGCCATTAAAGCGTTAAAAAACAAAGAAAAAGCAAAATAAGTTTTTTTTTATAAAAATGTAACCCTCCCCAATGTAAAAATTAGGGAGGGTTTTTTTGTTTAAATCCAAAATGTAAAGCACACAGCATTAACGCTCAATTGTTATCTTTACAAAAATTATTTGCATTGGAAAAATTACTGGCATACGGAGAAAAAAATTACAATTATTACAGTGCCCATTTAAAACGAAAATATAATGGCCAGCGGGTATATAAAGTAATAGTTGATGGTGGTTTTACCTGCCCCAATAGAGATGGAAGCAAGGGCTACGGCGGTTGCACTTATTGCAATGTAGATTCGTTTACACCTAC
This sequence comes from Sphingobacteriales bacterium, assembly GCA_004292865.1. Lineage (GTDB taxonomy): Bacteria > Bacteroidota > Bacteroidia > Sphingobacteriales > Sphingobacteriaceae > Pseudopedobacter. Next base: position 7,205 of record RDXP01000174.1, read on the forward strand.
CTCACGCACTATGGAAACCATGAAAGAGCAAATAGAATATGGGATGCAAAAGGCCCGTAAAAGCTATAAAGCCGAAAAATTTATTATTTACTTTCAGCCCAATACCAATACTTACGCACCAGTGCATTACCTAAAAACATTGTACGACGAAGCATTAAGCGTTAATACACAAGATATTGTAGGCTTATCGGTAGGTACCCGGCCCGATTGCTTGGATATAGAAAAAATTGCCCTATTAGAAAGCTATACCGATAGGTTTGATGTGGACTTAGAAATGGGTATGGAATCAATATATAACGAAACCCTTTCCCAAATAAACCGTGGCTGCTCGCATGATGAGTTTTTAGATATACTGGCTGTACTTAAAAATACCAAACTGGATATTTGTGTGCATACCATATTTGGCTTGCCGGGCGAAAGTAAAGAAATGATGCTGGCTTACGCCCACGAAATCAACCGTTTCCCACAAATTACGTTTGTAAAGTTTCATCATTTACATATTGTAGAAGGCTCTATTATGGGTGCTAGGTACAAAAAAAATCCATTCCCTTTGTTTAGTTTGCAGGCTTACGCCGATTTTTTGTGCGAATTGCTACCGCTTGTAAGGCCCGATATAATTATACAGCGTTTGTTTGGCATATCAGATTTGGATATGCTTATTGCACCAAACTGGGGCTTGCGAAAATCGGAAATTCAAACCTTTATTGATAACGAAATTGAGCGTAAGGGAATTGTGCAGGGCATGGCATATAAATCGCAATAGTTTTATTGATTAAAATACAAACTTAGCTGAAAATTATTTTTATTTAAAGCGCCATTATTTTTGTCCATTCATAATTTATGTCTATTAATAAATACCAAAAATGCTTATTAAGCCTATTTGTACAGGATATGGTGCAAGGTAAACCCGCATTAAAAATCACAGACCTGAGTACCTAAACCCGACAGTAGCGGATACCGGCCTTGCGCCTAAGGCCTGAGGGCGTATAAGCGAATGGCGGGGCTAGCATAAGTTATGAAATGCTAGCCAAGGTTTTTCAAAATATTTTTAAAATAATTAGCGCAATGTGTAAAAAACTTATGAAATTGTATCGGTCTTATAAGTAGCTGATTATAAAAAATAATACTAAGTTTATATTGCTCAATTTAAAATATTTATAACCTCAAAAACTTTAATTATTAATTATTTTCAACCTTATGCAACGCTTGAGTTTTTACGCGGTCTTATATCCAGCAAGTGCTTAAAATTTGAAAGCTATTTACATTGATAAACACTCCGACTTGGTAGTTGGGTGTAAAAAAGGCGACCGTAAAGCCCATTACGATTTATATAAATTATACTCGAAAGCGATGTATAATGTGGCTTTACGCATTTTAAACCATACCAGCGAGGCCGAAGATGTATTGCAAGAAGCTTTTTTATTTGCTTTTGCAAAAATTAAAGATTTTAGGCAAGAAACCACTTTTGGCCTTTGGCTAAAGCAAATAGTTGTACACCGCTCTATCAATTGTTTACGCAAACGTAAAATGATTTTACAAGGCTTAGATACAATTGATATTGAGGATATTACAGATGTTGAGGTGGATGATGAAGAACACTTGATATTAAAAGTAGAGGAAGTTAAAGAAGCTATTAAACTGCTTCCCGAAGGTTACCGTGTAGTACTTTCGCTATATTTAATCGAAGGGTACGACCACGAAGAGATTAGCCAAATTTTAAATATAAGTACTGGCACTTCGCGAAGCCAGTTTTTAAGGGCTAAGAAAAAATTGATTGAAATATTAAAATATACAAGCAGGGAATTATGAGTAAGGAAATTGAAAAATTCATTATAGAAAATAAAAACAAGTTCGATACCGACGAGCCAAATCCAATATTATGGGATAAAATAGGTGCAAAATTAGAGGAAGCATACGCCAAAGATGTGAAAATAAAAAAATTAAAACCTTGGTATATTTTATTAAAAGTTGCCGCTATTTTACTTTTATTTATGGGTATAGGGCTTTTAGGTGTACAGTATCAAAAGTATAATAGCCAACAAATTAGCAGCATTAACCCTAAATTTGCCAAACAAGAAAGCCAGTTTGCAAGTATTATCGAACTTAAACAATCGGCTTTAAAAAGTGTAGAAAAACAAAATCCTAACTTGTATAAATCCTTTGAAATAGAACAACAAAAATTAGAAAAAGAATACAAAGATTTAAAACTAGAGATTAATGCAAGCCCTAATCAAGATTGTATTATAAAAGCTATGAAACATAATTTACAACTTCAAATCCAACTACTTAACCAACAAATAAATGTGGTGGATGAGGTACAAAAACTTAAAAACGAAACTAAAGATGAAAACCATACGCTTTAAAATATTACCTATTATTTTACTTATAGCAACTTACTGTTTGCCTGTAAGGGGGCAGGGGAAATTAAACGCTGTACCAGAATGTGTATCGCCCCCAGCGTGTCCAAAAATGGTATTTGAGCAACAAGCATTAAACGAAAAAATAGATAAATTTAACCAAACCACGCTTACTTGCTTTAACGCCTTTACTGCCCGATTATCAAAAAAATTACAAAATATACATGTAGATATTCCTGCAATACCATCAATACCACAAATAAACTCAAGGCCTAATTTTGAGGGGGTAACTAACTGTGCTATACCGCTTAATAGTGTCGAAAAAGTAAAGAAAATATCGAAAACTTACCCTGTAGATGCCAGCGATATATTGGCAATTATTACCAGCTATGGCCGTATAAATGTAAACACCTGGGCAAAAAACGAGATAAAAGTAGATGTTGAAATTAAAGCTTATGATGCTAGTGATGAAGATGCGCAAGCACTGCTTAATACCGTACAAGTAAATACCCGTAAAACAGGAAAGCAAATTTTGTTTAAAACAGAAATAGAAAATAAAAAAAATAAAAATAGCAGCTGGTTTTCAATGAGTTTTTGGAACAATATAAACGAAAAAAAATTTGTAGATGTAAACTACACCGTATATATGCCAGCCCGTAACGCCATAAATTTTAAAACCAATTACACCAATATTACCCTACCCGACTTAGATGGCTCTACCAATATCAGCATGAATTATGGCGATTTTAATGCCCGAAAACTATCTGCAAATAGCAATAAAATAGCTTCAAATTATAGCAAAATTAAAATTGCACAACTTGTAAATGGTGATATAAATGCCAATTATGGCAATATTTTTATTGAGCAAGCTGATATCCTAAACGCCGATTTAAACTATTGTAAAGTTCAAGTAAATGAACTTACCAGCGAAGGAGTTTTTAATATGAATTACGCTTCGGGTTTTCAAATTAATAAATTAGACAATAAATTTGCTACCCTTAAAATATCATCCAACTACTCGAGCATAAATTTAGGATTTAATGAAAATCAAAACTTTAACTTCGATGTTAGCGTTTCTTACGCCAGCTTTAGGTTTGATAATGATAAAGTTAAGATAACCGAAACCACGCCCAATGATGAGGATAAAAAAGGATGGAATTCTTCGAAAAACTACAAAGGCTTTTATGGCAAAACTGGTAGCGGTTCAAAAATTTCAATAAATTCTAATTACGGTTCGGTAGAGTTTAGGTAAGATGAATGTTTAAAAACCTAATTGAACAGCACAAAACTGTTTTTTTTACACATGAATATCCACTATTTCTTTTTTCTTTTTTGATTTCATTCGTTTAGAGATAGTAGCTAAAATTTCTTCTTGCAACACCCTCATAAGCCTTTTTTTGATAAAATTTTGATGCGTTACCAAGCTAATTTCGCGGCTAGGTTCGGGGCTTTTAAAGTAGCGCACTTTATCAAGTTTATGCGTACTAAAATCTTGCAGGCTTAGCTCGGGCACAATGGTAATGCCGTTATTTATATCAACCATACGTATCAAAGTTTCGATACTGCCCGAATTATATTCTAACTGATTATTGTTGCTTTGTTTATGCTTGCATAAATTTAAAATTTGGTTGCGCATACAGTGTCCTTCGTTTAACAACCACAGTTGGTCATCGTCTAAATCGTTGGGGTTTAACGCTTTTTTCTTAAATAAAGGGCTGGTTTTTGATAAGTAAGCCACAAAGTTTTCATAATATAACGGCGTTTCTTCCAAGCTAGGTTGCCCCAGCGGAGTGGCCAAAATACCACAATCAAGCATACCTAATTTAAGTTGCTGTATAATTACCTCGGTATGTAACTCGGTAATATTCAAATGAACTTTTGGGTATTTTAGCAAAAAAGCACCCAGCACTTTGGGTAATAAATAAGGAGCTACGGTAGGTATAATTCCTATTTTAAGTTCGCCACTTAGGTCGTTATTTTTTTCGCTAATAATTTCATTTATTTTTTTGCTTTCGCTGATAATTTTACGGGCTTGCTCAATAATCTCGCCCCCAATTTCAGTAGGCACAATAGGTTGGTGCGTTCTATCAAAAAGTTTTACACCTAGTTGTTCCTCTAACTTTTGTACCTGCATACTTAAAGTAGGTTGGGTAACAAAACATTTTTGTGCCGCCATCACAAAACTACGGTAAGTATCAACAGCTACGGCGTATTCTAATTGAACAATGGTCATGTATTTGTTAAATTCTGATAATACAAATATGCCCTAATTTTTTCACAAATTTTAGGATATTGTTGTTGCGATTTTTTTTTGCTCACAGATGGTAGGGTTTTTTTATTGGGGAGATTTTTTGCTCACAGATAGCACAGATAGCACAGATGGTAGGGTTTTTTTATTGGGGAGATTTTTTGCTCACAGATAGCACAGATGGGCACAGATGGTAGGGTTTTTTTATTGGG
>RDXP01000027.1 GCA_004292865.1 Sphingobacteriales bacterium
GTTTACTTTGGCATCGGTAATGCCTATATTGGTTACCGTTACATTGCCTGTGTTGCTTACGCTAAAGGTGTAAGTAATGGTTTCGCCTACTTGCGCAAAACCATCTCCATTGGTATCGTTAAATACAGCGGTTTTAACTAATGCTATTTGTGGTTTTTTTATAATTTCAGTAATGGTACAGGTAGGGCAAGCAGGATCGGTAATACTGGTGGGGTTACCATTTTCCGAATCGGCTGATACTGGGGCATCTTGCGCATTTGTACCATTGGCTGTTGCTTTATTTGATACATAACCTTTTAGAATATCAGCTAAGGTAATGGTATATGTGTTTGTAGATGTTAGTACACCTACCTCGCTTGGCGCAAGTGTAGATGGCGTAATAGCAGCGTTTAACAAGCCTATTTTGGGGTCGGTAATACCTATATTTTTTACTAAAACTGTACCCGTATTGGTAACCGTAAAGGTATATTCGATTTTATCGCCTACATCTGTAAAGCCATTATTATTTGCATCAATAATTTTACTGGTTTTAACTAATTTTATTTTTAATATCGGGAAAATAACAATTGCGTTTGAAGTAGCGTTTATGTTTTTATTTGTAACAGGCTCTAAAGCAGTAGCTGTTGCTGTATTTAACACTTGGCCTGCAATTATATCGGCAGGGGTAATGGTATAAATATTGGGTACAATTGTTAACAATCCTGTTTCTCCAGGTTTAAGTGGATTGGGTAATACAGCTGCGTTTACTAAACCTATTTTGGGGTCGCTTACGGTTACATTAATTACATTTACATTACCTGTATTGGTAACGCTAAAACTGTATGTAATGGTTTCGCCAGCTTGTGGTAGGCCATCGTTATTGGTATCGTTAAATACTGCAGTTTTGGTTAAAGTTATAGCAGGGGTGTAAGCAACTATAATGGTTGCAGTTATAGGGTCGGAGTAAACCCCATCGGCAGTTTTTAATACATAAGTATAAACGTAAGTATTAGGTACTATTTGGTTAGGTGGGAATATAAAGGTAATATCTCCATTAGGGTTTGCTACTATAGTTGCATCGGCTGGATTGGAAAAAGTTTCGGCTGGCACAGCTAATATGCCACTAATACCATCGTTAGCTAAAACATTTATAGTTACTGATGGTACTTCAACATCTAATACTTTTACATCATTAACACCCAAAGGTTTAACCACTAATTTAATTAGGGCCACATTACTTTCGATACCTCCTTTATCTTTAACTGTATAAGATATTACAGGTGCTACGCCCAAAAAATTATTAACAGGTACAAAACTTACTTTACCTGAAGCATCTACCATAAATTGGCCTTTACCCGCTAAAGTTACAGTAGTTTTTTTTAACCCATCTAAAGGGTCAATAAGTAAAATAGAAGTTTTATCAATGGTTTGATTTCCATCGGGGTCGTTATCATTTGCCACCAAGTTACAATCAACAACAGGTGTATTAATTGGGGTCGATATTTCATCGTTTGAAGCAACAGGTGTTCTGTTTAAACCAAAATTAATCCCAAAAATATCGGTTCCACCAGCAGCGGTTTGAGTTACAATGGGTATTTGCATATTGGGTAAGCCCGGTTCAATACCAAGGGGTAGGTTACCTATACTGCCATAACTTTCTCCTGCTAAATTCCACCCCAAAGGTAAATTAGGAACAACCGAAGCTAAAGGTGTGCCATTGCTATAATTGTTTCGAGATATAGCTATATTGTAACTGCCTTTATATAAATTTTCAAACTTGTAACTCCCACCTAATGAAAATACAGACTTTGCAATTACCGTATTTGTATTATCTATTAAATAAGCGTTTAGTGAAATACCTTCAATAATACCTACACCTGTACCAAAAATAATTCCATCGGCTATGCCATCACCATCTACAAATACGCTCCCCGAAATGGTGATACCTGCAATAGTTTTTTCGGTAAATGTTTCTGTTTCGCCATCAATACCTAGGCTTGTACTTCTTTCGTCGATATTTGTGGTTAACACATCATCAATAAGTGTGGTGGATGTGGTAGTAAATTTAATTTTTAAATTCCCTATTACTAGCTTATTAATAAAACTAGCATTCGGATAGTTTATATTTACTTTAAAATTTACGGCATTGGCGGGTATGTTAGTTACCACAGCTTCATCTGTGGTGTAAAAGCCGTTGTTATCAAAATCAACCCAAAGGTATGATTTAACAGCCGTGTTTTTAGTATTACTTACCAGATAAGAAAATACATAGTCCGATGTTTGGTTAACCTTTAAGTTAGGCACTACCAATGGGTTAATTACTATCGGAAAAACAACACCATTAATATGTAACGGATTTTTTGAATATACTTTTTTTACAGTTGGGTTATTAAATGGCGTTGTAACATTTACTAATTTAGCCCTATTTAGGCTACCAGCATAAATTGTATTTACGGCCAAAAAATAAAAAATAAGCGTAAATAGTAATACAATGCGAGGGTAATTTTTTTTCATATTTTATAATATTGTTAATTATTGGGAATATTTTTATAGCAAATACTTGGGTTTTTATGCTAAAAAATATTTTATTTTAAAATTGGTATTCATAAAAAATATACACCCAAGTTGTAACTTGTAATTTTAGTATAAATTAAATTAAAAAAAAATAAATAAAATATTAATTTTATAAAATTAATTAAAAACTTAATAAACAGCATTATAAGTTTTAGTGTATTTGTTTTTAATCCTACAAAATGAGGGGTGTTTTTTACAATTTTATTGATTGTTTTTTTAGTGCTTTTTGTTAAAAACTTACATTTTCTTCTTTTTTTTCTATCACACTAAAATATTTTGAAAATATTACCCCCTAAAAAATTAATTTTTTTAACTGAATATTTAGAACAATTATATCTCTTATTTTTTAGATTATAAACGCTAATATTATCTTTTAAAGGGATTGTTTGTATCGTTTTTACCCAACCTTTAGTAAACACGCTTTACATTATAACTAAAGTTTCGGAGGTAATTAATGTGGTGGCTTTTTATTTTTTTTATTTAAGATGGTGCTTACAAACAGCTTTGTGTTCTTTGCGTTTTTTCTTTGCGTTCTTTGCAGTAAAAATATATCACAAAAAAACATAAAGATTTACGCAAAGCCTGTTGCTTGTGTATCCAGCTAATTTTATAAATACGCTGTGCGGTAAGTATATTTATGCGCTTTACCTCTTCCGAAAGTTTAGATTATAATAATATTTATAAATAGGGCTGGGTTTATTAGCCACTACACTTTTGCGATAATTGCAATTAAATTACTGTATATAACACAATTAATTAACTATACATTTAACCAAGCTAGCTAAATAGCCTTCATCAACCGCTGCACCCAAGCCTGGCTGTGTAGGTACAGCAACTTCGCCTGTT
>RDXP01000175.1 GCA_004292865.1 Sphingobacteriales bacterium
AAAATGGCACAATCGCGTATAAAAGCATTAGATAAACTGGAACGGGTAGATGATGTGGACGATGATAACCCGGCCGTAAACTTTAGGTTTAAGTTTTCAAAACCATCGGGCCGCCACGTTATAAAAATAGAAAATGCGAGCAAAAGTTACCCCGCTATTGATATACTAGATAGGGCCGAAGGCTTGATAGAAAAAGGCGATAAAATTGCTTTGATAGGCGCTAATGGTAAAGGAAAATCAACGCTGTTGCGGATAATTGCTGGTACCGAAAGCTTTGAAGGAACTTGCGAAACAGGTCATAATGTATCGGTTACGTTTTTTGCACAGCACCAGCTAGAATCTTTACATTTAGATAATTCTATTTTAGAGGAATTGCAATCATTTGCACCTACGCACTCCGATACCGAGTTACGGTCTTTATTAGGTTGCTTTTTATTTACTGGTGATGATGTTTTTAAGAAAATTAGGGTGCTATCGGGTGGCGAAAAATCGAGGGTGGCTTTGGCAAAATCATTAACAACCGATGCTAATTTTTTAATATTGGATGAACCTACCAACCACTTAGATATACAATCGGTAAACATATTGATACAAGCTTTACAACAGTACGAAGGTACTTTTATAGCTGTAAGCCACGATAGGTATTTTTTAGATAACGTAGCTAATAAAATTTGGTATATTGAAGACCAAGATATTAACCAATACCCAGGCACTTATGCCGAGTACGAAGAATGGAACACTGCAAGGCAAAAACAAATAAGTTTAGGTACTTTAAAAGAAGTTAAAAAAGAAAAACCGGCTAAAGAAAAACCAAAATCCGCCCCAAGCGACGAAATTAAAAAGCAATTAAAAAAACTAAACCTACAATTACAAGATTTAGAAAACCAAATATCCGACAACGAAAAAAACGTAAAAACCATAGAAACCGAACTTGCCCAAGAAACTATTTATAGCGATGCCGCAAAATTAAAAGATGCCAATGGGCGTTATGCAACTGTAAAACAAACTTTAGGGGCTTTGCAATTGCACTGGGAGCAAGTTGCCGAAGAGGTAGATAGTTTAACAAAATCGATAACGTAGGCTAAATGTTTAAATAATCATAAGATGAAAAAGATATTTTTAGGATTGGCAGTTTTGTTATTTTTATCATCCTGTGTTTCGTACAAGTTAGAAAACAAAAAAGTTAAACTAAACCAAGTTAATAACTTAGCTTATTTTGAACCACTATCGTTTGTTAGTTTAATACATAAAGACAACACAACAACAAGCAACGATTCGCTTTCTTCGCTATCTAAACGTATGCTAGATACCGTAATTACCAATTATCAAAACTTTAGTGTATCCCGTAAAATCGAAATACAGGATGTAGAATTAAAAGAAAAAATAAATAAAGAGCTAAATTATTTGATCGAAAAAATAATGCACTATAGGCAAATATCAAACATAAAACTTACACCAACCATTGATTCGGTTCTAAAGCAAAAAAACCAACGGTTTGCCCTTGCAACTGTAATTACAGGTTTAGGTACAAATGAAACCCATACCAAACACCGCCAAAAACGTATAGAAGATGATAACTTATCTTTACAAATGTATGTACCCATTGCTACACAGCCTATTTCTACATTGTTTGCCTTAATTATAGATGCAGAAAGAGGCGAAGTTATTTTTTACGACCATACCATACCCGTACAAAAATCGCCAACAGAAAAACAAGTCCTTAAAAACCAGTACCGTAAACTTTTTAAAGGCTATTACCATAAATAAAATTGCCATGATAAAAAAAAATGTATCTATTGCATTGTATTACTTGTTTTTTTGCTTTTGTAGCAATGTTCACGCACAATCTAAAACCAAAAAAATGAGGGTGCCAAGGGTGCAAGTACCATCCGTAGAAACCATTTACGATAACATCGATTACGTACCCGAAATAAAAACCATCGAGTTTTTTAATACAAAAAAAGAACAATCAATCCCTATTTTAAACCTTGGCGGTGATGATAGGTTGATACTAAAATTTGACGACCTGCGCACTGGTAGCAAAAATATTTATTACACTTTTCAGCACTGTAACGGCGATTGGGAACCTAGCAATATTACCCAACTCGATTATTTAGATGGCTTTACCTACGACCGTATAAACCAATACCGCAATGCCGCCAATACCTATCAAAAATACATTCATTACGAAATTATATTCCCTAATAATGCAGTAACCATGCCCAAGCTGGCTGGCAATTACTTGCTAAAAATATATGAAGATGGCGATGAAAGTAGGCTATTATTTACCCGTAGATTTTATGTTGTAAACGCCAAGATGTTTTTGCAAGCCGAAATTATACCATCTAATAATGTTAATTTACGCCGAAGCAACCAAAAAATTAATTTTACGGTACAAAGCCCAGGTATTATTATCCAAAATCCATACCAAGATATTCGCATACAAATATTACAAAACCGTAGATACGATTTAGCCAAATGGACAAAACGACCCGTGTTTATAAAAAACAATTTACTTATTTATAACGAGTTAAATAGCAATGATTTTGCTGGGGGTAACGAATTTACATTTTTTGATACCCGAAGTTTTAGGTTAAAATCACAAAAAGTATATCAAATTATTCGCGATAGTTTGTTTTACGTTTCCTTATTTGCCGATGTGCCCAAGCCCGCATCCGAGGGTTATACATTTAATTTTGATGAAAACGGAAAATTTTTTATCCGTAACCAAGATGGCTTGGTGCAAAACCCCGATGCCGATTATGCCATCACAGATTTTGCCTTAAAAATACCACAACCTTTTACCACTGGTAATGTATATGTGGTAGGTTTATTTAATCAATACCAAAAAAACGAAACCAATAAAATGATTTACAATGCCGAAACAAAACAATACACTTTAAAAATGTTGATGAAACAAGGCGTTTACGATTATAATTATTCTATTATAGATGCCACAGGTAAATTGATAGATAGCAATTTTTTAAATGGCTCGTATTTTGATACCGATAACGACTATCAGCTATTTGTATATTACCGCCAGCCAGGCTCACGTTTCGAGGAGTTGGTGGCTTTCGCCGAGTTAAACAGCAGCAAAACACCACGCACACAGGAATAAAAATTTTCAATTACGTTGGCTGAAGCCAACGGCAATTGAAAAAAACTTTGGATTTAGCTATGTCAAAAGAAAACAATCAATTACCGTTGGCTAAAGCCAACAGCGAAAAAACAGTATTTATTATTACGCCGCCATTTACGCAACTAAACACGCCTTACCCAGCAAGTGCATACATAAAAGGCTTTTTAAACAACCTGCATATTGATTGTTACCAAGCCGATTTGGGCATCGAAGTAATTTTAAGCCTGTTTTCTACATCGGGATTAAGCAATTTATTTACCAAAATTAATACAAGCCAAACAACACTAAGCGAAAACGCCCAACGAATTGCAGCCCTCAAAAACGTGTATATAAACACCATAGATGCCGTAATTTTATTTTTACAAGGCAAAAACCCCAGCCTTGCACTACAAATTTGCCAAGATAATTTTTTACCACAAGCATCTCGCTTTGCGCAGATAGAAAAACTAGACTGGGCTTTTGGCGCAATGGGCACACAAGATAAAGCCAAACATCTAGCCACACTTTACCTCGAAGATATTTCGGATTTAATTGTTGAATGTGTGGACCCACATTTTGGCTTTAGCCGATACGCCGAACGCCTAGGTCGGTCGGCAAATAGTTTTGATGAATTGTACGATGCACTAAATCAAACATATACATACATTGATGATTTATTGGTTAAAGTTTTACAAGAACGTATAGTACAAATAAACCCTAAAATTGTAGCATTATCTGTACCATTTCCGGGTAATTTATATGCCGCATTTCGCATCGCCCAATGGCTAAAAAAACATTACCCACACATAAAAATAGCAATGGGTGGCGGCTTTGCCAATACCGAGTTACGGTCGGTATCAGATGCCAGGGTGTTCGAGTTTTTTGATTTTATAACGCTTGATGATGGCGAAGCCCCCATAGAAAACCTGATAGGCTTTGTGAAAGGCAAAACACCCATAACCAACCTAAAACGCACCTTTGTATTACTAAACGGGGTAGTAACTTATTTTGATAACACCAGCTGTAAAGAGTACAAACAACACGAAGTAGGCACACCCGACTATAGCGATTTATGGTTAGATAAATACATATCAGTAATAGAAATTGCCAACCCCATGCACCGCTTATGGAGCGATGGACGCTGGAACAAATTAACCATGGCACACGGCTGTTACTGGGGAAAATGTACTTTTTGCGATATATCGTTAGATTATATAAAAAATTATCAACCCCTTACAGCCAGCTTATTATGCGATAGAATGGAAGAATTAATTGCCCAAACAGGGCAAAACGGTTTCCACTTTGTTGATGAAGCTGCACCGCCCGCCTTGATGCGAGATTTGGCCATAGAAATTATACGCCGCAACCTAACCGTAACCTGGTGGACAAATATAAGGTTCGAAAAAAGTTTTACCAAGCCCCTTTGCCTGCTGTTAAAAGCCTCGGGCTGTGTGGCTATAAGTGGCGGGCTTGAAGTAGCCAGCGACCGCCTTTTAGCCCTAATACAAAAAGGCGTAACCGTAGCACAGGTAGCCCAAGTTACCCGAAATTTTACCCAAGCAGGCATTATGGTACACGCCTATTTAATGTACGGTTTCCCTACACAAACGGCGCAAGAAACCATCGATTCGCTCGAAATGGTGCGCCAAATGTTTGCCCAAGGCATATTAAAATCGGCTTTTTGGCACCAATTTGCCATGACAGCACATAGCCCAGTAGGCTTATTACCCAATGCGTTTAATGTACAAAAACAAAGCCAACAGGTAGGTACTTTTGCCAATAACGATATTGCCCATATTGATAAAATAGGCACCCACCATCAACTGTTTAGCTATGGTTTAAAAAAATCGTTATACAACTTTATGCACAGCCAATGTATAAATTATCCATTGCAATACTGGTTTGATTTTAAAGTACCGAAAACAAAAATCGACCCTAATTTTATTCATAATGCGCTTAACGCTGATGATTTTGCGGCTGTAAAACCTAGTGCAAAAATAGTTTGGATAGGCAACCCGCCACACATAAATAACTTTACCAAAAACAAAAAAGGGCAACAAAGGGAAATGGCCAGCTTAACTTTTTACAACAACACAGCCACAAAAGAAATAATTTTTAGCCCGCCCGAAGGCAAATGGCTTATACAAATACTGCCACAATTAACTGTACAAAACAATATAATTAAAACTTGGCAAGCCCTAAAACAAGATTTTGAAACAATTACAGGGCAAGATTTTGAGCCATTTTGGCACAGCAAATCCATTAAGTTATTGATAAACTACGGGTTACTTATACTATAAATTTGCGGTAATTTTTACTACATTTGCACACGGAAAACTAATAGGTATTTCTTTTATTAATTCCCCTTTTATTCCGTTTAGTTAAAGCAGAAAACATACCCACGGCAAGGCCGTTATTGCCCACATTTTTCTGTTTTTGGTTGTATTAATAATTAATTTCTTACAGGTTAGGCAGCTAGGGTAAACCGCAGGAATTTAATTTAAAAAAAATTAGAAATTATGGCAAAGTCGCAAGCTACTTTTATGAAGAAGCAATTAGAAAAAAACAGGCAAAAGAAAAAAGAAGATAAAATGATGCGCAAGCAAGAGCGTCAGGAAAACGCTGGCGGAAGCGATTTGGCAAGTATGATGGCCTATGTAAACGAGTTTGGTGAAATCGTATCAACTCCGCCCGAGCGAAGAATTACCGAGTAAAAAAACATACGCATTAAAAAAATTAAAGCCTTGGTTTATAAAAATCAAGGCTTTTTGTTAGGCTAATTTTTGGTAAGATAAATTATAATAATTGTGTATTTTTGATTAAAATTTTTGAACGATGACAGCTACATACGGTATTTCTAAACACGAATTAAATGCCGATTTTATTGAAGCAATAAAAAAAACATTTAAAACCGAAAAAGTGCTTATACAAATAGATGAAGTGATGGACGAAACCGAATATTTGCTATCTACACCTGCCAATAGCGATTTTATCAAAAAATCTATCCAGCAAATTAAAAATGGCGAGGTAATAAAATTAGAAATCGAAAAATATCTGTAAATGATATTCTTATAAGAGATATAAATCTATCAAGTCTTGCTTTCTGCCAATTATCAGAACTTCAAAAAAATGAACCTGATACCTTTAAAAAATAAACAAAACTAATTGATGAAGCAATAAAGACTCCATGTGAAGGAACAGGAAAGCCCGAAGCACTTAAACATAATTTAAAAGGTTGCTGGTCTAAAAGGGTTACCGATAAGCATCGTTTGATTTATAAAGTAGAAGCGCAAAGCATCACAATAATTACCTGCAAGTTTCATTATTACAAATAGTTTTTACCGTGGTTGGTGGCACACCAACCGCTAATTTTTGGTGTTTGGTGTGCCACCAACCACGGGCTGGGAGAATTAATTGTAGTAAAAACCAATCAATTAGGCCATTACAAAACCTATAACTCGGTGTTTTTGCACATTAATTAGCTTAACTTTTCCAGCTCAACGTTAATTTTTTGCCCAATTAATTCAACCTCAATATCATACACAAAAAGGGGCATTTCTGATGCTGCATCAAGTTTTAGCCAATGGGTATCACTGTCTTTTTGTATTTTCATTAGCTCTACGCCTTCTTTAAAAATGGCAAAAATATCTTCTTCTTCGGGGAAAACCGAGTACGTTAAGTGTTCAATTTCAATATCAAATGGTTCTATCATATTGCTGTATTTGGCTATTCAAATGTATTAAATTTTATGATTTAGCCTCGTGGTTTTACAACTTTGTTGCCTTTTAAAGGCGTTTTAGTGGGTTAACTGTAAAGTTTTATAACGTAACATAATTTTTAAGCATTTCGATCTCCATTTTCTGTACTCTTCTCTTTTTCGATTAAATCGGCTATGGAAGTTTCGGATAATACTTTTAGCGTAGCATCTCGCAAATTTAAAAAAGCATCACGTATGCCACATGTTTTTTCGTCTTTACATTCCTCGCATTTATGGTAAAAATTTAAACTTACACAGGGCAATTGTGCAATAGGGCCACCTGTTAGGCGTATTACGTGTACTAGGTTAATTTCTTTAGGGTCTTTTAATAAGGAGTAGCCACCGCCAGCACCTTTTTTACTGTACAAAAACCCTGCATTACGCATTTCGAGGAGTATTTGTTCTAAAAATTTTTTAGGTATATGTTCGGTTTCGGCAATGGTTGATATATTTATAGAATCTTTGCCAAAGTTTTGGCCTAAGGCAATTAATGCCCTAATGGCGTATTTGGTTTTTTTAGATAACATTGCCGTTAATTTCTATACTATATGTAATATTTACGCCACCCGCTACAAGCATATCATGTACCGAGCAATATTTTTTTACGGCTAGTTCGGCAGCTTTTGCAACTTTGGGGGCATCTAGTGTACCTGTAAGTTTAAAAAGCAAATGTATGTGGGTAAATATGGTGGGTATTTGCTCCCTACGTTTACCATCAACTGCTACCGAAAATTTTTCGATTACTTGCCTTTGCTTTTTTAAAATGCTTACCAAATCTAACGAACTGCATGATGCTAAGGCCATTAAAATCATTTCCATGGGGCGTACGCCTAGACCTAGGCCACCTATCTCGGGCGAACCATCTATTTGTACTTTTATGTTTCCTGTACCTACTGCTTCAAAATGAACAGCATCATTCATTCTATTTAATTCTACTTTCATTATCAACTGGTTTTTTGTAAAGCTGTTGCAATATCGTTTAAAATATCGTCAATGTTTTCTAAACCTACCGAAATACGAATGGAGCCGGGGAAAATACCTATACTTTGCCTTTCGCTTTCGCTGAGTTTAGCGTGTGTGGTAGATGCTGGATGGGTGGCAATGGTACGGGAATCGCCTAAATTTGAGGATATTAAAATCATACTTAAAGCATCCATAAATTTTTTGGCACTATCAAAACCACCTTTAATTATAAATGTAACTATACCACCGCCTTGTTTCATTTGTTTTAATGCCAATTGGTATTGTGGGTGCGAGGGCAAATGTGGGTAACGCACCTGTTCTACTTGCTTGCTGGCTTCAAGTACTTGGGCAACTTTTAAAGCGTTACTGCAATGCCTATCCATGCGTAAGGGCAAGGTTTCTAAACTTTTAGATAGTAGCCAAGCATTAAAAGCCGACATTGCTGGCCCTGTATGGCGTATAAAAAACATCATTTCTTTAATAAGTTCTTTTTTACCTACCACTACGCCGCCTAGCACTCGGCCTTGGCCATCCATATATTTAGTGGCCGAGTGGCTTACAATATCAACACCATAATCCATAGGTTTTTGTAAATATGGTGTAGCAAAGCAATTATCTACATTTATAATAATATGTGGGTAATGTTGTTTAACCGTTTTACAAAGCCAAGCTAAATCTACCAGTTCTAAGCCAGGGTTTGAGGGGGTTTCCAAAAAAATCATTTTGGTAGCTGGCGTAATGGCTGCTAATAAAGCATCGGGCGTAGCGGCATCCACGTAAGTGTTACTAATACCCCACCGAGGGAATAAGGTAGTTAACAATTGATGTGTTGAACCAAAAATAGCTCGGTAGGCCACCACGTGGTCGCCACTTTTAAGTAAGCCAGCAAACGATGCAAATACGGCAGCCATGCCTGATGAAAAAGCCAAGCCAGCTTCGGCACCTTCCATTTCGCAAATTTTATCAATAAATTCGGTGGTATTGGGGTTCGAGTAGCGGGAATATATGTTGCCTTCCATTTCGTCGGCAAATATTGCTCGGCCTTGCTCGGCATCATCAAATATAAAACTCGAGGTTAAATAAAGCGGGGTAGCGTGTTCGCGGTTGTGGCTACGAGCAGTTTGGGTGCGTATAAGTTTAGTATCGGAGTTCATTAAAGCTGTTATGTATTTTTTTCAATGTTAAGGAGATTAAATCTGTATCTGAAATTTAATTGTAGATAAAATTAGGCTTGCAATATAGTTATAGTTTTAAAAAAGCCAATGTGAACGTAATTTATCATAAACGCCAAATATTTACCCTCCCCTATCCCAACAATAAATTACAGCCTCTAATATCGCTATTATCAAACCTGCCTAATACTTCAAATGAATTATCGGCATGTTTTTTTCCTAAATCTTGCGTAGCAATAAAGGAGCAAGCGTATAAGTTGGCCAAGTCTATCACATTTATACCGCCTGTTTTACCGTTTTCGAGCAAAGTTAATGGGTCGTTGGTATCTCTGATGAATACTTGCATCCAATGGGGGCATTTAAAAATACCTAACCCTGTGGAGTATGCTTGCGAAAGTAGCTCGGTCATCCCGTATTCGGAGTGTATGTGGCTTACGCCGAAACCGCTTTGTAACAATTCATGCAGTTTTTCCCTAATCATTTCCTTGCGTTTGCCCTTCATCCCGCCAGTTTCCATCACTATTAATTCGGGGAAATTTATAGTATGTTTTTCTACAAAATCTAACAAAGCATAAGTAACTCCTATAAGTATAGTTTTTTGATTTTGAGATTTTAAATTTCCCAATATAGCTTGCAATTCATCTGTATTGTACAAAAAAAAACCGCTTTGTGGATGCTCGCTTTTGGCAATCAAATCATTCACCATATAAATTAACGACGAGCCATCTCGCTCCAAATAGTTGGGCAATAGGGCTAAAATGCAAATGTTTTTTATATCACCATAAAAATGCGCAAAGGTGCTTATATAACTTTGTTCGTATAATTTTATATCGCTTACATAGTGTTGGCTTTGCGCCGATGATGTAGTACCCGAACTTTTAAAAACGATTTCGCTGGTATTATTGCCTGTTACAATACGGTGTTGCTTAAAAAAAGTGATGGGTAAAAACGGAATTTGATACACATTTTTAACCTCCGAAACCGCTATACCAAGGTGTGTAATAAACTCCCGATAGGTAGTATTATTTGCCGCCTGATAGTTAAAAACCTGCAAAGCAACAGTGTTAAAATCTGCGAGTGATTTTATAGCGAAAATATTGTTTGCAACAGGGTAAAGGTACATATATTACTTTAGCTATTTTTTATGTAGGGTTTTTTTTGTCAAAAATACAAATCCTGCTTTACAACATTTATATCTTTTTTTGTGGCTAAAACATGTTTTTTGGTTATCAAAATTCATTTCTAAATC
Source organism: Sphingobacteriales bacterium (assembly GCA_004292865.1). Lineage (GTDB taxonomy): Bacteria > Bacteroidota > Bacteroidia > Sphingobacteriales > Sphingobacteriaceae > Pseudopedobacter. The sequence continues at coordinate 10,260 of RDXP01000175.1, forward strand.
AATTTAATAAGATACCAAATACTCGGCTTCACGGTCGCCTAGTTTAGCTTTTAATAGCTTAAAGAGTTGAATTTCGGTAACACTCATTTGAATTGATTTTTATAATAACAAATATAATAAACTATTTCAAAAACCACTAAAAGCCAAAAAAGCCTGTTAACAATAACAGGCTTATGTTTTAAATGTTTAGGTGCCTTTTAGTAATGCTATAATGCCTGTAACTCATACCACTACTTTGTCTTAATAATTAGGGTTTAAAGCTAGGATGAAGAAATGGACGCCAATTACAAAACTTAAAAACAGGAGATATACTTGTAATATTACTTTACTAATTTTGTATGTTTGTATAGTATATTTTGCAATTTGTATGATCATAAAAAACAATTTTAAATCCAACAAAAAACATTATTCAACGCATTAAAAAACACAGGTAAAATGGAAGCAATAAATATTAAGGCATATACCGCAAATACCTCTCAAATAGATGCAATAAAAGCATTTATGAAAGCTCTTAAAATTAAGTTTGAAGTTTCGAAACAGGAAGATAAACCTTATAACCCCGATTTTGTGAAAAAGATTAAACAAGGCGATGAAGATTTAAAAAATGGTAAAACAAGAACTGTAACCCTTGCCGAACTAGACGGTTTATGGAAATAAAATATTTACCACAGGCTGATGCAGATTTAAACTATTGGATAAAAACTGGCAACAAAGCCAATCTGAAAAAAATTGCTCAACTAACACGAGCCATTTTTGAAAACCCGCACAAAGGTATTGGCAAACCCGAAGCCCTAAAATATGACCTCGCTCCCAAATGGTCTCGCAGAATTAATGCAGAACACAGATATGTGTATGTTGTAGAAAATAATGTTTTATATGTTTATTCACTTAAAGGTCATTATTGAAATTATACTTCCACTCATTAAACTGCATATATCCAAAAATTTTATCTTAAAAAACCAATCTCCTTGCCGTGGTGCGTGTCCCCCACGCAATACTCATTAAATTTTTGATTATCAAACACTGTATCCTCAAAAATCCTTAAAAACAAACTCCCAGATACTGTCCTAAAAAATGTATAAAATAAAATTTGCAACACTTATTTTTTATTTTTAAGTGCAATTTTCGCTTGTACTTAAATTAGTATGTTTTCTTGAATTGTTGCGTGGGGACACGCACCAAGGCTTGGCAATAATTTAGCTATTTTATTTATTGATAAACGTATATACAATACCCACGGTTACCGCCACCTGCCCAACCCAAAATATAAACATCCATTTAATCATTTCGGCTTTTGCATCGTGTAAATCTTGTTTAACAAGATTTATATCTTCTTTAGTTGCTAAAACATCTTTCTTATTATCAAATTCGTTTTTAACTTCATTTTTTACATACGATACCAAGTACTCGGCTTCACGGTCGCCTAGTTTAGCTTTTAATAGCTGAAAAAGTTGAATTTCTGTAACGCTCATCTTAATAAGTTTTTTATAAAAATAGTTAGAACAAATTTAACAAACAAATTTATAAATTTACAAAAACCAAAAAAGCCTGTTATTGCTAACAGGCTTATATTTTAATAATAGATTTTTAAAATCCGCTTTAGCGAAAAACTACGCTTCTACTTCCTCTTCTTCCTCTT
>RDXP01000028.1 GCA_004292865.1 Sphingobacteriales bacterium
ATATTATGTACCGCTTAAAAGTGGCGGTGTATATCAACCAAAATCCTGTTTTCGAGGTAAATAATGTTGCCTATCAAAATGTCAGTAAAAGCAAGCGGGTAATTGTGGTGGGTGCTGGCCCAGCAGGGCTTTTTGCCGCATTACGCTTAATTGAGTTAGGCTTAAAGCCGATAATTATTGAGCGTGGCAAAAATGTACAAGACCGTAGGCGGGATTTAGCCGCACTAAATAAACAAGGCTTGGTAAACCCAAATTCTAATTATTGCTTTGGCGAAGGTGGCGCAGGTACGTACAGCGATGGTAAGCTGTACACCCGCAGCAATAAGCGGGGCGATGTAAATAAAATGTTGCAAATACTGGTAAATCACGGTGCTACACCCGATATTATGGTAGATGCTCGCCCGCATATTGGTACCAATAAACTGCCACAAATTATTGTAAACATCCGCGAAAGCGTACTAAATTACGGCGGCGAAATACATTTTGATACCCAACTTACCGATTTAAACATCACATCTAATACCTTTAAAAGTGTAATTACCAATAAGGGAATTATTGAGGGCGAAGCCTTAATTTTAGCCACTGGCCACTCGGCAAAAGATATTTACCAGCTATTACGAAAAAAAGGTATTTTATTAGAAGCCAAGCCTTTTGCTTTAGGAGTACGCATAGAACATCCGCAATATATTATCGACCAGCTGCAATACCACTGCGAGGTGCGGCACCCAAATTTGCCACCATCAAACTACAGCCTAGTGCAACAAGTAAGTGGCCGTGGCGTGTTTAGTTTTTGTATGTGCCCAGGCGGTATAATTGCCCCTTGCGCTACTAACGATGGCGAAATTGTAGTAAACGGCTGGAGCCCATCAAAACGGAATAACCCTTATGCAAACTCGGGTACGGTGGTGCAGGTAAACCTAAACGATGTGCCGGGCGATAACAACAATGCGTTTAAATTATTGGATTTTCAAACCCAAATAGAGCAAAATGCTTTTACCGCTGGGGGCGGAGGATTAAAAGCACCCGCCCAGCGAATGGTTGATTTTGTGAACCACAAAACATCGGCCACATTACCCCAAAACTCGTACCTGCCAGGTTTAACCAGCAGCAATTTACACGATATTTTACCGCCCTTTGTGGCAAATAGTTTAAAAGCGGCATTGCCTTTGTTTGGTAATAAAATGAAGGGTAGGTTTGGTAATGATGGTTATTACACCAACGAAGCGGTTTTGGTAGGGGTAGAGTCTCGCACATCATCGCCCATACGCATACCACGGGATAAAGAAACTTTGCAGCATCCTCAAATTAAAGGTTTTTTTCCGTGTGCCGAAGGGGCGGGTTATGCAGGTGGGATAATTTCGGCAGCTATTGATGGGCAGGCTTGCGCCGATGGGGTTTTTAGGTTTATTTAGCAATTATATTTAAAGGGCATGAAAATAGGATACGAGGCAAAACGGGTATTTAAAAACTTTACGGGCTTAGGCAATTACAGTAGGTGGGTGGTGCAAAGCCTGGCTACGGCCTATCCCAATAATTTGTTTTTTTTGTATAGTCCTAAAATTACTAAAAACCCGAGGTTAAATTTTTTACAAAATTTTAAAAATATCATTGTACGCACACCAGCATCGGGCTGGGCTAAGCTGGGCTGGCGTAGCTGGGGCGTGGTAAACGATGCACAAAAGGATGGTATTACGCTTTTTCATGGCCTTAGTAACGAAATTCCTTTTGGCTTAAAACATAAAAATATAAAAGCGGTAGTTACCATACACGACCTTATTTTTTTACGCTATCCCCAGTATTTTAAATTTATTGATAGGCTTATTTACAAGTGTAAATTTACATACTCCTGTAAAAATGCCGATACCATTATTGCCATTAGCCAGCAAACCAAGCAAGATATTATACATTATTTAGGTATTGATAAAAATAAAATTGAGGTAGTGTACCAAGGTTGCGATGCTTTATTTTATGAAGCTAAAACCACCGAAACATTAAGGCAAATTAAGCAAACATACCATTTACCTGATGTTTTTTTACTTTGTGTAGGCACTATTGAAAACCGTAAAAACCAATTGCTAATTATAAAAGCATTAAAAAATTTGCCCAGCCATATACATCTGGTTTTGCTAGGTAAAGCCACCAATTACAAGCAAGTTTTACAAACGTATATTAACCAAAATGAGTTGCAAAACAGGGTTTTATTTTTGCAAAATGTAACCTTTACTGATTTACCGGGCATTTACCAATTGGCAAAAATATTTGTTTATCCATCGGTATTCGAGGGCTTTGGTATCCCGATTTTAGAAGCACTAAATTGTGGCGTACCTGTTATTGCTGCCACAGGTTCCTGCCTTGAAGAAGCTGGTGGAAACCACAGTATGTACGTAAACCCGAATAACGAAAATGAATTGGCCAGTAAAATTATTTTGATTTTAAATAATGATGCCTTGCGCCAAAATATGATAAACAAAGGAAAGCAATTTGCCCTTAATTTTAGAGAAAATAAAATTGCTGAAAACTTAATAGCTGTTTACCAAAACACCCTAAAAAATGTTAAAACACGAAATAAATAAAGCATTAGAAGTGATAAAAACTGGGGGAATTATACTTTACCCAACTGATACGGTATGGGGTATAGGTTGCGATGCTACCAATAGCCAAGCCGTAGAAAAAATTATAGAAATAAAAAAACGGGCTTCTAATAAAGGGTTTATTGTGCTTTTGGATAGTGATAACAAGCTACAAAGTTACGTAAACCCAGTACCCGAAATAGCGTATGATTTGATTGAATATGCCGAAAATCCACTTACCATTATTTACTCGGGAGCCAAAAACCTAGCAGCCAATGTTACTGCACCCGATGGTAGTGTGGGCATACGCATTGTAAAACACGATTTTTGCCAACAACTTATTCAGCAATTTCGTAAACCTATTGTGGCTACATCAGCTAATATAAGTGGTAATGCAACACCAAAAAATTTTAGTGAAATAAACCTAAAACTATTTGAATTGGTAGATTATGTGGTAAATATTCAGCAAAATAGCACTGAAAAAAACCTGCCCTCAACTATAATGAAACTTGAGGCTGATGGCAAGTTTAAGTTTTTAAGAAAGTGATTTATATTTTATTTAACTAAACTTTCGGAGGATTAAAATATTTAGATGAGTTAATTTAAATTTTATAAATATACTTATAGTGCAACATATTTGTAAAATTAGCTGGGTATAAAAGCAATAGGCTTTGCGTAAATCTTTGTGTACTTTGCGGTAAATTTTTACCGCAAAGTGCGCAAAGGGAAAGCGCAAAGAACACAAAGCTGGTTGTAAGCATCATCAGTAAAGAAAAAAGATAAAAAACA
>RDXP01000029.1 GCA_004292865.1 Sphingobacteriales bacterium
ATTAGAATAAAATTCTATTCCTATTTCTATGGGGAGGTTTTTATTATTGGGCGATAGTTTAAATTTATTGTTTTCAATCCCCGTTTCGATAACTCCAACCTGTATGATGGATTGTAACAACCCAACCGATTTTATCAAATTAGATTTTCCAGAACCGTTAGCTCCGTAAATTGCGCTTAAGCGTAAAATATCTATACCGCCTAAATTAATTTTATGGTGCGGTAAACGTGTAGTTTTGTTTGGAAACAAATTAAACTCGGTTTGTTCTTTAAAAGAAAATAAATTTTTAACTATAAACTTTAGTAACTTTAACTATAAACTTTAGTAACATAACGTGAAATTTTAACGCAATTTATACTTTATTTATTTAAAAATGTTTATAATAAATGTTATTTTTTATTGATAGTTGAAGTTTTCACGTTTGACGAGGGTTTTGATTTAAAAAATCTTCATTATTAACTCCTCCCTGTATGGCCATATCCGCCTGCGCCTCTATCGGTATCGCCTAGGGTTTCGCTCAATTGCCATTCTACTTTTTCGTGTTTGGCAATTACCATTTGTGCAATACGGTCGCCAGGGTTTACCTCAAAATCATCAACAGACAAATTAATTAAAAGCACTTTAATTTCGCCACGGTAATCGGCATCAATAGTGCCGGGCGAGTTTACAATAGATATGCCGTGTTTATAAGCCAAGCCACTGCGGGGGCGTATTTGCGCTTCGTAACCCACAGGTAATTCGATAAAAAGGCCTGTGGCAATTAGTTTACGTTCTAAGGTTTTTAGTACAATAGGCTCGGGTATATGGGCTTGTAAATCCATCCCTGCCGATGCAATGGTTTGATATCCCGGTAACGGAAACCCCGATTGATTGATAATTTTTATAATCATTGCGATACGATTTTTTTAAGGTTGTTTTTTTCGAGATATAAAGTAACTAAAATAAAGCCAAAAAACAGGCTGTTGCCCACCATTAAGTTTCGTTTAAATATCATAAACGATAAAATTACCAATACTACCGATACGCATAAATAAGCCATATTTTTTTTGATATGATAGGGAATGGGATAATGTTTTTGACCTAATATATACGACAGTGTCATCATGCTACCATAAGCCAATAGTGAAATATAGGCCGATGCCACAAAACCAAACTGGGGTATAAAAACAATGTTTAACACAATGGTTAAGATAGCACCTACGCCTGATATATAAAGGCCGTACTTTGTTTGGTCGGATAGTTTATACCACACCGATAAGTTCATGTAAATACCTAAACTTACATAGCCTAATAGCAAAACAGGCACCACTTTTAATCCCGACCAATACAGGCTTTGCTGTACCGCATCTTTTGCTTTAATAAAGTTTTTAAGTAGCTCGATATTGGCTACCAAGCCTACAAAAATGAGGGAGATGGCTATAATAAAGTAATCCATAATGAGGGCGTAGGTATGGCCCGAGTTTTTTTCTTTGGCGTGGTTAAAAAAGAAAGGTTCGGCACCTAGCCTAAATGCTTGTATAAAAATACTTAGGAAAATAGCCAGCTTACAGCAAGCCCCGTAAATACCTGCTTGTATGTGGCTTATGCTTGGCGGGAGTAAATGGGTAAGAAAAATTTTATCGCTATTTTCGTTAATTATAAACGATAAATTGGCTACCAGCACTGGCCAACTGTAATTAAACATGTTTATCAATAACGTTTTATTGAGCTTAAAATTCAATAATAATAATTGAGGTAAAAGCAATATTAAAGTTAAAATACTGGCTATAAGGTTGGCTATAAAAACGTAGCCTATCCACTGTGGGCGGTACCAAGTAGTTAAAAAATTGGCAAACCACAAATGGTGTTTTATAACAAACGGAATGCCGAAAATAAACAACAAATTAAGCCCTACAAAAACCAGTATATTAATGGTTTTTAATAACGAATAAAGGCCAGGCTTGCCATCGGCCCGTAGTTTGGCAAAGGGCACTACACTTAAAGCATCACTCACCAAAATAAAAATAAATAAGCTAATAAAAGTTTCGTAATCGGATAGCGATGTGCTGCGCCCTTGTTGTAGCCAAGCGGCAATGGGGTTTAAAAATGATAAACTCAACACCAAAAAAACCAAGCTCATACACGCAATTACCATAAAGGTATTGCTATAAATAGTTTCTTTTTTATACTCGTTTTTATTTAGGTAACGAAAAAAAGTAGTTTCCATACCAAACGATAGCAGGGCGTTTATGATAGATGCAAAGCTGTACAGTTCGGTAAAAATACCATACACACTGGCTGGATAAACCCTTACATATATGGGTGTTAAAAAAAAATTAAGCACCCTTGATGCTATGGTGCTTAGGCCGTAAATAATGGTTTGCCCTGCAAATTTTTTTATTATACTCAATGTATTGCTTTTTTAAGGATATTAAAATTTTGGTGCATTTTAATTTCAATGGCTTCAATAGCTATGTTTTGTACCAAGGCTTCATCGGGTCCTTGTTTACACCAGTTTAAAAATTCTTGCATGTATATATCCTCGGCTTCGGCTTCAATATATACGCTACCATCTGTTTGGTTTTTTACAAATCCTTTTACGCCAAGTTGGTCGGCAACGGCTTTGGTGCTTAACCTAAATGATACACCTTGTACACGGCCAGTAATGGTAATTTTATATGCTATCATATTTTATTAAATTAGTTTTACCACTTCGGATTGTGGTGTTATGCTACCATTACTAAAGTTGGTAATTAAATTTAAACCTGGTTTTTTACCCACGGTTATGCTACCTAAATTATCGTGAAACCCAAAAAATTGCGCCCCATTTAAAGTTGCCCATTGTAATACTTGGGCAAAAGTAAGGTTTGTAAAATGCTTTAGCAAGGTGCGCATTTCGGTTAGCATACAAAGGGTATGGTTTGATGCCAAGCTATCAGTACCTAGGGTAAGGTTAAAATTATTATCTAAAAACTGAGGTATTGGGGGCAATTGGTTTTCGATGTATAGATTTGCATTGGGGCAAAAACACCAGTAAATTTCATCGGATATTTTATTGGCTAATGCAACATCGGCAATATTAGTAAAAGTATTGTGTACCAATAATTTTTTTTGGTGGGTGGGTAAAAGCGGTAAAATTGTTGCAAGCGACGTTTTGTTTTGAGGTTCGAAACTATCAATATTTATCCCCAAATAATGATACAAATCTAAAAAACTGCCTGTTTTGTTTTGGTACAAAAGGTTTTCTTGCGGGCTTTCTTGGTTGTGTATGGTTAATAAATTGGCATTGGTTTGGCAATAAGTATTTAACAAAGCAAACAAGGTTTTAGATACCGTATAAGGTGCGTGTGGCACTACCGATGTTTGGCCAGCAAACTGCGTTTTTAAACTTAAAGCATTGGCAAAAATTGCGTGGGCTTTGCTATCATCAAACCCTAACATTTCTACAAAAGTGTGGTATTTAATGTTGCTTTGGCTTTTAATTTGTGCGGTTAGGGGTGTATTACAAATATCGCCTACGGCAACAATGCCGTTTTGCCACATTGTTTTATCGGCTATTTTTGCAGCATTTAATTGGGTTTCTTCATC
>RDXP01000176.1 GCA_004292865.1 Sphingobacteriales bacterium
TTTGCACCAGCTCAGTAACCAAGTCGCAAGGCTATAAGCGTTAAAGGAGTATCAGAAACCGTTTAGTTCCGCTAAGCGGTTTTGGCTTTTATATAGGTTTCATACTCTTTTAGCAGGCTTCTTTTTCGGTGTTCGGTTTCTATATAATATGCCGTTATAAACATATAATACTCTGTACGGTCGGTTAATATCACTACATAATTTTCGGCTTCGTTAAATAATACAATACGTTCGTCTTTGCCTCTTTTGTTTTTCCAAATCAATATTTGGTTGTGTGTATTGTTATCAATCACAAATTTTGGATAGCGTATCCGTTCCATCCTTCTTATATCGGGTTGTCGATTGTTTTCATCTTCTCCCTCGTGGGTAATGTGGTAAAAAGTACGATGCAATCCATCTACTTCGGGGTATTTGCGAACCGCTACTTTTAATCCTTCGTACTTGGGTTGGTTTTTAATAAAATCGTTTTCAAAAACAGCATAAACAGCTTTGAAATAACTTTTAAAATCGCCTGCATAGTCGTTGAAAAATATCAAATCAGGGAAAACCAATTCTTTTTCTTCTATCATAAAAAGTATGGTTTTTGAGGTTCCCAAATAAAAATATTGAACTTGCTTTCTCTTAAAAGTGTGGATTTTATAAGCGAATATTTTGAACGGTGCTTTATCAATTCTATTAATTCATTTTTAGGATTACTTTCATTTTTTCCTCCGTTTATATAAGCCATTGCACCAATTAGTAAGTCTGCCAATTGTATTAATTCTACTTCGTGTGAACGTACTTGTTGCACTTGTTTAATTATTTCTTTGGCATAATCGTATTTATCATTGCGTAGCACCTGCTCCAATTTATGCACTTTCTCTTTGCTTCGGGTATCTTTTATATCAATGTAAATGTAGTGAGCCAAATCAGGATTAAGAATTGCTTTTAACATTCCAAAATACATTTTGTAATAAAACGTGTCGTGTGTATGATTAAATTTTTCGTATTCAATTTTTGCTTTGTTGGCAACAATCAAAGACCTAAAGTGCAAATCATCATCATCAAAAAAATAATTGATTACATCTTTGTAATACTCCAATTTAGATTTTGAAACTTTGTTCCATTTCAATTCATAATAAGCCCTGTTGTCTTTCTCGTTTTTTTTATGCTTGGGTATTAAATCGTGTTTTTGCTTAAACTCAAATAATCGTTCAAAAATTTCTTTCTTTTTTGCAGCAGGGCAATACACAGCCCCAATAGCCATTACAGCTTCACCATCGTTTTGCAAATGGCAACTTTCGTCACAATATATGTTTACTGTTTCTCTCATATTTCTATTCCGATTTTAGAAAGGTTTAGTTTAATGGCTTCGTCCAAATCATTGGCTTTTTGCATCTGTGCAGAAAGTGTGGCTGAAAGCGTTTGCATCTTGTCGTCAAAGGCAATTCCATCTTCGGCTACTTCTTTAAAATCAATGTATCTGCCTGGCGTAAGTATGTAGTTGTTTTTGCGTACATCTTCAATGGTTGCACTTTTACAAAAGCCAGGTACATTTTGGTAATCCTTAAACCCTGCTAATCCTGTTTCAGACGATTTTCTCCAATTGTGGTAAGTGTCCGAAATTTTGGCAATATCTTTTTCGCTTAACTCTTTTTGTTTACGGCTTATCATTGTGCCTAATTCTCGGGCATCAATAAAAAGTATTTCGTTGTTACGGTTTCTTAATTTGTTGTTGCCTTCTTTGTTACGAGCTAAAAACCACAAACACGCTGGTATTTGTGTGTTATAAAACAATTGCGAAGGCAAAGAAACCATACAATCCACCAAGTCGTTTTCAATTAATTCTTTTCTTATTTGCCCTTCGGTGGCAATTTCAGAACTCATACTACCGTTTGCCAACACAACTCCTGCCGTTCCATAAGGTGCCAATTTGCTAATGAACAATTGCAACCAAGCGTAGTTAGCGTTTCCTGTTGGCGGAACGCCATATTTCCATTTGTGTGTTTCGGCTTTATTTATATTGTAATCGCTTACGTTAAAAGGAGGATTGGCAATTACATAATCCACTTTCAATTCAGGGAATTTATCGTTCATCAAAGTATCGCCCAATTCTATTTTAGCATCAATACCACGGATAGCCAAATTCATTTTCGCCAATTTGTACGTAGTTGGGTTACTCTCTTGCCCAAAAATGGATATTTTCCCTTTGCGGTGTTCGTGTATTTCAATAAAACGTTCGCTTTGCACAAACATACCACCACTTCCGCAAGCACCGTCATAAACACGTTTTTCGGGTTCGGGTGCAAGCATATCAACCAATATTTTTACAATGCTTTGTGGTGTATAAAACTGTCCGCCTCTTTTGCCTTCGGCATCTGCAAACTGTCCTAGGAAATATTCAAATACCCAACCTAAAATATCTTTTCCTTTTCCGTCTTTGCCCTTGCTTAATGTGATAGAACCAATTAAGTCTATCAATTCTCCCAATCTTTGTTTGTCCAAGGCTGGTCTTGCATAGTCTTTTGGCAAAACGCCTTTTAGTGTTGGATTGTCTTTTTCAATGGCATCCATTGCATCGTCTATGTCTTTGCCAATGGTTGGTAATTTTGCTCTGCCTTGTAGCCATTTCCAACGTGATTGTTGGACAACGTAAAACACTTTTTCGGAAACACAAATATCTTGTAATTCATTTTTATAAGATATAGTTTCCCAATTAGCTCCAACTTCTTCTTCAAAAATTGGAACCATTTCATCAAAAGCATCCGAAATATATTTCAAAAATATCAAACCCAATACAACGTGTTTGTATTCAGCGGCATCCATATTGTTGCGCAATTTGTCGGCAGCTTGCCAAAGGGTTTTTTCTAATGCTAAATTGTCGGTCATTGTCTGTTTATTATTCTTAATTTATATGTTGTAATTTAGTTTTTTCATTGTCTTAAATTAAAACTGTCCGCCAACGCTTTACGCTAACTAATAAATATAGCTAAATTTAATCCCCACCCTCCAAAACCTCTAAAATAGATGGGTAAGTATTGGTTTTAACCATCGTCCACTTTGATTTTGATAGCCATTGCACCTCGGTAATTCCTTCTTCGATTTGTGGTACAAGTGCTTGGTTGGCAATGGCTTTCATACGGTACCAATGCGATATTTTTAATACTATTTTCCCCTTTAGCTCGTAAATATGGTAGGTTTTAGTTATTTTTTTGCCTAAACTTTCAACTGTTATGCCACATTCTTCTTCTACTTCTCGTATTGCGGCTTGTTTTTTCTTTTCGTTAAGTTCTAATTTACCTTTTGGCAAATCCCAATAGCCATTTCTTTTGATAAAGAGGTACTTGTTTTCGTTGCTTTTTACCAAGCCACCAGCAGCTTCTATTACTTTAATTTCGGTTTTAATGTTCGAGAAAATGTTTTTAGGATTTTGGCAAACCATTACAAAGATGTTATGAAGTTGGCTATCGATAGTGTGAAAAAAAATCTCGAAATCAAAACCCTCTTGTTCAACAACTTGGTAGCTTTGTAAATGCTTGGGTATAAGCGAGCAGATGATGAGTTTTTTTTGGTTAATATAAATATTGTATTTTTGAGCCATTATGTATAATAAAATTGAGATTGAACAAAAAGTTGCTGAGTTTCTGTTGCAAATTAAAGCAATTAAATTGCAACCTAATAATCCATTTACTTGGGCCTCGGGCTTAAAATCTCCTATCTACTGCGATAACCGCATTACGCTATCGCACCCACAGGTGCGCACATACATCCGCCAAAAACTTACCGAACTTGTAGTGGAGGAATATGGCACTTCTGGTGTTATAGCTGGGGTGGCCACTGCAGGTATTCCGCAAGGCGCATTGGTAGCGCAGGAGCTTGGCTTACCCTTTATATATGTACGTTCATCGGCCAAGGAGCATGGCACAGGGAAATTAATCGAAGGTGAAATTAACCCAGCCCAGCGTGTGGTGGTAATCGAAGATTTAATTTCGACAGGTAAAAGCAGCCTGCAAGCTATTGAAACCTTACGCAATGCAGGCTATGAGGTAGCGGGCTTGGCCGCCATTTTTTCGTACGGCTTTAGCGCAGCAACCGAAAACTTTGCTAATGCCAAAATAAAATTTAGTACCTTATCTAATTATCCTGCTTTAATAAACTATGCAGCAACCCACAATTATATTAACAAAGCCGATTTAGTTTTACTAAGCGAATGGGCTCAAAACCCCGAAAAATGGGGCGAAGAACTGGTAAATGATTAGGTGATTGGTACCGCCTTTCGTTCTTCCTCCCTATTTAATTTCCTCAAAGGGGGAGGTTGGCAGATGCCTAAATGTAATATTTCGGATTTAGCTTACGGTGCAATAACCCAATTTTTAAATAAACAGTGCTTGTACTAGAGCGCAGCGAGGTTTGAGAAAAATTTTCGGGTGTAACGTACCCTTGTTAGTAGGCGGTTATAACTAAGCCAGTGGTTATATTCGAATATGTAGCCCAATATTTCTTCTTTTTAAAATGTTAAAAAAGTACTATGTGAGTATCTTATTAAGGCCTAGCTTGTTATACTAGTTATAAATTTATTACCTTAGGCAGCAAATAAAGTAGCACAAAAGCATTTTTTTTTTAACCTTTGTAAATCCGCATTAATGCTTATTGCGCCAATATTGCAAATAAAATACTACCCTCAATTATACCAACGATGGTAAAACAAAATTATAATATGACAACTACAACACCCACAACATTTGATTACAACACCTCTAGAGAGAAATTGATTGTAGCCGAATATGGTAGAAATGTACAAAATATGGTACATTATATATGCGCCCTGCCTACCAAAGATGAACGCAACCGCTATGCCCAAGTGGTAATAGATATGATGGGATTTTTAAATCCGCACCTGCGAGATATACCCGATTTTAAGCATAAACTTTGGGACCACCTGCATATCATTTCTGATTTTAAAATTGATGTGGACTCGCAATACCCATTGCCATCAAAAGAAGCCTTGCACTTTAAACCCAAGGCTTTAGCTTATCCTCAAAACCGCATTAAGTTTAAACATTACGGCCACACGGTAGAAATGATGATTAAACGAGCAATAGAAATTACCGAACCCGACCGTAAAAATCACATGGTAAATTCTATTGCTAATTTTATGAAAATGGCTTACATCGCTTGGAATAAAGACCACGTTACCGATGAACAAATAATATCAGATTTTCGGGCAATAAGCAATGGAGAGCTAGATACCAGCAACATTATTTTTAATAAAATAGAAGTTAAACCACCCGTGGTAAACAACCCACGTAATACCAAAACCAATAACAAAGGGCGCACAAATAACTACACTAAAAACGGTGGTAGTAACAACCAAAATAACCGTGGCAAAAGTAATTACAGCAACGGCGGAAGTAAAAAAAGTTATTAATTACCAATTATTGATAAAAAACAAAAATGAATATTATTTATTCATAAAAAAAATATGAGTGCATTTGAAATCCGAGGAGGCAAACCCCTAAAAGGCGAAATTATACCACAGGGCGCAAAAAACGAAGCCCTGCAAATATTATCGGCAGTTTTATTAACCGATAAAAAAATTACCATTAGCAACATTCCCGATATTGTTGATGTAGTAAAACTTATAGAATTACTGGCCGATTTGGGTGTAGAAGTTAACCGTTTAAACAAAGATACTTACGAGTTTAGAGCAGCAAATATTAACCTCGAATTTTTTACTTCGCAAACTTTTAAAAATAAAGGTGGCGGTTTACGTGGTTCGATAATGATAGTAGGCCCACTTTTAGCCCGCTTTGGCAAAGCGGCCATACCCAAGCCTGGGGGCGATAAAATTGGCCGCCGTAGGTTAGATACCCATTTTTTAGGCCTCGAAAAATTAGGCGCAAAATTTAATTATAACCAAGAAACAGGCTTTTTTAATATTGATGCTACCCAGCTTAAAGGCACTTTTATATTGCTCGAAGAAGCCTCGGTTACTGGTACAGCCAATATTGTAATGGCCGCCGTATTGGCCAAAGGGATAACCACCATTTACAATGCCGCCTGCGAGCCTTATTTGCAACAATTATGCAAAATGCTAAACCGTATGGGTGCAAAAATTACGGGCATTGGCTCTAATTTATTAACTATTGAAGGCGTTGATGGCTTACACGGCACCGAACACAGGCTACTGCCCGATATGATTGAGATAGGCTCCTTTATTGGTTTAGCCGCCATGACCGAAAGCGAAATCACTATTAAAAACGTATGCTTTAACGAGTTAGGTATTATACCCAACACATTCCGTCGTTTAGGTATTGATTTTGAATTACGCAACGATGATATATACATCCCATCACAAAAACATTACGAAATTGATACTTTTATTGATGGCTCTATACTCAACATATCCGACGCACCATGGCCAGGCTTTACGCCCGATTTACTTTCGATAGTGTTGGTGGTAGCTTCACAAGCTAAAGGCTCGGTGTTAATACATCAAAAAATGTTCGAAAGTAGGCTGTTTTTTGTTGATAAATTAATTGATATGGGCGCACAAATTATCCTTTGCGACCCTCACCGAGCCACCGTTATTGGCCTCGACAAAAAATATGCCTTACGTGGAATAGAGATGACATCGCCCGATATTAGGGCGGGCGTATCCTTACTTATTGCTGCATTATCGGCGCAAGGCCGCTCTATCATCCACAATATCGAGCAAATAGAACGTGGCTACCAAGATATTGATACCAGGCTAATTGCGCTTGGTGCCGATATTAGAAGGGTTTAAATTTTTACTTATTTTTCCCAAAAAAAAGTCGATGTAGAAGCAAAATCTTCTACATCGACTTTTTTTATTGTTTATTTACACTGCTATACTAGCCTTTTAAGGCTTTGCTTTATACAGCAAGCAACACTTAATCAGCCTTTAAATGCGGTTTAGCTTTTGGTTTAGCAAAATGCGCTTTTACTTTTACTCTAATTAAGTACATTGATGGTACTACAATTAAGGTTAAAAAAGTAGCAAAACTTAGGCCAAATATCATTGTCCACGATAATGGCCCCCAAAAGGCTACGTTATCGCCCCCAAAATAAATATGTGGGTTACCAGTGCTAAATAGGGTGGCAAAATCTAAGTTTAAACCTACGGCCAAAGGAATTAAGCCTAACATTGTAGCGGTGGCGGTAAGTATTACGGGTGTCATACGGGTGCGGCCAGCTTCTAAAATTGCCTCGAAACCATCCATGCCTTGTTCCATCATTAAATCGGCAAACTCTACCAATAATATACCATTACGCACTACAATTCCTGCCAAAGCAACAATACCAATACCCATCATTACTATCGACATTTCCATACGGAACAAGCTAATACCCAGTAGTACACCTATAATGCTAAATAAAATTTCGCTCAAAATAATTAGTGGTTTACCAATAGAATTAAACTGTATAACCAATATAATTAAGATTAAGAAAAACGATGTTAATAGCGCACCACCTAAAAATGCAGCGGTTTCTTTTTGCTCTACCTGCTCGCCTGCCATATTTACTTGTACACCTTCGGGTTTTCTAAAATCGGCTAGTTCGTTTTCTATATTGGCTACCACTTCGTTAGGGTTATAATCGCCCAATACGTTCGATGATAGCATAATAATACGTTTTTGTTGCTTACGTTTTATACCGCCATAAGTGTTTACATAATCGATATTGGCAAACGACGATATAGGCACTTGCCTTACCATACCGCCCATACCCATATCCCGATAGGTAACTTTTATGTTTCTAAGTGCTTCTAAACTATTACGTTGGTCTTTTTGCGCTCGCAAGTTTATTTCGTAATCTTCATCGGCATCTCTAAATTTAGAAACCTCTTTACCGTACAATGCGGTACGAATTTCCATGGCTATTTGCCCGGTAGAAATCCCTTCTCGGTTAGCCCTTTCACGGTTTATATCAAAAATAATTTCGGGTTTATTGTTTTGGAAATCAGATTTTAACTCCTCTACACCTGCAATGTTTTTGGCTACCAAATAGTTTTTTAAACGTACCGATGTTTGCACCAACGAATCGAGGTTATCGCCCGTAATTTCGATACTTATAGGCTTAGAGGTGGGTGGCCCCGATTGTTCCTGTGTTACCGAAATCTCGGCCCCAGCCACACCTTTTATAGCTTTACGCATTGCTTCTAAATACTCGCTCGAGCGTTTACCTTCACGCTCGCCAAACTCTACAAAAGCTACCGTAACTTTACCACGGTTGGGGTAATTACCTTGGTCTTCATCTTGCGGGTCGGTTACGCCTACGGTAACGTTCGATAGTATCGACGATACATTATGCCTGCCCAAGCTATCTACCACTTGGGTAACTTTTTTCTCAATTTGTTTGGTAACCTCATTAGTATAAGCTTGGTCGGTACCTGTTGGTAGCGTTAAATACACGTAAGCAAAGTTAGGGTCGGCTTCGGGGAAAAACACAAATTTAGGTTTCATAATTCCTGTAAAAACTATCGAAAAAACCAATAATCCTAATGTGCTACCCAAAATGGTGTATGGGCGGTGCAATGCCCAGTTTAAAAAGCCAGCATATTTATCTTGCACTTTTGGCCAGGTATTTTTTTGGAATTTTCGGATAGCTTTTTCTAATATAAAGTGCTGTACCAAATACAATATAGCCATTAGTACCACAAAGTTACCAAAGCCAAAGTTGATAAAATACGCTAGCGCAGCAGCCCCAGCAAAGTACAGTAACGTACGTTTTACCTTTTTATCAAAAGTTGGTTTATACACCTCATCGGCAGCGTGAGACTCCATAAAATCGACCGCAAAAACAGGGTTGATAATATATGCCACCACTAGCGATGCCAGCAAAGTTATAATTAGCGTTATAGGTAAAAAAAACATAAACTGCCCAATTACCCCAGGCCAAAAAGCGAGTGGAATAAAAGGCGCAAGGGTTGTCATAGTACCCGAAAAAACTGGTAAAAACACTTCTCCAGCGGCCATTTTAGCTGCTTGTTTTATAGGTACTTTGCCATTATCGAAAATACGGTGGGTGTTTTCTATCACCACCACGGCATCATCAACCACAATACCTAGGGCTAAAAGGAACGAGAAAAGCACAATCATATTCATGGTGAAACCAATGGTAGGCATTAATAAAAATGCCACACACATTGATAGCGGCACCGATAATGCCACAAAAAATGCGTTAGTAATGCCCATAAAAAACATCAAAATCAGGGTAACCAAAATAAAACCAATAACAATGGTGTTTATTAAATCGTGTAGGGTTACACGGGTTTTGTCGGATTGGTCGCCGGTGGTAACAATTTCTAAGCCTTTAGGAAACTCTTTTGCTTTCATTTCGGCAACCAGTTCACGTATTTTATCAGATGCTTCGATAAGGTTTTGGCCTGATCGTTTTTTAACATTTAACGTAATTACGTTTTTACCCGCTAGCCTAGCAAACGATTCTTGCTCTTTAAAACCATCTACCACTTGGGCAATATCTCGCAAGTAAACCGATGCGCCCGATGGGGTTTTTATAATCGTGTTTGATATTTCGGTAGCATCTTTAAACTCTTTTTTAATGTTTAACGTTCGGCGAATGCCATCGCTGGGTACGGTACCGCCCGATGCCGAAATGTTTTCGTAACCAATAGCCCGCTCAATATCGCCAAACGATATTTGGGTGGAAGCCATTTTGTTCATATCCACATTTATTTGCACTTCGTTATCTAATGCACCTACCAAATCAACCCCCGAAATTTCGGGCATAGCTTCTATGCGGTCTTTTAAATTTTTGGCATATTTTTTCAGGGTTTTTAAATCATAATTTCCCGAAAGGTTAAGGTACATAATGGGCAAATCGGCCAGGTTAATATCAATAACTTCGGGGTCGTCGGGCAGGTTATTGGGTAAATCTTGCTTGGCTTTATCCACCGCATCTTTTATGCGCTGCTTGGCATCTTTTATACTTACTTTTGAGTTAAACTCGGCAGTTATAAACGAAAAATCTTGGTAAGAGTTTGATGTAATTTTTTTTAACCCTTGTACACCTTTTATTTGCGTTTCTAACTGCTTGGTTACCAAGTTTTCCATATTAGCGGGCGATGTGCCAGGGTATATGGTTTTTACAAATATTTTTGGGATAGATATTTCGGGGAAATTTTCTTTCGGCAAGCTATTGTATGCAAAATAGCCCGCTATTAAAAGCAATAGGGTAAGCACATAAATAGCGGTTTTGTTATCGATAGCCCAGCTTGATGGGCCAAATTCTTTGTTACTATCTTTCATCTTTTTTTGTTTTTGATGTATGATTTATTTTTTATTAAAGCTAGGTTCTGTTAGTAATTTTTTTAATGATTTGGGCGTTTAAACACGCTGTTCGCTTTATCTTTTTTTCTTAGCCCTTTCCCTCCAGCCCCCGAAGGGGGAGCAAAATGGGCTAAGAAAAAAAGGATGCCGCTACCATCATTAACGCAAATAAAAGCGGTGACAATCCAACTTAGGCTATTAAAACTTTACCAAATCGCCTTCGTTTAAGCCATTAAAGCCAAGGGTAATTACTTTATCGCCAGCTTTAAGGCCACTTAAAACTTCGGCATTTCCGTTGTAAATTTTACCTACTTTTATGTTGGCTTTTACCACTTTAGCATCTTGCGAAAGCAAAACAAAATCGCCGTTTTCTGATTTTTGTATCGCTTTTACAGGCACTGTTAAGGCATTAGCTTTTTTATAATCTACAATTTTTAAAATAGCTAGCATATTTGGCCTAAAGGTAGCTTTCGATGGTATTTTAACTTCGATATTAAAACTACGTGAAGCTGGGTCGATATTTTTTGATGCAAAAGCTATTTTGCTTACCAACGAATCTTGCGCATCGGGTACTAAAACTTCTACCTCATCGCCCATATCTATTTTGCCAGCATAAGTTTCTGATACCAATGCTTTTGCCTTTAATACCGAAGCATTTATAATGCGTATGCCGGGTACGCCGGGTTGTATGGCTTGGCCAATTTTCCAATCCATTAAATCAACAGTTCCACTTATAGGGGCAGTAACTTTGTACATTGATGCCTGTTGTTTTACTACGGCCAATTGTTTTTCTAAACCTTGTTTTTGGGTTTTGGCACTTAAAAACTGTACTTCGGTGCCTATTTTTTGGTCCCAAAGGTTTTTTTGGCGCATAAATAAAGTGGTAGCCAAATCTAACTGGGTTTCTACCTGTGCTATGCTTTGGCGCAACACGGCATCATCAAGCTGTGCCAACACTTGGCCTTTGCTTACATTTTGCCCAATTTTTACCATAATATTGGTAATTACACCTGGTGCTTGTGCGTTTACTTGTACGTTTTGCTCGGCATCAACTTTACCTTGTATTTCTATATAGTTTTTAAAGGTGCTTGCGCTAACCTCAACTACCGAAACATCTTTGTAAATTTTTTCTTGCTTTGCGCCGATTTCGGTTTCTAGCTTTGCAATGTTGCTGTTAATTTCGGCTTGTTGTTTTTTTAACTCGGCCAGTTGGGCAGTTTTATCTTTGGGTGCGTTATTACAAGCTGCAAATAATAAGGCGGTTAGTGCGGTTAATAGTACTTTTTTCATTTTTATTTATTTTTTGGTGTTGATGATTTTTTTTGTTGATAAACATTTAAAACTAAGCACAAAAGCCCTATCGTATGCGCCCTAATGCTTTGTCTAAATTTACTTTGTTAATTAATGCGTCGTATAATGCGCCTATGTAATTGGTTTCGGCTTCTTTTAATGCGGTTTCGGCGGTGGTAACTTCTAAACTAGA
>RDXP01000177.1 GCA_004292865.1 Sphingobacteriales bacterium
TACTAACCAAGAAAAAGTAGGCGGTAGTGGTGCCAATACAGGCATTACTACCGACCCTGGCTTAATATGGCCAGGCAAGGCTGGTACAGTTGTGGGTGCAATAACAGGTTCGGCACCATCCAATGTACCCCTATTAGGTGGAGGAAGTGTTTTAACTACCATATCGGCTTATAAATTAAAAACAGGCGGTACGGCCATTGGAGCTGGTGTGAGGCTAAATGTTTCACCTTACAGCCTTAGCATTGGCAGTACCGATTATTATGGAAACCCTTTGGCAGCCATAACCGCTTTCGATATAGGTGCCAATGAAGCTATTTTAACCGCCACCGGCGATAATTACCGCAGCAGTACCGCTGGATGCTGGAATACAGCATTACTAAATACTTGGAATGTTGAACCCACTTGGGAAAGTTTTACGGGTAGTGTGTGGCAAAGTGCAACCGTAGCTCCATCCAGCGCATCAGGTACCATAACCATACAATCCCCACATACCGTATCAGTAAGTTCGGCCGTAACCGCCGACCAACTAACCATAAATAGCGGTGGGCAGCTCACCATTAACAGCGGTCAAACCTTTACTGTAAACAATGGCGCAGGTACCGATGTAAATGTAACAGGTATTTTACAAAACTCGGGTACCATTACCAATACGGCAGGCTTAATAAATTTTAATAGTGGTGGGCAATATAACCATGCTTTTACTACCACAGGGGGCACTATACCCACAGCCACTTGGCTTGCAGGTTCTACCTGTAATGTAGCTGGTTATACTACAAACTCTATTGTACCTGCGGGTATTAGCGGACAAAATTTTCAAAACTTTACTTGGAACAACCCATCGCAAACTACTGCTGGGGCTTTAGGTGCCGATATTAATATTGCAGGCAACCTAACCTTAACCGCTGGTACTTTAAACTTAGGAAGCAATAAACTTACCTACTCGGGCAATAGCATTACCCGCACAAGTGGTAGTGTAAATGCTACGGCAGGTACGGTAGAATTTACCAACCCAACCACGGTAGATTTAACCATAAGCCCAAGTGTATTTACAAGCAACACTATTTCTAATTTAACTAAGAATGGCTGGGGGCATGTTTTTGCTAATAATAACTTAATTGTACCCAATACGCTTACACTTACTTTGGGTACTTTATATGTAAATGCGGGTACAAGTTTAACCCTTGGGGGTAATATTATAGGTTCGGGTACTAATCAGGGCTGGCTGCGTACTTCGGCAACATCATCCTTGGTATTAAATAGCTCATCGGCCATAACCCTACCCAATGCCGTAGCCCCCATGTGGACATTTTTACAAGAACCATCAGGTGCAGCTGGCATTACCAACTTAACGCTAAGCGGTACTGGCGCAGTTAATTTAGGTTCTGCTTTAACGGTTGAAAACGGCCTTACCACAAATTCTGGTAGTAGTTTGGTAATTGGAGCTAATAATACCTTAACCCTAAATGGTACGATAACCTCCAGTACCCAAATTACAGGCTCGGCTACATCTTCAATAGCTATTGGTGGCTCGGGTGCAGCAAGTATTGGCTTAAACCAAACTAGTGCAGCCACACGTAGCTTGTTAAATTATACGCAAAGCCGTAATGCTACGGTTACTTTAAGCAATCCTGTTTTAATAAATGGCGTAGTTAATTTATCGGGTACAAATTCAATTTTAGCATCAGGTATGGGTAACCTTACCTTAGTTTCTACAGCTACTACTACATCCAGCATTGCTGCATTAGCTACAGCTACAGGAGCAAATGTAAGCGGACTAGTAAATGTACAATCGTTTTTTACAGGTGGCAATGCCAATGCCCGTGGTACACGTATGATAAGTTCGCCAGTAAACGATGCCAGTAACAGTACAACCGATAGTACCGTTTTTCAACAATTAAAAAACCGTATGTTAATAACAGGCCCAGGTGGCGCAAGCAATGGATTTGATGTAGGTACAGGCCCAGGCCCAAATGCGCCCAACCTTGTTACCTATAACGAACCTGTTACTTCGGCTGTAAGCCAGTTTAATAATGTACCCAATATATTATTTGGACAAAAAATTGCCGTTGGTCAAAATTATTTCCTCTTTTTTAGAGGAAATAGAACTAGCCCTGCCAATAAATATGCAGCACCTTTTACCATACCCGAAAACGTAACTATGACCTACGAAGGCACTATTAATAAAGGCACTATACCCATTAACATTTCAAAAACCAATAATAGTGATGCAAATTACGATGGCCTAAATGCCATAGGTAACCCCTACCCTTCTACCATTGATTTTGATGCTTTTAGAGCCACAAACAGCAGCATTATCGATAATATGTTATCCATTATAAAACCCGATAAACAAGGTATGGTAACTTATAGCAATGGGGTAACGGTTAATAATACACAACCATACAACACATCGGGCGGTACGGCAAGTGCCTTACCTGCAAGGTATATACAACCAGGGCAAGGTTTTTATATTAGAGCCACCAATGTTGGAACTGGCCAAACAATAAATTTTATGGAAAGCCATAAAGTAGCAGCAACTTCGCCACCTGCACCCGCAAGGCTTTTAATAGCCAAGCCAAGCAAAAACACATTTGCTACTGCCGAAAGAAAAGTGTTTAGAATGAAACTGCAAAGCCCAACAAGCGAAGAAGAAACTGCTATTGTTTTTGAAGATGGCTTTAAGGCCGATTTTGATAATGCAGATGCCCCTTACTTAGGCAATAACTCAAGCGTTTTAAATACTTTAGATATTAATAACAACGCATTGGCCATTAATTTTATGCCTGCCATTAATACCGTTGATGAAATACCACTAACTGTAAACACCAGCCAAACAGCTACCTGTAATTTACAATTTACAGATATTAGCCCCGCTAACAATAAAACTATTATTTTAAAAGATAACTACCTAAACAGCGAAACCGAAATAAACGAAGCGAACAAAACATATAGCTTTACCATTGATAAAAATGTGGCCGCTACGTTTGGTAACAACAGGTTGGTTTTAAAATTTAATCCAAAATCGTTACCTATAGATTTATTATCATTTAAGGCAAGCAAAATTAATGCAGGTACGCTACTGGCTTGGAAAACTTTATCCGAAAAGGATAACAAAGCCTTTATAATCGAAAAATCGACTGATGGTAAAACATTTAACTTTTTAAGCGAAATAAAAGCAAAAGGCAATGGTACAACACAGCAAAACTATTCGCACATTGATAATAACCCTGTACTTGGATTAAATTATTATAAATTAAAACAAATTGATAATAACGGTACCGAAAACGTAGTAGGCTTTCAAACTGTAAACTATACTGATTTAAGTGAGATGAATGAATCTTTAATTTCGGTGTACCCTAACCCTGTGGTAAATATATTAACGGTTATTTTACCTCAATCACAAAAACAAGATGTAACACTAGAGGTGTTTGATGTTTTGGGGAAATCAGTTGTAAAACAAAATTATAGCAAAAATATAAATTTAGAAATCAATGTTTCGCAATTGCCAAAGGGTGCTTATGCTGTTAAAATAAAAAACAGTAAAACACGTGATTTAATATCTGTAAAAAAGTTTATTAAAGAATAAGCTATTTTGTTATACAGAGGGGCTGGTGGTTAAATACTACCAGCCCTTTGTTTTTAAACCCGGGTGAAGCGGCAGCTCCCGATTTTTCATCGGGACTAAAGCGTAACACGGGGCTAGCTTAAATTAATAAGCAATACACTATGTTTTCCAAAAAAAATGTTATTTGGATATTGATGGTTTTTATTGGCACAAATGTTATTTAATTTTATGCAATTAAAAATGGCAAAATAATGTACTATTTGGGGTAAATATTTTCTTTTTGCTGTGCTTATCTTATTAATTTTTACCTTTACCCTATGTGGAAAAACAATATTTTGGAAACCATAGGCAATACGCCACTGGTAAAACTTAATAAAATAACCAAAGAGGTAAAAGGTACAATTTTAGCCAAAATTGAAACTACTAACCCTGGAAATTCTATAAAAGATAGGATGGCTTTAATGATGATTGAAGAAGCCGAACGTAGTGGAAAGCTAAAACCTGGCGGTACTATTATTGAAGGTACATCGGGCAATACAGGCATGGGGCTAGCCATAGCCGCCGTAATAAAAGGCTATAAATGTATTTTTACCACTACCGATAAACAATCGAAAGAAAAAGTAGATGCCTTAAAAGCATTTGGTGCCGAGGTAATTGTGTGCCCTACCGATGTTGAGCCAGCCGACCCTCGCTCCTATTATTCGGTTTCATCGAGGCTAGAAAAAGAAGTGCCTAATTCGTGGAAGCCTAACCAGTATGATAACTTATCGAATTCGAAAGCGCATTACGAACAAACAGGGCCCGAAATATGGGCACAAACCGAAGGAAAAATTACACACTTGGTTGTAGGCGTAGGTACAGGCGGTACCATATCGGGTACGGGTAAATATTTGAAAGAGCAAAATCCTGATATTAAAATTTGGGGAATTGATACCTACGGCTCGGTATTTAAAAAATTTAAGGAAACTGGTATTTTCGACGAAAAAGAAATTTACCCTTACATTACCGAAGGCATTGGCGAAGATTTTTTACCCAAAAATGTGGACTTTAACATTATTGATAAATTTGAAAAAGTTAGTGATAAAGATGCAGCTTTAATGACCCGCGATATTGCCCGTAAAGAAGGTATTTTTGCGGGTAATTCGGCTGGTGCCGCTGTGGCGGGATTGTTACAGTTAAAAAACGAACTCACCGACGATGCCGTTGTAGTAATTATTTTTCACGACCATGGGACCCGTTACTTAGGCAAAATGTATAACGAGGATTGGTTGCGTGAGCGAGGATTTTTGGAAGATGAAAAACTTACTGCAAAATCTATATTGGCCAAACGTGAGCCGCAGGAAATGGTTACCATTGATAATAATAAATCAGTTTTGGAAGCCATTAATACCATGAAATCATTAAATATTTCGCAAATACCTGTAATGCAACAAGGTATGGTGATTGGCAAACTTACCGAAGGCGATATTTTAACGGCTTTATTAGAAAAACCTTCTATACGTTCTTCAAAAATTTCCTCTATACAAACATCCTCTTTTCCATTTGTAGATTTAAACACCTCGATTGATAGAATTTCGGGCTTAATAAATAAAGAAAACTCGGCTGTATTGGTAGAAGATGCGAACGGAAAAATCGAAATTATTACGCAGTATGATATTATAAATGCTATTTCGGGGTAGTTTTTGAGGGCTGCGGGCAACGGGCTTCGGGCTTCGGGCTTCGGGCAACGGGCTTTTTAAAGTCGTTTTTATTAATGTTTAATTAAAATGTTTCTTAATTATCTGCATTAGTTCTACTGAAACTTTGCCATTGGTGGCAATTATATCGCAAGTTGTAAGGGCATTATCGCCACCATCAAAATCAAAAACTTGCCCGCCAGCTTGCTTTACAATTAAAATACCAGCGGCAATATCCCAAGGTTTTAAGTTGTATTCAAAATATGCATCAAACCTACCACAAGCGGTATAAGCTAAATCAACCGCTGCGGCTCCTATGCGGCGTAGGCCATGGCATTTTTGCATTACTTCGTTAAATAAAGCCATATAGTTTTGCTGGCGCTTAAAATCATAATAAGGAAAACCTGTGGCTATCAATGATTTTTCTAAAGTTGGGTTGTCGGATACATGAATTTCTTTCCCATTCAAATACGCTTTACTCCCTTGCCAAGCGTAAAAACATTCATCACGTTCTACTTCGTACACCACGCCTATTACCAATTCGTTATTCATTTTTAGCGCAATGCTAACGGCATAAGTGGGTATGCCGTGTATAAAATTGGTGGTACCGTCCAGTGGGTCGATAATCCAGTTATAGGTTTCGGCCATTTTGTTGTTCGTATTTTCTTCGCCAATAAAACCTGCTTCGGGAATAATGTGCCTTAAAGCTGCTATAATACGTTCTTCGGCAGTTTTATCAACATACGAAACCATATCGTTTAAGCCTTTATATTCTATTTTTTCGGCAGTAAAATTTCGGGCTTCGCTGCGTATAAATTGGCCTGTTTGCTTAGCTATTTCGGTTACTTGTAGGCAAATGCTTTCGTAGTTCATGTATAAAATATTAAGTTAATTTTTCATTTTTTTTAAAATCTGTGTACGACCAAGCCACCCCTATTAAACCCAATAATACCAATATAGATGAGATGAGTTCGGCTTGTGTAAATGATAAGCCAGCCACATGGTATTTGGAGTTTACCCGTATAAGTTCGATAAAAAAACGCTCTAATCCGTTTACAATTAAATATATAGAAAACAACATGCCTGGTATTTTTATGTGTTTACGTATGCTCCATAAAAATAGAAATAATAAAAGGCAAAGTACACTTTCGTAAAGCGGCGTTGGAAATACAGCATCGGGTAATTGATAGCAAAATTTACCCTCACAGCCTGGTATTAAAATTCCTTCATTAATTACATTATGTGGATACTTAAAAGCCCAAGCCCAATCGGGAGCCCACGATAGCCAGCTAGGTTTTATAGCTGTATTTACTATCCCCCAATCGCCATCGCCAGATAGGTGGCAACCCATACGCCCAATGGCATAAGCCAGCATTAAACCTGGGCCAGCAATATCGCTCATGTACACTTTTTTAATACCGTTTTTGCTCGAAATATATAATACCGTTACTGCGCCAAATAGTAAACCACCGTAATAAGTTAAACCATTAAAACTTAATAAACCTTGTATAGGGTCCTGCATAAACCTGTCCCAGTTTTCTAAGTTATCAAAAAGTTTTGCTCCTAGTATTCCCCAAATAGCCGCCCAAGTAATTAAGGTACCCATTAATTGGTATGGGTGAACAGTAATTTGTACTGTTTTGGGTTGGGCTAGTTTTGTTTTGTTTTTTTCGGCGTAAGCCCAGTAAACAAATATCCCCGCAAGGGCAATACCAGCCAGCAAATTACCTGCTGTTGAAAGAATAAACTCTTGCGGATTGTTAACAAAAGCGGCATAATTAAGCAAGCCGTAAACAAATTTATAGCCTATTAAAAAGCCAAATAAACTATTTAAAATTAATTCGCTAATACTTGCAGGTTTACCTATTAAAATTGTTTTATGAAACGGAAGTACTTGCCCCAATGCTTCTTTCCTGATAAACTCCTGCGTAAAAGCCCAATAAGCGGCTATAAAGGCCAAGGCTACAAAAAAACCAAAAGTTTGTATAGGTAACGGAATATAAAAGCCTGTAAAATATTGTATAAGATGAGATATGGTAGGAAACATATTGCGTAAAATTTGGTGTTAATGTATCAATAATTCGGGAATTGGGGTGGCCATCATTTCGCCATCGGGTAAAATGGTATCTAGTGATACTGCTTGTAATTCGTTGATAAGCAAGGGGTCGTAATGTAGTTTAACCTTTACATAATTTGGGGTAAAGCCATGCATATAGCCTTCTTTATGGTCGGCTTCAAGAAGTACTTGGGCTGTGGTATTTAACTGTGTTTGGTAAAATGCTCTTCGTTTTTTGTCGGATAATATGTGTAGCATTTTGCTTCTTTCGGCTCGTTTACTTGCGCTTACGCTATCGGCCATTGTTGCGGCTAGGGTATTTTCTCGTTCCGAGTAGGTAAATACGTGTAGGTAAGAAATTTCTAATTCGTTTAAATAATTATAGGTTTCTAAAAAATCAGCATCGCTTTCGCCTGGGAAACCTACAATAACATCAACACCTATGCAGCAATTAGGCATCAGTTGTTTAATATAATTTACCCGTTCGGTATATATTTCTTGCTTGTATCGCCTACGCATTAAACCCAATATTTTGGGTGAGCCCGATTGTAATGGGATATGAAAATGAGGTACAAATTTATTGGAGTTGGCTACAAAATCTATAATTTCATTGGTTAATAAATTGGGCTCGATAGATGAAATCCTAAACCTTTCTATCCCTTCTGTTTTATCTAATACTTGCACTAAATCAAAAAAAGTATTTTCTCTTTCGCTATTGCGGATGCCAAAATCGCCCAAATTTACCCCTGTAAGCACTATTTCTTTTACACCAGATGCAGCAATTTGCGCTACTTGCGCCAATACACTTTCGATGGTATCGCTACGGCTGGCACCCCTAGCCAATGGTATGGTACAAAAGGTGCATGAGTAATTGCAACCATCTTGCACTTTTAAAAAAGTTCGGGTTCTATCGCCAATGGAGTACGAAGGTACAAACTGATTGGTATTAGCAATATCTTGCTGATACACCAAAGCTTTGGGCTGTTTAGTTAAATCGGTTATGTAATCAATAATTTGGAATTTTTCGGCAGCACCCAATACCATATCTACGCCTTGTATTTTTGTAATTTCTTCGGGTTTTAACTGGGCATAACATCCCACAATAACAATATAAGCATTGGGCGAATGTTTAAGGGCTTCTTTTACTACTTTACGGCATTTTTTATCGGCATTATCGGTAACCGAGCAGGTATTAATAATATATACATCGGCACCATCAATAAATTGTACAATACCAAAACCTGCGCTTGTAAACTGGCGGGCAATACCCGACGTTTCGGAATAATTTAGCTTACAGCCTAGCGTATAAAATGCAACTTTTTTATTCATATTATTGGCGCAAAGATAAGAAATAGGATTACACCAAATTAAAAATTAAAAAGTAAAAATTATAAGAAACCATACACGGCCTAGAGAAAGAAAAAAAAGTAAAACGATATATTTAATTAAGGCTTTAAAATGTAACTTAAGCTGATTAAATTGATAAATATACTCCCCAAAATAATGGCAATTTTGAAGTAAAAAAAAAAAATAAAAAAATAAAGATGGACAAATGCTGAAAAACCCAAGACAAAATACATATATTTGTGGGGAGAAATAAAACACAAGCCAACTTTATTTTACACCTTAAAATAATAAACAAATGCCAAAAAACGAAAATCGCACAACATACCTTAGTGCCGAAGACTTAAAACAAAGCACAGAAAACATTGTAAAAGAACCAATGGCAGTATATAATGCCGTAGATGGCAATAATATATTTTGGCTAATAGAGCAAGTGCGCAAAGGTATAAATTACAAAAAATTTATAAATTTTGCAAATAGTGGCCCATTTAACCTAATAGAATGGGCTGGTTTTTTACACCTTTCTGAACGTACCATGCTAAGATATAAACAAGAAGAAAAAACTTTTGATACCCTACAATCAGAGAAAATTATAGAAATTGCTTTATTACAAAATAAAGGTGCCGAAGTTTTTGGTAATGTTAGCCAGTTTAACTTATGGTTAAATACTCAAAATTTTGCCTTAGGTAAAATTAAACCTAAAGAAATGCTAGATAACTCTTTTGGTATAAATCTTTTAAAAGATGAATTAACAAAAATTGAGCATGGCGTTTTAGCATGATAGTTTTTAGGTTAAGTAAAGCTGATTTTGCTAGGGATTTATCGGGCAAAGGTGCCGAAAAAAGCGGTGGCAGATGGAACAGTAAAGGCGTTGCTTTGTTATATACCAGCGATTCGAGGGCTTTGTGTACTACCGAAATTGCGGTACATACCCCACTAGGAATTTTGCCTACCAATTATGTGATTATAGCTATTGAAATACCCGATGGCTCGAGCACCAAAGAATTACTGGCAACTAGCTTGCCACACGATTGGCGTAGCTACCCACATTCGTACTCAACACAGGAAATTGGGAATAATTTTGTTAAAATATCTAATTGTTTGGTTTTAAAAGTACCATCTGCCATTGTACAAGGTGAATTTAATTATTTGATTAACCCAAGACATAAAGATTTCAAAAAAATTAAAATAATATCGGTTGATTCGTTTAATTTTGATGAACGACTTTTTCTTAAAAGCGGATTGAAGTAATAAATAAATTTATTGAAAAACGTATTTGGCGGTAACTCCATAACCTAAAGGCGGTTGTGCGTTTACATTAAAACACTATATAACATAAATCCTACATCACACCCCAAACGGTTCGCTTAAATCCTAAATCAGTAAATCAAAACTTGGTATTATATAAAATCAAAAATCCCTAAACTAGCAATCAAAAATTCTTAACATAGTAACCCGTACCATTATAGGGTCGTTTTCGGGGGTGATTTTGGCAGGTTGTACTGCAACAGCCGTCTAGGGTTTCGCCACAGGTATCGCATTGTGTAAAATGTTCGTTACACTCGGGATTGGCACAGTTTATCATTTTGGTAGTGGCCGTAGCGCAATTAAAACATGTAGAAATAACCACAGGGTTTACCGTATTTACATCTACCGCAATACGATTATCAAACACATAACACTTGCCTTCAAAATCTTCGCCAGCTACCTCTTTACCGTATTTAACAATGCCCCCATGTAGTTGATATACGTTTTGGAACCCCTCGTGTAACAATAATGCCGAGGCTTTTTCGCACTTAATGCCGCCTGTACAATAGGTTATAATTTTTTTATCTCGGTACTGCGCCAGCTCGTTTATCTTGGCCGGAAAATCTCTAAAATTATCAATATCAAGCGTTACAGCATTTTTAAATTTACCTATATTGTGTTCGTAATTTGAGCGCACATCTAATAAAACTACATCATCAAGGTCTTTCATCTTTAAAAAATCGGCAGCAGCCAAATGTACACCAGTACGGTGGTTAGGGTTAATTACGTTAGGGTCTTTTAACCCCGAGTACACAATTTCGGATTTATAACGGCAGTGCATTTTTACAAACGAAGGGGCATCTACCTCATCGGTTTTAAAATCTAAGGCAACAAATCTATCGTCGTTATGTATGTAATCTTTATATGCTTGGCATTGCGCTACAGTTCCCGATACCGTACCATTTATACCTTCTTGGGCAATAATAATACGACCAGTTAAACCTAAGGATTTGCAAAATTTTAAATGAACAGCCGCATAATTTTCGGCATCGGCTATAGGCGTATAGCAGTAGTATAATAAGGTTTGATACGGTTTCATGCTATCAATTGATACTGCTGTAAACAGTGTGAAATGGATGATGCAAATGTAGTAAAATTATCAAAATGGATGATTTGTTTTTTTGTGTTTAAAAAAACTAGGCCTAGGCTTTTATACAATGGACTATAAAAAAAAACACCCCAATAAATTGGGGTGTTTTTTTTGTAATGCTAATTTATTGTATTTTAACGGGATAGGTAATATCAAAATCAGTACTTCCTGGGGCTTCGGTACCATCTTTAACGCCTAGCTGGTGGCGTAAAATAATTTGTAATGTTCCGTTTTTAGCCGTATTTGTATTTACATCAGCCATTAAACCTACGTAGTAATTATTTTTATCTTTATCGGTAATTTGTACTGTTAGTAGGTTAGTGCTTGGTTTGTAAACAAATAAATGTTCGTAATCCTCCTCTTTTATTTCTTCGGTAATATCTTGGGCGGGGTTGGTAGTTTCGTTAAGTACGGCTGTTACTTCCATTTTGTAGGTTTTGTTGGTTGCTAATTTTATTTCGTCCACAACAGGGTCTGCCCCGCCTTGTCCATCTAAATCTTTCCAAGTAAATGTTTTTACATCTGTTGGGTTAGTAGCATTGGTAAATTTAACTTTGATGGTGGTAATAAGTTCGTTTTCATCTACAGGGGGTAATTCTTTTTTATCTTTTTTACAAGAGCTTACAGCAAAAGTAATTGCCATAATTGCGATAAGTGATAATTTTGTGTT
>RDXP01000178.1 GCA_004292865.1 Sphingobacteriales bacterium
TACACGGTCTTCGCCTAAGTGTTGTTGAACTTCTAAAACAATTTTTTGTCCGTTTTCTTTTGTAATTACCAGTGCGCTATAAATTTTAGGTAAATGAGCTGCGTCATTTGCAAAACTTACATCGACAACTGGGCCGATAATTTGTGCTATTTTTCCAACGTTTGGCATATATTTTTTATATATTTTGTGTATGTATTGCTTTATTTTAAAAAGCGGTTTTCCGTTTATTTTTGCAAAATTAACTTTTTAAGGTTAATATCAAAGATGAAAAGTAAAATGTTTATTGGTGAGGTGCAAAGATGTGAAGGCTGTGTTGATTTAATCTTCAAAAAACTCGTGTAATTCGGCAAAATAGCTGGTATTCCAGCCATCTACAAATTCGTCAAAATTTTCGTCGGGTATATTGGTGTGTAATAATTCTACGGATGTTCCTTTGGGGTGTTGGTGAAGTTTTATGGTTACTATTGATGCTTCATTTTGCCCATCGAAATACCATTGCTGTATTATTTTTTTGTTTTCTTCGAAGGCTAGGTTTTTGCCCACAATATCGCCATCGTATAACGAAAATTCAGATTCGGCTTCGGTACTCATTTGGGCTTCGCCCCCACTCCATAGCTTGATGCTTAAAGGGTTGGTTAATGCCAAATATACCTCTTCGGGTGGGGCTGGTATGGTGTAGTATTTTTTGTGGGTTTTCATGTATTGTTTTAAATTGCAAAAAAGAGGTGCCTTTACTGACGGCGATTTTTTAATTGTTTTATCAATTCTTCTCTAAACTCTCGCTCGGCTTGGTAAAAGTGGCTGGTTTTTTCGGGCGATAATACTTTTAAAAATTCGTTTCTATATTTTTTTCGTACAGCTACTATTTTAATATCGTATTCTAAATCTTCGTCTAAGGAATTATCATCGTTTTTACGGGCTTCTCGACGTAGTTCAAATAGTTCGGTTAATTCTTTATGGTATTGATTGTAAACAGGCCAAAATTTTTGTGCTTCTTCGGTTGTTAAATCTAGCTTGCTGGTAATAAAAGCAACTTTTATGGCTTCTATTTTTTCTTTTCTATGCTCTTGGGCAAAGGTAAAATCTGCCGAAAGGCAAAACAATAGGATACATATATATAGCTTTATAATTTTCATGTTTATATAGATTCGTTTAAGTATTCATTTAAGTCTTGGTTGCTAATGCTTTGGTTAACTGGCAAAAAAGTGTTTTCTACATTTTCTATAATTAATGGCATATCGGCAGCGTTGGTTTCGTTTTGTAGGTATAGTTCGATATCTTCGTTAGATATATTGGTTAATTGGTTTTGTGTTTTTGATGGGTACGAGCTATTAAGATAAATAGCAAAGGTTGTAACGAGTAAAATGCAGGCAGCTGCGGCATATTTTAAAGCGTACAGGGGTATAATTTTTGCTGTTTTATGGCTTTTATTATTATTTATGGCTACTTGCGATAGCTTTACGGCCAAATTATCGAAATATAAATGGGGGGTAATATAGCCCGATGTTGTATTTTTAGTCTTTACATTATCTATAAAAATATTGCTATTTATACGGCCTTGTAGGTTATCGAAATAACCTTGAGGAACTGTAAAGCCGTGTATTTTATCGTGTGTTGCCATGTTTTTATTGTTTAATAATTGTGTTAAATAGCGCTCAAAAAATTTAATTAATCATTGGTTTTTACAAATTGTTCTATTTTTTTTGCGGCTAAATGGTACGATGCTTTTAATGCACCCACGCTGGTACCTAAAATATCTGATATTTCTTGAAATTTTAAATCATCGTAATAGCGCATATTAAAAACTAAGCGTTGTTTTTCGGGTAAGCCTAATAGGGCTTGTTGTAATTTTTTTTCTATTTCGTTGCCAGTAAAATAAGGGTCGGTATTTAAACTTTCGCTCATTTTTAGGGATAAATCATCTAATGATATATTATTTCGGGCTTGTTTTTTTTTTATAAAGGTTAAACTTTCGTTGGTAGCAATGCGGTAAAGCCAAGTAAATAATTGTGCATCTTGCCTAAACGAAGCTAAATTTTTCCAAATTTTAATAAATACTTCTTGTACTACATCATCGGCATCATCGTGGTTAATTACAATGCGCCTAATTTGCCAATATATTTTTTGTTGATACTTATTTATGAGTAGGTTAAAAGCTTCTTCACGGGTTTTATCATCAGTAAATTTCGAAAGAATTAGCGCATCATCTACCATAAATTAAATAAACCTTTTTATTTTGAAGACTTGCAATTTAGCAAAAGGTTTAATGTTGCAAAACATATTTTTTTATGGCTTAATAAATAAACGGAGCATAAACAATTATATCATGCCTTTTATGTAGTTGTTGTGTAGTTTTTATTTTTTTTTAGCTGGGCTTGATGTATAAATTTTAAATTTGGCTTATCATTGCTTATATAACTTGGTATGGTTTAGGTATCAAAACAATAGGTGATGGTAAATAACTGTGTTTATTAAATTTTTTGCTCAAAAAATTATGTTAATAAAAAAAAACAATATTCATATTATAGGCGAGGGTAACGAGGTATTATTTTTTATACACGGTTACGGTTGCGACCAAAATATGTGGCGATACATTACTCCCGCATTTGTACAGCAGTATAAAATTGTTTTGATTGATTTGGTGGGTTCGGGTAAATCAGATATTGCCGTTTATGACTTCGAAAAATACAATACATTGCAAGGTTATGCCGATGATGTGATTGAGATATGTGATTTTTTTAATTTTAAAAACATTAACCTTATTGGCCACTCGGTAAGCGCAATGACAGCTGCTTTGGTAGCTATAAATAGGCCTCAATTGTGTAAAAATTTAATAATGGTATGCCCTTCGCCTTGTTATTTGAATGATGATGGCTATAATGGTGGCTTTGCATTAAGTGATATTGATGAGATGCTGGCTACTATGCAACATAATTACCTGGGGTGGAGCAGTGCAATAGCACCTGTAATAGTAGGCAACCCCGAAAAACCCGAATATGCCGAAGAACTGGCCCAAAGTTTTTGCCGCAATAATCCTGAAATTGCCAAGCATTTTGCCTTAGTTACTTTTAAAGGCGATAGCCGAACTTGCTTACCCAAAATAACCACGCCTACCTTAATATTACAATGTAGTAATGATATACTTGCGCCATTAGAAGTGGGTAATTATGTAAGCAACCATATTAAACACAGTACGCTTAAAGTGTTAAAGGCTACTGGGCATTGCCCACATTTAACAACGCCTGCCGAAACAATTGCCGCTATTAAACACTATTTAGATAAGAGCTGATGAATACAGAAGTTCACCAATTAACCAATATTTTGCCTTGCGGTTACATTATAACATCGCAACAGGGTATTATTAATTATGTAAATAATTTTATGCTTAAATTATTGCATTACCCCGATAACTATGTATTAAATAAAACTACCGCATTATCCGATTTACTACCCATGGGGGTAAAAGTGTATTTTGAAACTCACTTAAATCCTATTTTAATTGTACAAGGTCATATTAATGAGGTAAGCCTTGATTTAAAACGTAGTGATGGTGTGCTGGTGCCTGTATTGGTTAATGCAAAATGTATATTTAATAAAAACGCAACTATTGCTAATATTCATTATACTTTTTTTGATATTTCGCAACGTAAAAAATTTGAATCCGAACTGCTTTTAGCCTCGCAAAAACAAGAACAGCTGATAAACAGCCTTAAACAATCGAACAATGATTTTGTAAAAATTACCGAAGAGCTAGAACGAACAAAAAACTATTATAAAAACCAAAACGAAATTAACAAACATATAAGCAAAGTGGGCAAAGTAGGTGGCTGGGAAATTGATTTAATTACGGGCTTGCTTACTTGGTCGGATGTAACGAAAGAAATACACGAAATAAATAAAAACGAACAGCCCGATTTAGCAAAAGGTATTGGCTTTTTTAAAGAAGGCCCCGACCGAGAACGTATAACCTCCACTGTTTTAAAATGTATTAAAACTACCGAGCCTTTTGACGAGGAACTTCAAATTATAACCGCCAATGGTACCCAAAAATGGGTACGAGTGCTTGGTTTTGCCGAAGCTACACTTAAACAGGTAACCCTGCATAAAAGCCATTTACACCTAAAAGCTCCTGAAAATAGCTTGCAAACCATAAGGCTTTATGGCACTTTTCAGGATATTGATAAGCAAAAAAACATGATGCTACAATTAGAACAAAACAACAGCAACATTAAAAAAGACAATGCTTACTTAAACTCAATTATCGAAAACAATTCGTTTTATATTATAAAAACCGATTTAGAGGGAAATTACACCTATTTTAATCCCTATTTTATTAAAATGCTTGGGGTAAATAGTGATGACTGGATGGGTAAAAACTCATTAGGATTAATTATCCCAGAAGACCATAATTTATGTATAGACGTAGTAAACCTATGTTTTAAACAACCCGAAAAAAGCCATTATGTAACCTTACGAAAACCTGCTTTAAATGAAATTGTAACCAACCAATGGGAGTTTACCCTATTAAAAGATGAAGATGGTAATTTTTTTGAATTTTTGTGTATTGGTTACGAAATTACCCCACTTATAAAAAAACAAGAGGAGCTAAAAAAATTATTAGATATTACATCGATACAAAATACAAGGTTACAAAACTTTACACACATTGTATCGCATAACATACGCTCGCATGTGGCTAACCTTAGAGGAATAATAAATATTACCGATGTAGAAGATATAGAGGAAAGAACCATAGCCTGGAAAATGATTAAAAATACTGTAACCCTACTCGACGAAACCATTTATAACTTAAACGAAATTATACACGTACAAACGGTTACACAACTACCCATTGTAAGCATCAATATTAGCCACGAAATTAACCGTGTAATAAAAGGATTACGCTTATTAATAGTAGATACCAAAACACAGTTTTATTTTAACTTTGATAAATATGATACCTTAAACAGTAATGTTGCTTATTTTGAAAGCATTGTTTTAAACCTTATTACTAATGCTATAAAATATAAATCGGCCGATAGCCCACCCCAAATACATATAGGCTTACAAACCATTGCACACTTTAAAGTGCTTAGTATAAAAGATAATGGCCTAGGGTTAGATTTAAAACAATATGGCGACAAACTGTTTGGTATGTACAAAACATTTCATGGCAATAAAGATGCTAAAGGGCTTGGCTTATTTATAAGCAAAACACAAATAGAAGCCATGGGCGGTAAAATAGAAATGGAAAGCAACCCAGGCCAAGGCAGTACTTTAAAAGTTTATTTTCCTGAAAACCAATTGCGTACAATAAAATAATTAAAAGTTTTAAACAAATGTTTTAATGCACCATTAATCACAATTGCTAACTTCAAATTGATGTGTTTGCGCATTATTATCATTACCCATCATGTTTTCTAACTTTTCCATTTGCCACCAAAATTTAGCCCTTATTTTTAAGTGGTTACCCAGTTCGTTCATGTTTTCGGCATCGTATATGCGGCCATTGGCAATGGTGTATTTTATTTTTTCGCTATTGCGGATATCGTCTAATGGGTTGGCATCTAGCACAATAAAATCGGCTAATTTACCTTTTACTAGCGAGCCTATTTCTTTATCCATACCCAAATAATCGGCACCATTTATAGTGGCACATTTTAAGGCATCTAGGTTATTCATACCACCTTGTACCAGCATCCACAGCTCCCAATGTGCCCCTAAACCCTGCAACTGGCCATGTGCGCCTAAATTTATTTTGGTACCGCCAGCCGCTATTTGTGTAACCGCTTTTGATACATCAATATGGCCATAATCGCCATACTCGGATGTGTTTCTTCGCCGCGAGCGGGCATCTACCATTTGCCTAGGTACAAAGTTTAGCAGCTTATCATTATCCCATACATTGCTTCTATCGTACCAAAAGTTTTCGCCCCATTGGCTGCCATAGCTTACAATTAAAGTGGGTGTATAAGCCGTTTTACTGGCATTCCAAAAACTTGTAACATCTTTATAAACAGGTGTAACAGGGATATTATGTTCAATGCCTGTATGCCCATCGGCAATCATGCTCATATTGGTAAAAAAAGTGCTGCCACCTTCGGGCATAACCTCCATTTTTAATTGCCTAGCGGCTTCAATTATTTGCTGGCGTTGCTCTCGCCTAGGTTGGTTATATGATTTTACCGTAAAAGCCCCCACCGCTTTCATACGCTTTAAATGAGATAGGGCATCTTCATAACTATTTATTACAGCTTTAAAATCTCCATCGGCACCGTATAAAATAGTACCAGTAGAGTATAAACGAGGGCCCGTTAAACGGCCAGCTTTTATCATTTCGGCTTGCGAAAACACCATTTCGGTATTGCTTGATGGATCGTGACATGTAGTTACCCCAAAGGCCAAATTGGCAAAGTAAGGCCATTCTTGCTGTGGCGATACACCATTGTTGCTGGTGGGTAAGTGCGCATGTACATCAATAATACCAGGCATAATGGTTTTGCCTTCCATATTGTAAAGCAGGGCATCGGCAGGTATATTTACTTCGTTGGTTTTGCCTATGGCTGCTATACGGTTTTCGTCAACCAGTATTGTACCGTTTTCTATTACCTCATTATTATTCATGGTAATTATACGTACATTGGTAAAAGCCAGCTTACCTGTGGGTATATCGCTTTTAATTTTCAGGTCGATGTTTATTCCTGTGGTATCTATGGCGGGTAAGTTATCGGCCAGTTCGTCCAAATTATTAAATGCGTTTTTTAATGATTTTGTAAAATATTTGCCGCCTAAACTATAGTGTATATTTTTACTATTGCTGCTCCAGTGCATGCAATTTCCAGCATCGCGTGATATTTTTTTTAAAGGTAAAGTTTTGTTGTTAGCTGATAAATCTAAACCAGCACCCAGCGTTACCATAGGCGTTACATAAATGTTAAACAGTTCGTTAAAGGCTATCCATTTATTATCAGGGCTAGGCACAAAACTATTGGAATATACCGAGTTATAATGTGTTTGCACAGCTTGCCCGTTTAAATCACAACTTTTAAATTCGCTTTTATCGCCAGTACGGCTCGTAAAAAAAACACGGCTATCGCTTACATTAAATTGCGGAAAGCTAGCATCTTTTACCAAAAACTTGGGTATGCCACCCGTGGCTGCTACAGTGTAAATTCCTGGGTTTTTACCATAATTATAGCCTAAATTGGGGTTACCTGTACCTTTGCTATAAACCACCATATCGCCTTTGTTTGAAAACTTGGGCGAAAAATAATATCCACTTTCGTGGGATAAAATGCTGGTATCTTTGCTATCGAAACTGTATTTTACAATGGCAGCTTTGGTTTGGTCGTTCCAGGTAGTGTAAACCAAGTATTTACCGTCGTTTGAAAAACTTGGCTCGAACTCCCAATCCGTATTTTGCGTTAGCCGCTGAGGCTTGCCATTGGGTAATTCTTTTTGGTAAAGATAGCCAGCGGCATTAAATATTACTTTTTTACCATCGGGCGATGTTACCAAATGGCGTATTAGTTTTACATCAAACTCATCGGTAAAAACCTTTTGGTCGAAGTGTAAGGCATCTACAATATTTTGTTTTACATCAACCGAAAAGGGGATTTCGGCACTTTCTTGGGTATCAATATTTACTTTACGTATTTTTCCTTTTGCATAAAACACAATGGTTTTATTATCGGGTAGCCAGTTAAAATTGGGGTAAACCCCAAAAATTGCCCAAGTCTCTTGTTGGTCTTTCGATAAATCATCATAAACTGGAAACTCCTCGCCTGTATGTAAGTTTTGCACACACAATACTGTTTTTAAGCGAATACGTTTTACAAAAGCCATTAGCTTGCCATTGGGCGAAATTTGTGGCCTAGCTGCACCACCTGGGCCACCGGCTATTTTTTCAAACAATCCATTTTCGAGTTTAAGTTTTCGGATGGCATAAATTTCGGTATTGGGGTCTTTATTGTATTTAAAATTAGGCCCTGGGCTTACATCTTCACTAAAATAAAGGTATTTACCATCGGGCGATAGGCTGGGTTCGCCTTGGTCTTGCTGGTCGTTTTTACGTTTGGTAAGTTGCACCCCATCTAAACCACCCGAAACATGGTACATCCATAACTCACCAGCACCTAATGAGCGTGAAGCCGTAAAATGCTTACGGGCAACAATATAATTGCTATTGGGCAACCATACTGCATTATTAAGCAGCCTAAAATTTTCTTTGGTTATGGCATGTTTATCGCTTCCATTGCTATTCATCACCCAAATATTATCGGCACCATCCTTATCACTTGTATAGGAAATATACTTGCCATTGGGCGAAAACCGAGGTTGCACATCATAAGCCATACCACTACTTAATACGGTAGCTTGCCCACCGTTTATAGGCATTTTATAAATATCGCCCAGCATATCAAAAACAATTTCTTTGCCATCGGGGCTTACATCTACATTCATCCACGTACCTTCGGTGGTGCTAAAATTAAGGGCTTTGGTACTGCCTAATGGTTTTTCGATATCCCATTTTTTGTTTTCTTGTGCTAATAATGAGCTTATTAAAAAACAAAATAAATATAATGTGTACGCAATTTTATGAAACATAGATATTTTTATTTTTAGATGCAAAAATAGGGTTTTACTACCAAAGTTTCACAACGTTGTTAATGAACTACCTAGCCGAATTTAAAAGCACAAATTTAAAATTAGCCAAAAACGGCATCAAATGTTTGCTATTTTTGCAGGCTATAAAGCGTAAAATGTCGGATTATTTACAAGGATTAAACCCACAACAAAGGGAAGCAGTAGAACAAATACAAGGGCCAGTAATGATTGTGGCTGGTGCGGGCTCGGGCAAAACACGGGTTATTACCTACCGTGTGGCACATTTACTGCACAAAGGCGTTGATGCTTTTAATATTTTGGTACTTACATTTACCAATAAAGCGGCCAAAGAAATGCGTGAACGTATTATAAAAGTGGTGGGCGATGAGGCTAAAAACTTGTGGATGGGTACGTTTCACTCGGTGTTTGCCAAGATTTTGCGGGTTGAGGCCAACAAAATTGGCTACCCCAATAATTTCACTATTTACGATACCGATGATAGCAAAAGCCTAATTAAAGCTATATTAAAAGAAATGAGCTTGGATGATAAGCTGTACAACCCAAATTTTGTGTATGGTAGAATTTCGATGAGTAAAAACAATTTGATTTCGGTTACCGAGTACCAGCAAAACGAGCAAATACAGGCCGATGATTTTAGTAGCGGACGTGGCCAAATGGGCAAAATTTACGAAACTTATGCCAGCCGATGCTTTAAAGCGGGTGCAATGGATTTCGACGATTTGCTGTTTAAAACCAACGTATTGCTAAAAGACCATCCCGATGTGCTATATAAATACCAAAATAAGTTTAAATACCTGATGGTAGATGAGTACCAGGATACCAATTTTTCGCAGTATTTGATTGTAAAAAAACTGGCATCAATAAATTATAATTTATGCGTAGTGGGCGATGATGCCCAAAGTATTTACGGCTTTAGAGGCGCTAATATTCAAAATATTTTAAACTTTCAAAAAGATTACCCCGAGGTAAAAGTTTACAAGCTGGAGCAAAATTACCGTTCGACACAAAACATTGTAAACGTAGCCAATAGCATTATTGCAAAAAACACCAATCAATTAGAAAAAAACACCTTTTCGGCC
The DNA here is from genome assembly GCA_004292865.1 of Sphingobacteriales bacterium. Classification (GTDB taxonomy): domain Bacteria; phylum Bacteroidota; class Bacteroidia; order Sphingobacteriales; family Sphingobacteriaceae; genus Pseudopedobacter. The sequence continues at coordinate 9,708 of RDXP01000178.1, forward strand.
AATGAAACGGGCGATAAAATACGGGTAAGCCGAGCCTTTTCGGATAACGAAGAAGGTAAAAACGTAGCCGAAACGATATTGCAAGAGCGGGGAAATAAGGGTTTAAATTTTAATGATTTTGCGATACTGTACCGCACCAATGCGCAATCACGCTCGATGGAGGAAGGATTGCGTAAGCTAAATGTGCCCTATAAAATTTATGGTGGCCTATCGTTTTATCAACGTAAGGAAATAAAAGATTTGATTGCTTATTTTAGGCTTACCTTTAACCCTAATGATGAGGAGGCCTTAAAACGGGTTATAAATTACCCTGTGAGGGGTATTGGTAAAACCACTATTGATAAAATTATTATTGCTGCAAACGAGCAAAACAAAACGCTATTTGACATATTATCTAACGCACACCAGTTTTTAGATAACCGAGCCGCTACATCGGTAACGGCGTTTTATACTGCCATACAAAGTTTTGCGATTGTGGCGCAAAAAAACAACGCATACGATGCTGCACTGCATATTGCGCAGCACTCGGGCTTGTTAAAAGATTTGTACAACGATAAATCTATTGAGGGTATAAACCGCTACGAAAACTTGCAAGAATTGCTTAATGGTATTAAAGAATTTGCCGAACGTGAGGATATTGAAGACCGCAACCTATCGGTATATATGCAAGATATTGCCTTGCTTACCAATGATGATAATGATAAAAATAAAGATGCTGATACGGTTTCGTTGATGACGATACACGCTTCAAAAGGATTAGAGTTTACACATGTGTTTATTGTAGGATTAGAGGAAAACCTTTTCCCTTCGCAAATGGCACTCAACTCACGGGCCGATTTGGAGGAAGAACGCCGCTTATTTTATGTAGCCATAACCCGGGCCGAGAAAAAATTGAGTATATCTTACGCCACATCACGCTTTAGGTTTGGTACTTTAATAAGTTGCGAGCCATCAAGGTTTTTGGATGAGATAGCACCTGAATTTTTGGAACTCGATTTTCAGAAAAAACAATCCCGCCCCAGCGAAAACTTTGATAACGAACGTAGTGCTTGGCAAAGCCGAAAAGTAGATACGAGTGATACTTACTCGAAACCCAAAGTGGCTACAGTACAAAGTAAAATAAAAACTACTTCGCTATTGGCCAAAGCGCATGTACCCAGCCCAGGTTTTGCACCCGATGATACCTCGAATTTGGCAATAGGGCAAGAGGTAGAACACGAACGTTTTGGCTATGGAGTAGTTACAGCATTGGAAGGGAATAAAGGTGATGTAAAAGCTACTATTTTGTTTAAACAAGGGGGCGAAAAACAATTGCTGCTAAAGTTTGCAAAATTAAGGATTGTACCCTTCGGGTAACTCCCAAAAGTATCATAAATGCCAAAGGGAAAAAATAATTGTTGCAATGTATTTTGTATTGATAATTAAATGATTATAACTGTTTACCTAAACAAATAATTAATATTTTTTACCTTACTTTGCCAATATTAACCCCAGCCGATTGGTTGTAGTTTTGTATTTTATAAAACATTAAATCGGCAATTGATATAGCTTTTTTTTTGGCTTCATTGGCAATTTCGCCTTCAAATAAATCAGCTACTGTTTGCACAAATAAATCTTTCCAAGTGTTAAAATCGGTATCGGTAAGGGTTATTTTTTGGTTTAGCCTAAAGTGGGCATCCATAGGGTTACCTACATAGCCTGCCGTACCTAACAATACCGACGACCAAAAACTATACATCACAGGCAAATGATGCTCCCAATTAACTTTGGCAATATCATTAAAAATAGGGCCTAGCAAATTATTTTTTACAGCTTTTTGGTAAAAAGTATCAACCAATATTTTTATGTCGTGGGCGTTTTCAATATCTTTTTTCAT
>RDXP01000179.1 GCA_004292865.1 Sphingobacteriales bacterium
CATAAATCATCCCTCCCTTCAGTTTGTACATCATACATTTGGCTAATGAAAAAACATTTGTTTTTCAATACAATTATCAAAAGCCCTAAATCACTATATTTGCGCAAGCGTAAATAATTACAAATGCAAAAAAATTGGTTTCAATCTTGGTTTAATTCGCCTTATTATCATTTGCTTTACCGCTCCAGAAACAATACCGAAGCCGAATTTTTTATTGATAACCTGTGTGCTTTTTTAAAGCCACCATTAAATGCTAAAATTATAGATATTGCCTGCGGTAAAGGCAGGCATGCTATTTATTTGAACAAAAAAGGCTTCGATGTAATTGGTACCGATCTTTCGTACGCCAGCATCCGCTTTGCTAAAAATTTTGAGAACAATACATTACAATTTTTTGTGCAGGATATGCGCAACCTATTTTACATTAACTATTTTGATTTCGCATTTAACCTTTTTACCAGTTTTGGTTATTTTGATAAAGATGCCGACCACATTAACGCCCTTAAAAGTTTCCGAAAATCGTTAAACAAAAACGGTTTATTGGTACTCGATTATTTGAATGCCGAAAAAATAGCCCAACATTTAATACCCGAAGAGGTTAAGCAAATTGAAGATATAACGTTTTACATTAAACGTAACATTGCCGATGGTAAAATTATAAAAAACATAAACTTTACCGCCCAGCAAAAAAATTATGCATTTACCGAACAGGTTAAAGATTTTAGGTTAGCCGATTTTAAGCGGCTTTTTAATGCCGCAGGTTTAGAAATAAGCCATACTTTTGGCGATTATAATTTAAACCCATTTGTAGCCACACAATCGGATAGGTTGATATTTATTTGTAAAAAAACAGGATGTTAGAAAAAATTATACAGCTGGATCATCAATTATTTTACGCCATAAATACAGGTTTATCAAATGCTTTTTTTGATGTATTGATGCCTATTTTACGCAATAAACTTGTATGGATACCGCTTTACGTTGCCCTAGTTTTTTTCTTTATAAAAACCTATAAATTAAATGGTGTTTTTTTAACCTTAGCGTTGATAGCTTGTATAGCTTTCGCCGATTTTTCATCAGCATCCATCATCAAAAAAAACATTAAAAGGCCACGCCCCTGTAACGAGCTTACGTTTAAGCAAGAAGTAAAAATGCGGGTAACCTGTGGTACAGGTTTTAGTTTTCCATCTACCCATGCTACCGATCATTTCGCCATTGCCCTTTTTATAATTACGCTGTTTTATAAAAAATATAAATACCTACCCATTATATTTTTAAGTTGGGCTTTTTTAATAGCCTTTGCACAGGTGTATGTAGGCGTTCATTTCCCCTTAGATGTGCTGTGTGGGGCGGTTTATGGTGCGCTAATTGGCTGGGGTTTTGCCCGTTTTTTTAAGTATAAATTTCCAAAATTAATTATAGCGTGAGTTATTTTAACATCATATTGCTTTTTAGTGGTGCCTTATTTGGCGGCTTATCTATTTTCTTTTTTAAAAACGATAACCAACAAAAACTTAAATTGATACTATCGTTTAGTGGGGCTTATTTATTTGCCATTACGGTATTGCATTTATTACCCGATGTATATGCCAGTGGCAGTAAAACGGTGGGTTTGTTTATTTTAGGAGGCTTTATATTGCAAATAATTTTAGAGCAGTTTTCGGAAGGGGTGGAACATGGGCATATACACAAGCACACACACCACCACGAAGTTGTTTTTCCTTACGGGATAATGATAAGCCTATCGTTACATGCTTTTTTAGAAGGTATGCCCTTATCGGGCGGCAGCCATAACCAGCTGGTGTATGGTATTGCCATTCATCATATTCCTGCGGCATTTGCACTGGGCAGTATTTTATTGCAAAACAATGTAAGCCGGGTTTATACGGTAGTTTTGCTCATTGTTTTTGCATTAATGTCGCCATTGGGATATATATTTAGCAACCAACTTAGTGTGGGTAATTTTAGCGATTTATCGCAGTATTATAAATCTATAATGGGGATTGTAATAGGCATATTTTTGCATATTTCTACCACAATTTTATTCGAATCAACGGTTGATCATAAGTTTACCGTTAAAAAAACTATTGCCGTTACCATTGGTATAGCCATAGCTTTATTGGGTTATTTTTTGGCCCATTAACCTCGTAAATTATCTAACAAATCATTAATTAGCTTGGCTTCCTGTTTAGAAATATTTTTTGTGATAATTTTATCCATTACTTTTTCGAGGTTTATTTTTTCTATCAATTCTAATCCTGCGGTTGTTATCAAAATATCTCTTGCTCGGGTATCATAAGTATTAATTTCACGGGTAACTAAGCGTTTTTCTACCAATCTGTTTACAATACGTGATGCGTCCGACATTTTATCTAGCATACGTTCTTTAACAACATTTACTGTAGTGGGGCGTGGGTACTGCCCCCGTAATATGCGCATTACGTTATATTGCTGCATAGTAATTTTATGTTTTTTTAGCTCTTTTTGTAACAAGTTATTTATCCAGCCACAGGTGTACAATATGTTAACTACCAATTTATGGTATTGGTTATCAAAAGCTTTGTTAAAAATTTCGTCTTCTAATTTCATAAACGATTAAATGTTTTTGGGTTTTTCGGAATCTGCTATTTTGTTTTTTTTGTATTTCCAAGGGCAATGTTTACACTCATTTTTGCAGCAGTAACCACGTTTAAGGTGGTATTTTTCGGTAAAAACGTAATTTCCATCTTGGTTTATGTAATAATCGACATTATCAGTAAGCATTTTCTAAAATTTTAACTTCTATTTTGTTTTCGAGGTGCTGTTGTAGTTTTTGGCCGTCGCCATGTATTGTCCATATTAATGTGGGTTTAACTTTATCAATAGTAAGCAAAATATCGTCCCAGTCCACATGGTCGGAGATATACAATGAATTTGCCTCGTTAACTTGTAAATTTTTCCAACCCGATGCAAAAATACGGGTAACGTTTTTTGCATTTTGGTAACTATTAAAAGTAAGTGGAGGCACTAGGTAAATGTATTGGTTACTAGCCTGTTTTATTAATTTACGGTTATAAGGGCTATACAATCCAATATCAATACCTAGTTTTTGGTAAAGTGTATGTAGCGGAAGTATGCCATGGTGAACCAATATTTTTTTGTTGGGGCAATAATCGGTAATCATTTTATTTATTCGTTGCGCTTTGCCTAAAGCATAAGCACCCAACATAATATTGCCTTGTATATTATTTAATTTTTCTATTTCCTTGGCAGGATTGGGGTGTTTTACCTGCGGATGGGCAAATGTGGTTTCGGTAATTAAAACATGGGTTTCTGTAAACTCAATTGGGTTACAGGTAGCATCGGCTTGTAATTTATAATCGCCAGTAAACAAATATTTTATGCCTTCATACTCCATTAATATCATAGCCGAACCTAGTATATGCCCTGCCGAAAAAAAGGTAATGTTTACCTCCTTTATTTTAAATGTTTGCTTGTAATGATACGTTGTAAAATATTGTGCTGCATTTTTTTTGTAGCGCAGTTGCATAATTAATGCAGTAGGCGAGGTACAAAAAACTTGGGTATGGCCAGGTTTCGCATGGTCGTTATGTGCGTGGCTAATAATGGCGGTGTGTACAGGTAATTGTGGGTCCAGGTAAAAATCGCCGTAAGGGCAATATAAGCCTTGTGTGTTTTTTATTATAAAATCGGTTTTTATACCCATTAGGCTAGTTTTAAAAAATGGGTATGTAGTTGTAATACTTGGTTAATTATAAAACTTTGCTCATCGTTTTGGATAATAAAATTGGCTAGTTTTTGTTTTTCGGGTTCGGGCATTTGTTTATCAATAATTGTCATTAATTGCGTTTCGGTTTTATTATCGCGTAGCATTAAATTTTTTATCCTAAGCGGTAGCGGTGCCGAAACCAAAATAGTATAATCATTATGGGTATAAAAATTAGTTTCAAATAATAAAGCAGCTTCTTTGAGTGTGTAAGGTGCATTTTGCTGCGCACACCAGTTATTATACGCCGTAAATACGGCGGGGTGTACTAGGCTATTTAGTAGTTGTAGTTGCTGTGGATTGTTAAATACTATATTGGCAATATATTGGCGGTTTATACCGCCCGATGCCAAGTAGGCATTATTACCAAAGTTATTTTTTATGGCAGCAATAAGGCCCATATTATTTACCATAAGTTTTTTTGCGGCTATATCGGCATAAAAAACAGGTACGCCTAATAATTTAAAAACCTGTGTAACCGTGGTTTTACCGCTACCTATACCGCCAGTTATTCCTATTTTAAGCATTTATTTTTTAATAATATAGTTTAGCTGATGAGGTTCTATTTGCACAATGTGGGTGTAAGCGGCTTTATTATTAACTTTTACCGATAATTTTTCGGCATGGTAATGAGCCCATAAATCCAAGTCAACTTTGGCTTCAAAATCGTCGGCCGTTATGGTATAATAGCGAGATAAGGGTACCATAACTTTTATATTAACCTTGTTAGGAAACAACTTAACGTTGTAATAATTTGGGTTATTAGTAACAGTAATGGGTACATCCAATAGTTTTTCGGTAAATTCTTCTACAGGTATTTTAACAGCAACAACGCTGGGATATACGTTAATATTATTTTTGGTTGATTTAAGTAAACGAACGGTTTGATTAACGCTAGCACTGTTTTTTTTGCTTTTAAGTATTTGGGTAGGCCAATAACTTAGCTTGTTAATTTCGGTTTCGGGGCCTATTACGGTAACCATTTTGGGGTTTAATTCGATGGTGCCACTTTGGTTAAATTGCTTTTTGTAAGTTAGTTGGTTTATAAATTTTACAGGTATTTTTTTTACTTTACGTTTGGTAAAATCAAAAAACAGGGTATCGGGCTGTATCGAAATAATTTTTTGATTACGGTAAATATTGGCTTTTAATAGGGGTAAATTTTGCGAAAACACAATATAATTTTTATCGCCCAATAAGTTTAAATCAACATCAAGCGTTTTTTTTCGCTTGCTCCAGCCCGAAAACAAGGCTTCCCAGCCATTGGTTTCAACTTGTACACATACCGTATCGGATTGTAATGGATAAAATGCTTTATTAAGCGGCAGGTTTTTAAATACCACTACCCTATTATATAGCTTAAAGGTTTTGTTAAAAAGTGCAAAAAATAACCACGCAAATATGGCACACAAAAGGCATACGATAAAGATGCTTACTTTTCGTTTCTCTAAATTGGATAATTTAACAATCGCCATATAAGCAAATATAAAAATGAAATCAATAAAAAAGCCGTTAAGATTTTTTATCCCAACGGCTTTTGTTATTTGTACCTAAGCCTGTTTTTACGATACTGCTTTTGACGACTCTAAAGAAACCGCCGATTTATCGAAACGGATTTTACCACCGCCTTCGGTTTCTAGTAAAATAGTGGTATCGTTTAATTCCACAATTTTACCATGTATGCCTGCGGTGGTAATTACTTTATCGCCTTTTTTTAAGGCGGCAACAAACTTTTTTAAATCTTTGGCCTTGGTCATTTGCGGGCGAATCATAAAAAAGTAAAATACCACAACAATTAATATCATGGGTAAAAATTGACTAATGCTTGCTATGTTCATAAATTTATTAATGTAAAGTATTGCTATTTGATTATATATTGATTGTTTTATTTTTCCATAACCTCGCCTATCAAGTGCACCTTTGTAATGTTGGGCAAGGTATTGGCGGTAATGGTTATCACTTTATCTTGTAAGCCTTTTTTACCAGCACTGTTAAATACAATATCGATTTGCGCACTTTGGCTAGGTTTTATAGGTGTTTTAGGCCAATTAGGTACAGTGCAACCGCATGATGCTACTGCATTGCTAATAATAAGAGGTATTGTGCCCGTATTTTTAAACTTAAAAGATTGGCTTACTTTATCACCTACGGTAATTTTACCAAAATCATAAATATCTTTTTCGAATTTTATTGTTGTAGCTAATTTGCTATTAAAATCTTGTTTTACTGGCTTATTGTTGCAAGATGATATAGCTGCCAATATAAAAATGCTTGTAATAATTTTTTTCATGTGTTTGTTTAATTTAATCCTCTACCAAATTTTCGTATTTTATTTTCAACGGTCAAATCTGCCAAAATTTTATCTAAAATCCCATTAATAAAAGCATTACTTTTTGGGGTGCTGTATTCTTTGGCAATATCTAAATATTCGTTCATCGAAACTTTTATAGGTATGCTGGCAAAAAACATAAATTCGGATAAAGCCATTTTCATAATAATAATATCGCTAAGGGCAATACGCTCGGCATCCCAATTTTTGGTTTTATTGGCAATAAATGCTTGAAATACGCTATCGTTACTTACGGTTTTATACAATAAATCGGTTATAAAGGCTTTGTCTTCGGCCCAGTCGGCACTTATTTGCGCTAAAGCATAACTGCCACCTTCGCTAAAGTTTTTTAATGTTTTGGCAAACATAGCCTTTAAAACCTCCAAATCTATAGTCCAGCTTATAAAATCATCTTCAAAGGCTTGTATTGCCAAAGGCGATTTTAATATAATTTTTTTAAAAATAAATTTAACAATATCTTTATCGGTAGTAAGTGTATGCGTACTTATGGATACATATTTGTTATAATCATCGGCTATTTTTAAACTTGCGAATAATGATTTTACCAGCTCCACATCGGCACTTAACTGGGGTTTATGTTTTTTAACTGCTTGTAAATAAGCCTCGTTTTTTAGCAACGCATCTACAAATAGGTTATTTAATATTTTAAGGTTGGGATTTAAGTCGGCATCACTTGGTATATATTTATTTAAGCCCTCGGTAGCGTCTGTATCGGCGTAGTTTATTACCGCCACAATCAAATCTAATAAGCCAATATACATGGCAAAAACTTGTTCAACAGCGGTGTTTAAGGTTTTTTGATGTTTACTTACATCTTTGTTTTCGGCTAGTTGATAGGCGTATAGTGATTGAAAAACTTTTACCCTTAGCTGTCTTCTATTCAACATAATTTTATAAGAACGATTTTGATATTTTGAAAACGCAAACTTAAAAATTTAAGTTGATGCTTTAAGCGATTTATGTTTTTTTAATTTTATGATTAAATGCAAGGCAAAAAAACTATTTTTGCCAGCCATAAATAATGCTGGAGAGATGTCAGAGTGGTCGAATGAGCCAGCTTGGAAAGCTGGTGTACTGGCAACGGTACCGAGGGTTCGAATCCCTCTTTCTCCGCCACAGAGTAAGTTTTTTAAATATTTTAAACCTGTAAAATAACTATTTATATTTTTACATTAGTGATATGTGGCACAACAATAAAAGCTAGGTGTTAGGTGTGCCACCAACCACGGAGGAAAGGTTGTAAAAAACACGCCATGCTTAACCTGCACCAGCCTGAGTGCCTAAACCCGACAGTAGCGGATACCGGCCTGCGCCTAAGGCCTTGTGGCGTATGAGCGGATGGCGGGGCTAGCCCCTTTTTTATGTGTACTAGCCTTGCTTTTCAAAAAAAAACAAATCGTATTGGTTTTTAGTGCTTGCTGTGCAACTAACCACGAGGATAACCGCTTGAACGGCATTTTTAATTTTAATTTTTGAATGTTAACTTTCCAAATTATTTGTTAAAATTAGTCATTGTTAAACCTATACCGGCCGTAGTAAAGCTCTTCACCATCTCTATCGATGTATTTATTAATGAAGGCAATTGTAGTTGTTCGTGTTTATCAAACGCACTTAAAACATAATCAACCTGCTGGCCTTTGGCAAAGTTATCGCCGATGCCAAATTTTAGCCGGGCATACTCGTTACTGCCCAATAAGCCTTCAATACTTTTTAGGCCGTTGTGCCCCGCTGCACTTCCCTTGGGCTTAATACGCAAGGCACCAAAGGGGATAGCCAAATCATCCACAATTACCAGTATGTTTTCGGGTTGGATGCTAAGTTGCTGTGCATAATGGTTTACGGCTTTGCCACTTAAGTTCATGTATGTGCTAGGTTTTATTAAATGCAATGTGCGGCCTTTATAACTTAGCTCGGTATAATAAGCCAGTTTTAATAACGAAAACTTGGCGTGGTGTTGCTTCGCCATTTCATCTAAAACCATAAAACCTATATTATGCCTGTTATCGGCATATTCGGCACCTATGTTACCCAAGCCTATTATTAAATATTTCATAATTAGGATATTTTATCTCGATATAATATATGCAAAGGCGCTAAATGCTGCGCAATAATTTACCTATACAATTTGCCTTATCAAACTAATTACTGCCAAAGTAAAAAATACTAGGGCTATGGCATGGTTGATAAGTGCACTGCTAAGCGAAAATTTTTCTTGTATAAATTTTGCAAAATGTGCGTATAAGTACAAGCAAGTAAATGCACCAATGCCCGAGCCTAAAGCAAAAAATTGTAGGCCCATGCCTGCCGTAGTTATCCAGCCGTGGCCAATTAAAAAAGTGCCTGCAATAGCCCAAAAAGGTATTTGTATAGGGTTAAATATGCCTAGTAATATGCCAGTACGAATGCTTGCACCTTTGCTATATTCTTTTTGCTTGGGTTGGTTTTGCTTTCCTTGGTTCCAAGTTAATAATCCTAAAACTATAAAAACGCCAATTAAAGCCCAGTTTAATAACCTTAAAACGGTTTCTTTTTCGGCAAACCACTCTGCAAAACGCATTAATATATAGGTAAAAAACGCCTCGAATACCGAAAACGTACTTATAAATATTACCGCCTGTTTGATATTTTTATTGATAGAGAGTTGCATAGCCGTTAAATTGATATTGCCCGGAGGTATGTATCCCAAAAAACTAACCACAACAGCTACTACAAAAGTTAATAACAACATATTGCAAATATATAAAATAGCTTTGTTGAGGCAATAGTTGGTATAGTTATGTAACTAAACTTTCGGAGGAAGTAAAACGCATAAATATACTTATAGTGCGGCGTATTTATAAAATTAGCTGGATATATACGCAACAGGCTTTATGTAAATCTTTGTTTTATTTGTGATATATTTTTACCGCAAAGAACACAAAGCTGCTTGTAAGCACCATTTTAAATAAAAAAGATAAAAAACTACCTCATTATTTACCTCCGAAACTTTAGTTATATAATTTTAAAAATTGATACCTTCCCTTTTTTTATCTTTGGATGATGACAAAAGCCAAACTATCTGTAAATATTAATAAAATAGCCACCCTTCGCAATTCGCGTGGAGGCAATAAGCCCGATGTGGTAAAAACAGCATTAGATTGCCAACAATTTGGTGCGCAAGGCATTACCATACACCCACGGCCCGATGAAAGGCATATTACCTACCAAGATGTATTCGATTTAAAACCACACATTAGCACCGAATTTAATATCGAAGGAAACTGTACCGAGGCTAAATTTGTGGATTTGGTATTGGCCAATAAGCCCACCCAAGTAACCCTAGTGCCCGATACCTTAGGGCAAATTACTAGTAACCATGGCTGGGATACCATTAAGCACCAGCACTATTTGCAAAATATGGTAGGCCTTTTTACGCAAGCTGGCATAAGGGTTTCGTTATTTGTAGATGCAGTACCCGAAATGGTAGAAGCTGCACAAACTACAGGCGCACAACGTATTGAACTATATACCGAAGCCTACGCACAACAGTTTTTGGTAGATAAAGAAAAAGCCATTGCACCTTATATACAAGCTGCCGAACTTGCCCATAAATTAGGTTTAGGTATTAATGCTGGCCACGATTTAAACCTTAATAATCTCCAGTATTTTGCACAGCATATCCCTCATTTATTGGAAGTAAGCATTGGCCATGCGCTTATTTGCGATGCCTTATACTTAGGTTTAGAAAACACCATACAGCGGTATTTGATGCAGTTGGGTTAATGTTGTGAATTAAATTTTTATACCAAAAACAGGTTATTATTGTATTTTTGATGTATGGGAAGTTTGAAATTATATGATAAAAATTTAACGTATGAAGCAATTGCTAGCCAGCGAGAGCAAGCTTTTTTAGCACTACCGCCCGAAAAAAAATTACAAATGCTTTTAAATTTAAACCGTAATGCAGTAGCTTTAAATGGAGGCAAACCTTTAAAAACACCTCAGGGAAAGGGTATTATAATTAAAAAATCTTAAAATTATGGCGTTTGATAAACATAGTGCTGGAATGATGCTATTGTTACAAACATTTCAAAAACATGGTGTACAATATTTAATTGTAGGTGGCTTTGCTGTAAATAGATATGGTTATAACCGTACAACTGGCGATTTAGATATTTATTTAAAAGACACGTTTGAAAACAGAAAAAATTTAATTGAAGCCATTGATGAAATGGGGTATGGCAGGTACGATGTGCTTTTAAAAGTACCTATTATTGCTGGTTATTGCGAAATTTTAATGGATGATGGCATGTATGCAGATTTAATGACCGATATACCGGGATTAGATAAAAAAAAATACGACCAGTATTTAACAATGGCCACTGTTGATGAGATAAATGGTATTAAAGCCTATTTTTTACATTATAACCATTTGCTAGAAAACAAAATAGCAACCAACTGTAATAAAGATAAACTTGATGTACAAGAGCTTAAAAAAATTAATAAACACCATTAAAAATTAAATTATTGGCTTATAGCCTCCCAATTTTCAACCTCAAAAACGCTTATCCATAATATAAAAAAAAACTACCTTTACCGCCCACATGATTTCTATAAATAATTTAACATTTTTAATAGGCTCCAGGGCCTTGTACGAGGACGCAAATTGGCATATAAAACCAGGCGAACGTTGCGGTTTGATAGGTGCTAATGGTACCGGAAAATCAACACTTTTAAAAATTATCGTAGGCGAATATGCCCCTTCGATGGGTACGGTTTCGATGTCCAAAGATTTAAAAATAGGCTACCTAAACCAAGATTTATTATCCTACGATTCGCACCACAGTATTTTACATGTGGCCATGGAGGCTTTTGAACGTCAAAATCAGTTACATGATGAAATAGAAGTACTGTTAAAGAAAATAGAAACCGATTACTCGGAAGAGGTACTAAACAAACTTAGCGATAAGCAACAAGAATTTGAAGCCTTAGACGGCTATAGCATTGAGTACAGGGCTAACGAAATTTTGGCAGGATTGGGCTTTAGCACTGCCGACCAAGTGCGGCCATTAAACACCTTTTCGGGAGGCTGGCGTATGCGGGTAATGCTGGCCAAAATATTGCTACAATCGCCTGATATATTGCTACTTGATGAGCCTACCAACCACATGGATTTGCCATCGATAAAATGGTTAGAAACGTATTTAAATAGTTTTGAAGGGGCTATTGTTATTGTATCACACGATAGGTATTTTTTAGATAAAATTGTGAACCGAACGGTAGAATCACGCAAAGGAAAACTCACCATTTACTCGGGTAACTATACTTTTTATTTAGAAGAAAAAGCCCTGCGTGGCGAAATACAAAAAGGCGAATTTAAAAACCAGCAAGCCAAAATAAAGCAAGAAGAACGTTTAATAGAGCGTTTTAGGGCCAAAGCATC
>RDXP01000180.1 GCA_004292865.1 Sphingobacteriales bacterium
GGTTATGTGCTTTTAAATACCTCAAACAAAAGCGAAACCGCCGTAGGTTATGGCACTTTATATGGCGATATGTGTGGTGCCATTGCCGTAATAGGCGATTGTTACAAAACCCAAGTATATCAATTGTGCGATTTTATAAACCGTGAAAAGGAAATTATCCCACAAAATACGATAACCAAACCACCATCGGCCGAGTTGCGCCCCAACCAAAAAGACAGCGACAGCCTTCCCGATTACGATTTGCTAGACAAAGTTTTGTTCCACTATATAGAAGAAACCAAAAGTGCCAAAGAAATTATGGCTTTGGGTTACCCCGAAGCTACCGTTAGCCGCATTTTAAACCTAATTAACAATGCCGAATTTAAACGCTACCAAACACCGCCTATTTTACGGGTTTCGCCCAAGGCATTTGGTATGGGCAGGCGAATGCCTATTGTGTGTAAATATTTGGTTTAGGTGGGGGATTGTGAGGTAAGCATTTAATTATTAAATTCCGCTAGATTTTAAAAAAATATTTTTTAAATTTGAGTTATGCGTACAGTAAGCCCAACATTGGAATCTACAATATCCCAAACTAAAAAAATCTCTTTATGCTTAACTGATGATGATACTATTTTACCTGCTTACGTAATCTCAGGAATAAAAACAGGCATAAATCAGGCTAAAAACGGGCAAACTAAGTCGTTAAACGAGGTAAAAGCAATATTGGCAAATAGGTGGGTTTAAATCTAGTTGTTACAGATAAAGCTACTGAAATGTTGGTTTCAATTTCGCTATTTATAGAACAAAAATGGAGTTTAAACCAAGCTGAAATTTTTCTAACAAAATGTTTCAACACCTTTGAAAAAATCAAAAAACAGCCTTATATATTTAAAGCATCTACATTTGACCAAAGTATAAGGGTTGGTAATATTAGCAAACAATGCGCTTTCTTTTATCAAGTATCCGAAACCGACATTACTATTTTATTTATGTGGGATAATAGGCAAGAACCAATATTTTAAATTTGATGTATAAGTATTTTAGCTTAAATATTTACGAAATTCAGTTTCATATTCGTTCATAAAAATGTGTTGTATCGTATTTATAGGTTCTTCGTCAAAAATTTAGAATAGTCCCAAATTGCACTCCCATTAAACAGGTCTGCGATTGGGGACGGCCTAGCTGTTGTTTGGAGCGGGATGCCGATAAATTTTTTGCAGAAATTAACATAAAGCACTACCTAAGCAAGTCGCAGCGTGTTGCACAAACAAAATAAAAGCACTACCCTTATTACCACGCCTCGAATTGCGCCGTTAAAAATTTATTGAGCATACCCGACAAAACAACAGCAAGCCTTGATTCTTTGCTTCTTTTCTCATCAAGGAGAAAGAAGAAAAAAAATGCCTATTAAAAAAATTTTATTACAGGTAAAATATCATCAACACAAATAACTTAAAACTCATTTATTCCTTATGAAAAATGTGAATTTTCACACTTATTCATTTGAAAAAGTGTTACAAAACACATTTATTCGTTTGAAAAAATGTAAATATTTTTTATATTTGAATAAATTATATATACAAATATTTAGTTATGAATAGGTTATTAATTAAAGAGCTAGTGGATTGGAAAAATGCCACAAACCGTAAACCTTTAATTATTAAAGGAGCAAGGCAAGTGGGCAAAACTTGGTTAATGCAAACCTTTGGCGAGCAACAATTTAAGCAAGTAGTTTACTTAAATTTTGAAAGTAGCCAGCGTTTGCAAGAAATGTTTAAGCCCGATTTTAACATACCTCGCATTATAACAGTAATAGAAATTGAAACCAACCAAAAAATAGACTACACCAACACTTTATTAATTTTTGATGAAATACAAGAAGCCGAAAAAGGCTTAACCGCTTTAAAGTACTTTTACGAACAAGCACCTCAATACTTTATTATTGCTGCGGGTTCTATGATGGGTATATCGTTACAAAAAAGCAATTCGTTCCCAGTAGGTAAAGTCGATTTTTTGCAGCTTTACCCATTGAGTTTTGCTGAGTTTTTAAACAATGCAGGCTATAGCAAACTGGCCGATAATTTAGTCCTTAAAAACTGGGCGGTAATTGCAACTTTTCACCAAAAATTGGTGGAGTTATTACGGTTATATTATTTTGTAGGTGGGATGCCCGAAGTGGTGGCAAACTATATAGAAAACAAAAATTTAGAAACCGTTAGGCAACTTCAACAAAAAATAATTATAGGTTACCAAAACGATTTTGCCAAACACGCCCCTAACGATATTGTACCCAAAATTAAACTGGTTTGGCAATCGTTGATAAGCCAATTAGCCAAAGAAAACCGAAAATTTATTTATGGCCAGCTAAAAAAAGGTGCTAGGGCAAAAAATTTTGAAACCGCCATAAACTGGCTGGTAGATGCTGGTTTGGTATTAAAAGTAAATAAGGTAACAAACCCTACAATGCCTTTAAATGCTTACGCAGATTTTGATGCTTTTAAATTATTTTTGGTTGATATAGGCTTGCTAAATGCAATAGCCAATTTAGACCCCAAAATTTTACTCGAAAAAAACACCATATTAACCGAGTATAAAGGTGCTTTAACCGAGCAGTATGTATGCCAGCAATTAAAAATTAAAACCGACTTGTATTATTGGGTAGCCGAAAATGCCACTGCCGAAATAGATTTTTTAATACAGCAGCAAAACCAAATTATACCCATTGAAGTAAAAGCCGAAGAAAATTTAAAATCGAAGAGTTTAACAACTTATGTGCAAAAATATGCCCCCACTACTGCAATTCGTACATCAATAAACCAATTTAGAGCCGAAACTTGGTTTACTAACTGGCCATTGTATGGTATTGGGGAGTTGCTAAATGCTCAACCTTAATACATAAAATTTTGCTTAAAAACATTTCTCATAACTTTTGGGCTATTGTGTTAATAGCTGTTAAAATATGTTATGCCTAGTCTGCTATTGGTTTATTCAAATTATATTTACCCCTAATTATGAGAAATATTTTTTTAATTATATTACTATTTGTGGTGGCCAATACCCATGCCCAAAACAAGGTTGATGTATTGGTATTGGGAGCTAGTGCTGCGGGGGCAGCCTGTGCCATACAAGCAGCCCGCAGTGCCGAAGGTGCCCCAGGTGGGCTAAAAATTATGCTTATCGAAGCATCTGAAAATTTGTTATCGGGTGTAAATCCCACGTTTAACGAGCCCGCTTATGATAGTGGTATTTGGAAAGAATGGCAAGAAGCCTACCACCTTAGCAACGATACATTAAAAAATGGCAAAATAAAGATGGCAAAAGTATCGGAATTACGTTTTTTTAAAAATACAGCCGTAAAAACAAATGCGCAAAACACCTTACAGCAAATTGTAAAAAATCTTAAAAATTTAACTTTTCACAAAAACACGCAAGTGCTAGGTATAGTTGCCAAAAAAAATGGATGGGTGGTAAAAGTGCTATTAAATGGCCTAATACAAGAAATTAAAACCAAAATTTTGGTAGATGCTACGGAGTATGCCCATGTTTCGCCTTTAAGTAAATATGGAATTATAAAACTAAGCGATGAGGGCAAAATAAATAGCCTAGTAACCTACAGCCCAATAGAACCCAATAAAAATATTTACCGTACCAGTATTGGTGCTGGTACCAATGGCACAGCACTTTACTATTTTCCGGCGGGCATGTTTATACCCTTAGGCAAAGAAAACTTAATGGTAATTACAGCACAAACAAACACAGTAGGGTTCGATAAAAATGCTTTTAATAACATCGCATTACAGCTTAGCCTTGGCCAAGGTGCAGGTGTACTAGCGGCTTATGCACCTTTTTTTGGTATTGCCCTTAAAGACGCCAATGTACGGGTTTTGCAAAGCGAAGTTTTAAACTACAAAGGGCAATTGCTCCCTATAAAAGATGTAGCAGTACAGGATTCGGCCTATAAAGCCCTACAGCAAGTTATTATTAGCGGGTTTTTTAAATTAAATATGGATAATGGCCTATTTTATCCCGATAGCTTGGTAAGCATGAACGAAATTAAACCAATAATGAACGAGTTATATACCCGCTCTAAAATATGGTATCTCGAAAACACAACAGCGGTGCTTAACCTCGAAAACATAATCGCATTAATTAGTTTTATAAGTGCCAGAGAGGTTATAGATATTAGCCCCGAAATTAGCAGTAAATGGAATAAAAAATATGGTTTTAACACCCCATTTGATATAAAAAAACCATTAACTAGGAAACAATTTGCGCTAGTAGTAAATGATTATTTGCAACCTTATAAAGTACGGGTAAATTTTAATGGAGATTTTTTGAAGTAGCTATGTTGCCCGTTTTAAAATTTATGGTATTAACCAAAAAAAAGCCGCTGTACAAATTACAGTGGCTTTTTTGATACATAAATATATTGATTATAAAATACTTAATTTAATACTTTTGGCCAGGCCTATTGCCGATAGGTTTAATATATATTGCCCTGTAGAGGGTTTGTTTTTGATTTTTAATTGATAAACATTTTTACCTTTTTCTACCTCCACGTTTTCGGTATAAATAGTTTTACCACTCAAGTCCGAAATGGTAACTGTAATTTTTTTACCTGTGTAGTTACCTAGGTTAATAAATACATTATCGGCACTTGGGTTTGGATACACCGTAACATCGCTTGCATTTATATCAAAGTTTAATGTTTTAACGCCTAAATCTTTAGGCGTTCCGTCCATATCATATTGCCATAGTTTATAGTAATTTACACCGCTAGCTGGCTTGTTATCGTAAGCAAAATACCTATTAAAATCGGTTCCATTGCCTTTGCTAGGTATTTTATCCAGTTTAGTAAACAACACACCGTCCGTAGATTTTTCGATTACAAAATAGCTATTATTAATTTCGGATGCTGTTGCCCATTCTATTTTTGCTCTATTGCCATCGGCCTTAGCCAAAAAATTAACAATAGTAACAGGCAATGCTGCGCCAAACTCGAATGCGCCAATATCGGGTATGCCATTAACTATCGGGTCATCATAAGGCGCAACCGAAATACCCATATCAATGGCTGCGGTGGCGGTGGCTTTTAACTGGTAATTTCCAGCGGCTGCATCTACAAATAAATCGTTTAATACCGTTCCTTGGGCATTGGTAATGTTGTTTTTGCGGTCAGAGCTAGTCATGGTAATCCCAAATGGTGCATTTACAATATTGTTGTAAAGCTTGATAGTACTGTGTCCAAATCCGCCTGAGGCATCTCCAATAGAATTTTTGTTAGGTTCGCGAGATAGTGCTACATTATTGTACACTAATAAATCTCTTAATTTATTTAATAGTATAGGCAGGGTTATGTTATAAATCACATTATGATCGATAATATAACGACCAATAAAGCCATTTCCTCCGTTTTCAAAACTTCCAAAATCTAAATACACACCACATTTATCGGTACCTATCATGGCATCTTCTAAGGTGTTATATATGGTGTTATGGTCAATTCTAGCCCATCTACCTTCTTGCGCAGCCATATCAATAGCTCCACTATCGCCACTTCGGCGCATACAGTTGTAAATTTCGTTGTGATGGATACGAGCAACTCCAGGGATATTGGGGTCGTTGTTTTTCCAGCTGCGTATATAAATTGCCATAATAGGCGTATTGTAAATTTTACAGTTGGCAATTTCGGTATTTAACGAAACATAGCCATTGTTTATAGCTCCAGCGTTTGAGCAAAAATAATTGGCATCGGCTACTTCGCAGTTTAATACTTTATTGCCAAAGCCCTGTATGCTTATGGCCGAAGCTGCCGAATATTGAATTTTACAATTACGCATGGTGTTATTGCGCCCAGCTAAAATAAAACCTGTCCAACCAATGTGCTGTCCTTGGTAATCGCCCGCCATATCTACAAGGTGCGATACATATTTGGCATTTATCCCTTCTATTAAATTGTTTTGTGCATTTTCATAAATAATTTCTCTGAGACTTGCTGGGTTTACAAATGCTATTGCCGAGTTTA
Source organism: Sphingobacteriales bacterium (assembly GCA_004292865.1). Lineage (GTDB taxonomy): Bacteria > Bacteroidota > Bacteroidia > Sphingobacteriales > Sphingobacteriaceae > Pseudopedobacter. The sequence goes on from RDXP01000180.1 coordinate 6,008, forward strand.
ACTGATCGGTTGTGGCTATGGCACAGGCAAATAAGTTGAAGTTACGAATGGTAACGTTTGAGCGTTGGTTATTAGCTCCTATGGCTAAAAAGGCAAAATGCCTAGTTTTGTATTCAATAATATTAAGGCCAGAACCTGTGGTACTAGGCGATTCGCCATTTGGTGTTTTAACATATACGCTGGTACCATCTTTCCACCACTCGCCATTATCCAATACGGCATCAATACCACCTGCTGCGGCAACACCTGCGGGGGTTGGGTTAAATAAAAAATATTCGGTTTTATCGCCCACGCCCCAGGGGGTATTGGTTAATATAGGTGTGCTACCATAGTCAAAAGTAATAAAGCCTGCACCTGTAGATAGTACCGTGTAGGTACGCCCTTGTCCATCGGCGTTTTTACGCGATAAATTAACCCAAACTTTGGCACCTACCCATAAGTTATTAGGTTGGTTAAAATCGCTATCAAATAGGGTAACAATGTTACCACTAGCAGTGGCATTATCGGCTATTGCATTGGTAGGCATAATAATATCGGTAGATGTTTGGTTGGGCCATCTTACCAATTCTATCATTTTACCATCGCTAAAAATTTGGTTCGATCCAAACCTTGTATCAAGGTTAGTGCTTATCGTACTTATGTAAGTGCTGCCCGAAACCAATGCCCAACTGGTAATTAAATCGGCACCGTTAATGGTTACCACTTCGTTATCATAAGCCTGAAAAGTTACACCATTGGCTCTCATAATTACCCGCTCGCGGTAAACGCCTGCCCGTACATTTACCACATCGCCAGCTACGGCTATATCCGATGCTTTTTGGATGGTTAAAAAAGGACTACTTAGGGTTAAGCCATTATTGGTATTGCTGCCATCTTTGGCCACATAGTAGCTTAAAGCGAAAATATGCGTACTAAATAATATACTTAGTACAATTAATGGGAACGATAATTTTAATACTGTTTTCATATAATTGGATTTAAAATAGCAATGAAATATATGTTTGGCTTTGGTTGTAATAATTATGTTACAAACATAATAAATTATTTTAATGCTTGATATACAAGCCCTCTATATCTTTTATTAATATCAGGGTTGGGGAATGGGTTGGCGTTGGTATAAATCAAAAAAATCAAATTTTCTTTGGGGTCTATTTTATAATCGGTGGCGTACATACCTCCCCAGCCGTAAACACCTGTATTACCCATTTGCTTAGCGTTTCCTTTTTCGGTAGTGATTTCGAAACCTAAGCCAAACTTATTTCCTGTATCCCATACTTCTTTTTCGCCTATCTGGTTACAGGTCATTAACTCAATAGTTTTTCGACCCAAAATTTGGTTTCCGTTAAATGTACCGCCATTAAGCAACATTTGGCAAAATTTTGCATAATCCTCAATAGGGCCTACCAAGCCTGCACCACCCGAAAAATATACTTTAGCACCACTATATGGGTACGTTTGGTTGGCTATATTGGTAGAAAACACCAAAGGTGCATTAAGGCTATCTTTACCATAAAGATTTACAAGCCTACTTTTTTTATTGGGAGGTAAATAAAAATAAGTATCGGCCATGCCCAAAGGGTCGAAAATTTTGGTTTTGAAATATTTATCCAAAGGCATTCCAGATAATACTTCGACCAAATAACCCAATACATCGGTATTTAAACCATAAGTATAAGCCTCGCCTGGGTCGTGTGATATGGGTAATTTTGCCAATCGTTTTACAACACTCCCGATAGTTTCGTTTTCTAAAGAATTTACGCCTGGTATTTTTGCCTTAGCATACATTTTATTGCCATAAGGGATGCCCGATGTGTGGCTTAATAAATCCCTAACGGTAATTTCGCGTTTTGCTGGCCGGGTGCTTGCGGTCGAATCTTTATCGTTTATGGCAACAATAACTTGTGGATTTTTAAATTCGGGTATGTAGCTCGAAACAGGGTCGTCTAATAAAAACTTGCCTTCTTCGTATAGCATCATTAAAGCTACGCTTGTGATGGCTTTGGTTTGTGATGCTATCCTAAAAATAGAATTATTGTTAACCAATGTTTTACTTTCGATATTACTGTAGCCATAGCTTTTAAAATGTACTATCTTACCATTTTTGGCTATAAAAGTTACCGCATTGGGCATGGTACCATTGTGGGTGTATTTTTTTAGCATGGCATCAACTCTTGCTAGGCGAAGAGCCGAAAAACCCGCCGCTTCGGGCTTGGCTGCGTAGGTAAATTTTTGCGGCTTTAGTTGTTGTGCATGCGCTGCATTAAAAACCGATGCACTACCTAATATAAGTGCACATAAAAAAGGGCGAATAAATTTCATCGAATACATTTTATATTGGTTTATTTTTTGGTAAAAATATACTAATAAGCGGATTTACGATGACTAAACCTTTATTTTTTTGTAGCTACAGTTATGCTTTGGGCGTTTCGCACTGTAAGCAAGCATCATTAACCACAACCCCCAAAAAAAACAAAGCATTTTTTTGGGTTACAGTATTATTAGCTTAATCGCTGTATTGTACGCATAAATTATAGCTAAAAACTACTTTATAAAATGCTTTAGCTGTATTACCTCTTTCTCGTTTAGGTGCCTCCATTTGCCACGTGGTAAATCTTTTTTACTCAGGTTTGCATAAATAACCCGGTCCAGCTTTACCACCTCGTAGCCTAGGCTTTCGAATATACGGCGCACAATTCGGTTTTTACCGCTATGTATTTGAATGCCTAGTTCGTTTTTACTACCCCCTGTAACATACGAAAGCGTATCGGGTTTTATAAAACCGTCTTCAAGTTCTAGGCCATAAGAAATTTTATTAAAATCGCCTTGGCTTAAATTTCGGTTAAGTTCAACTTGGTAAATTTTACTAATATTATTGCGTGGGTGCGAAAGTTTTTCGGCCAAGTCGCCATCGTTAGTCATTAATAATAAACCTGTTGTGTTTCTGTCCAATCTACCTACGGGGTAAATGCGTTCGCGGCTAGCTTTATCCACCAGTGCCATTACAGTTTTTCGCTCTTGCGGATCATCGGTAGTGGTGATAAAATCTTTAGGTTTATTAAGCAATACGTACACCATTTTTTCGGTTTTTAGCAACTCCCCATTGTAACGTATTTGATCTTTGGCAGGATTTACTTTTGCACCCAATTCTGATATTACCTCGCCATTTACACTTACCACACCTGCGGCAATTAATTCATCGGCTTTACGCCTCGAGCAAATACCCGCATTGGCAATATATCGGTTCAATCGTATAAATTCGGCATCTTTGTTAAAATCATTTTTATTGCCACCACGGCCTCTTGGTTTAATGTTTCCATCACCAAAATCTATTACCTCCTGTGTAGGTACTTTACCTCGTTTTTCGTAAGTTTTATCATAAGGGCGGCTAAAGTTTTGTGCCTTGCTGGAGTACGAAGGGCGTAAATCATCTTCCTCGGCTTTTACTTTGCCCTTAAAAGGTTTTCTTTCTCGGTCGGTAAATTTTTTATTGCTAAACGATTTCGCCTCCCTTGGTTTATCGCCAAACGGCTTTTTATCCTCATAACCTAATTTTCCCTCGGCGGTATAGGGTTTACGGGCTCGGCTGGGCTGGCTTTCTTTTTCGTTGTAAGGTTTTCGTTCTTTGCCTGTGCTATGGTTACGGTCGGGGCCAGATGCCGCATCTTTCCTAAAAGATTTATGCTCGAAATCGTTTTTTCGATCTCTATCGTAGGGTGAGTTTGGTGTGCGGTCTTTATTGTATTTATTTTTTGATTCCGGGTTTCCTTTGTATGCTGTTTTGGTATCTTCGGCATCAGCACCGGGGCTATATGTGCCATAAGGGCGCTTGCCCGATGTTGATTTATTAGATGATGTACCCGAACCTGTTGTGTGGCGGCTATTGGTTTTACCAAATTTGGCACCTTCTTTTTTGGATTTGTCGTCTCGACTGTTCCTACTATTATTAAATGGCATATTGCTTTTTTTATCCCCCAAATAGGCCTGCAAATATACTAAATTTTATTGCGCACTTTGCATTAATTCCCTATAAACCAGCATTTGTAAAACATGTTTTTTAAATGTTAGGTAGCGCTATTTATGTCCTATTTTTATAACTATTTGATAATGTGAATAATAAAACGTACTTTTGTTTCCGATATTTTTATGTAAAATTAACCACAAGAGGTTACACCATTTTTAAATATCAAAATTTAATGTGAGGCGTGTTTAATATACACCATTCATTAGTGTTCACGAAATTTTAAAGAATGACAAAAAGTAAACTAATAATTATCGGTAAATTGCTACTGCTATTTGTACTGGTAAAAATTAACACTTACACTTTATCTCCATCACTTCCATTAGCTTACCTAGCTACACCACCAACGCAAAGCATTGCGCCAATTGCCGCAAATGTTGCCCCTCGAAAGTTGAGTTTTGCGAACGAAAATCTCCCGATAGGGAACAAAAAAGTAGCTTTTAAAATGAAAAAGGTATTAAAAGCCAATTCGTTTAGCCATTTACAAACGCATAAGCTGCATTACCGAGCGCAAAAATGGTTTTCGGTTATAGAGCCCATCCTAAAAGAACATGGTATTCCTGATGATTTTAAATACATACCACTGGTAGAAACTGGTTTAACTACCAATATTTACTCGAGCAAAGGTGCGGCTGGGCTTTGGCAATTTATGCCTCAAACGGGGCGAGATTTTGGCCTAAAAGTAAATTCGAGTGTTGATGAACGGTTTAATATTCAATTATCTACCTTAGCTGCCGCCAAATATTTTAAAAGTTTATACAAAGTTTTTGGTAGCTGGACTTTGGTTGCCGCAGCTTATAACGCAGGCGAAGGGCGTATAAAAAGGCAGGTAAAATCGCAAAAGCAAAACAATTATTTTAAGCTAAAACTTAACCGCGAAACTGCTGCTTATGTTTACAGCATTATTTCGATGAAAGAAATTATTGAATACCCCGAAAAATATGGTTACAAAATACGCAATCCCCGCTGGCTAGCTTACCAAGGTAGGTAATCTGCCAGCCCTACCGTTAGCGTCTCGCCTACGCTTGGCCGTTACCAACAGTTAACGCTCTAAAATGATATATAAGCCTTATTAATTAATAATTAAGTGAATGATTATTCATTTATAACCTCGTTTATTAAGCAATGGCGCTGGACTTAATATATTATAAAAACGTTATCAATGCTGTATAATAATTTGTTTTTTGATGATTTCTGCACCATCGTTAATGTGGATAAAATACGTACCATTGGGGATGTTTTGGGTATCGATGGTAATATCATTAACACCCGCTTCGTTTTTTTGTTGGGTTATTTTTTTGCCTTTATCGTTGTAGATGGATATTTCGAATTGTATTGATTCGGGTGTTGGTATTTCTTCTGTTGTAGAAAAACTACTGGTTTTTAACAATGAAGTAGCGTTTATAGAAACGTTTAATTCTGTGTTTGCTGGATTAGGAGAAACGGAGAATCTGTTATTAAAGCTACAACCTGCGGTATATGTATAACCTATTTCT
>RDXP01000181.1 GCA_004292865.1 Sphingobacteriales bacterium
ATAACAACCAGCCTAAACGACTAAAATAATCTCGGCATAAAGCCATCATACAGCGTTAAAGCCTTAAAAAGCACCATTCGCAAACCCAAAGGCAATAGCTTTGCTCTACCGCTAAAAAAAGCGATACAAATTAGGTTAAACATTTGGTGGTTTTTAACAGTTCGGCTAAAAATGCTAACGGAGGGGCGTGGGCATTAAACGAGCATATTCGTATCATTTTGCCTGTTTTACAACAAGGGCAAGCATCCACATCAAAACCCAGTTTGGATTTAGTAATTACTTTCCAGTTTTCGGTTTCTAGGTTTTGTACTAACACGCCACATTGCAATTGTAACTGGCGCAATTTAGGTTTCGCCCTGCTGGCGAGAATGCCGTAATGCCTAATTTTCATAAAGCCGTGAGGCAGAATGTGCAAGCAAAACCGCCGTAGAAACTCCTCGCCGCTAAGGCACATCAGTTTCTGTTTACTGCCATCGGCATAATCTTTATAAGCAAAGCTAACTTTGCCGTCGGCCACACTGCGTAGGCGGTGGTTGCTAATACTGCGTAGGCGGTGGTTGCTAATTAAACTGGGGCTGCATTGGTTAATGCTAACCCGTTCTAAAAATTGTGCATAGGCTATCGCAAAGCCTACTACATTGGCTTTGGCTTGCGATAATGGGGTGCTGTAATTGTTTTTAATAAAGCTCATCTTCTTTTTGTTTATTGTTAGCTTCTTTAACGCTTTTATGTGTACTTTTGGTTGTCTGGGTGGGCTACCGAAGGTTTTGTTCAACATAGGCTTGGCGAAAGCGCAGGGTTTCGTATTCCAAAGACATATTTGTGGTTAATCAAACATTAGTTTTTCAAACCAAGTTTTGTGGTGAAAGTCCCGCCCTTCTTGTAGCTGCAAACCGTTACCCCCAATTTTAGAAATGACACGAAAGACAGTTAAAATATTACTCTTCACATTTGCGCTCTTCACGTTGACTGGGGTTGGTTATCTCAAAGGGACTCATTTTTTTGAAATTGACGCTTGTTTGGACAAAGGTGGACGATGGAACTATGAGGTAGAAAAATGTGAGTTAGATGAGTTATCAAACATTTCATCAGAATGGCTCTTTGACAAAGTTGACGGGAGTAAATTGATTTTTAAAGACGGACATACTTTTGAGACGAATTTATTTGAGTTAGAATATATCGGACAGGTTTCAGCAGATAATAAAGCACCGCATTTAATTTTCTCTGGACGTGATTGTAAAGTATGTGACGCAAACATTTCAATTTACATTCATTCACCAGCAGATGGCAAACTAATCATTGACCACGGACAAAATCTCTACCAATATCCAGGGACAGAAAAAGACTACGATACAGATAGTGTTTTGTACATTTCACGAGCTTTTTACGGACAAGTTTTAAAAAATATTAACGGTGTAATTTGGTATGAGAACAAACTTTTAGAAAATGGGAAAATGGGACGCTTTGTTTTTCTAACACACATTAAAAACGGCACACTAAAAGACACAACTTATGAAGATACTGGGAAACTTGACCAAACAATTATTTTGAAAAATCAAGGACTTTGCAAGGAAATTAAAGGACGAGAATACACATGTGAGCCATGAGAAAAACTGGGCATAACACGCGTTTGGCAAAAAAGCGAGTTCAGTGCTTAAATCAAGCATTGAACTTCGTATCAAGTTCGGTTTTAGTGCTTCGAAATCCGATGCTTGCTATCTTAAACTTATTCCGTGTTGCATTTATTACTTGAAATGTAGGGCATTAAGTTTTGATTAACCTATTTATTAGCTCCTAAACGTTAGTTAAATAAGCTATTTACCACCTATTACTTTAGTTAGATTTTTGAACTACCCCCCCAAGCCCCCCTACAAATCAATCAAATAAATTATTTAAAAAAACAACAGGCCTTTAGCTTGGTTATAAATTTTCTTGTAGCTTTTTTATAAATTTTTCTACTTCTAGTTTTGCTTTTAAAGTATCAACCATGTAGTTATTGTTCATAAACGAAAACGCATAACGCTTGCCACTATTGCCAATTAAAAACCCACTAAGGTTAAAATTGTTTAACAATGTACCCGTTTTGGCATATATGTAAGGCTTACCACCATCTTTAAATCGGTTTTTTAATGTGCCATTTACACCGCCAGCCGATAGCAGTTCGAAACACCTTTTTTCGCCCGCTTTTAGGTAAATGGCTTTTAGTAAAGCGGTAAAATTTCGAGGGCTATTTAAGTTCATTCGCGATAAGCCCGAGCCATCAACCCACTGTAAAGTATCGGGTAAAAAGCCTAAAAAACCAGTTTTAATATATTTTATAACGCTATCTTGCCTGGTTACTAGGTTATTATTATAGGCAATACAAAGCAGCAATTGCTCGGCAATAAAATTATCGCTCGTTTGTAGCATGTGTTTATACAACGTATCGGCGGCGGTGGTATAAATTTTTTTAGCATTTTCAAGCTTTTTAGTACATGTTAATGGTTTTACCTCTTTGGTAATTAACCCTGTTGCCAGCAAGGTATCCGATAGCAATACCAAAGCGGTTTTACTATCTAGGTACAGGGGTATTTTTTGGCTAAAATTGGGTTTAAATATTGTGGGTAGCTTTATATTATTGTTCGTTTCTTCCCTTTGGGCATCGTTTAGTTCGCTTTGCGATGTGGTATCGCACAAAAACATGGAGGGCAAATCGGGTACTATATTTAATTTCCCTTGCGTATAATTTAAAGCTATCATGTTGCCATATAAGGGCATTTCGGTAATTTGGGTGGCGTAGCTACGGTTATAATCGTCCCACGACCAGCCGAAACCAAATTTTTTACCTAGGTAAGTATCGCAAACCAAAAAAATATCTTTATGATTGTTTTTTAAAAAATCAAATGCGGGCTGATAGGGAAAATCAGGGTGTAAAAAAGCTGGGTCGCCTTGTGGATAAATAAGTAGCGAATCGTTGTTAATACAATATTTTATGGTTGATACCGAATCGCCTAGAGCGCATAAGCCGGCATAAAAAGTAAGTAACTTAGTGTTTGATGCTGGTATAAAAAACTTGTTTGCGTTTTTTTCAAATACAGGCGTTTGGGCGGTTAAATCATACAACGAAAACCCGATTTGATAATTTGAAAAAGTAACGTTATTTAAGCCATTATTTATCAACGAATTAATAAATGTTTTTTTTTGTACAGCGCAGGCATGTAACAAAACAAGCGCAATAAGAGGTAGCCAATAAAATTTTTTCATTATTTAATGTATCCAAGTTTTAAAACAAATATATTTAGAATATGTGGTGTAAGCCCCATCAAAAATTTATAAAGCTGAGTTTGATTATTAAACCATTTTTTTTTATTTTTAGTGATGATTTGGGCGTTTTAACACGCCGTCCGCTATATCTTTTTTTATTTGTCTATCCCCCCGACCCCCAAAGGGGGAGATTTGGCGTAAAAAAAGGATGCCGCTATCGTCGTTAACGCATTAAAACCGTAAATAACATTAATTTACAGCAAATTATACTATTGTTTAATAATCAAATTTAGGTTATAAATAAAATACATATCCACTAATTTAAAAACTAAGCCTAAAGGTGAAACTAAAACATTGTATTTCAAATTATTTAAAAAAAATAGTATGGGTAATGCTATGTTGCACCTGTACCCAAAATATTGTAGCACAAAATGATTTTAGGTTTATATACCAGCGCAATACCGAACATTTAGTGTTTAAAAAAGTGCGAGGGTTAATAGTGGTACAGGCATATATAAACAATAAAGGGCCTTTTAATTTAGTGTTAGATACTGGTGTGGGTATATTTTTAATTACCGCCCCCGAACTTCGCGATTCGTTAAACATCCAATACATAAAAAAAATAAAAATTAGTGGCTTGGGCGAAAACCCCGATGTGGATGCCTACTTAACACCAGCATTAAACGTAAAAATTGGCAATACCTTATCCGAGCATTTGCCCGCTGCTATTTTAGATGAAGATGTATTTAACCTTTCGGCTTATGCTGGCATACCTATACATGGTTTAATTGGCTACGATTTTTTTGCAAGTTTTAAAGTGCATGTATTTTACGAAGATGCGAGCATCTATTTATACGTTAATAAGCAAAAAAAAATCTCAAAAAAATACAATAAAATACCCATTACTATCGAAAACAACAAGCCCTATTGCCTGCTAAGTACCGAAACCGTGGCAAAGAAAAAATACCCTATAAAAATGCTGATTGATACAGGTGCTGGCCATGCCATATCGCTCGAAACGTATAACGAAACTCCGTTTCCCTTACCCGCTAATTATATCGCAGCAAATTTGGGGATAGGCCTTAATGGCAATATTGGGGGCTTTTTGGGGCGGCTAAAAAACATAAGCCTTGGCAAATTTACCATAAACACACCCATTTGCGCTTTCCCCAATTATAAAGATGTGGCATCAAAAACGTATAGCATTGCCCGAAACGGGAGTATAGGAAATTTATTAATGAAAAAATTTAATATTATTTTTGATTACCAAAGTGGCTTTATGTACCTTAAACCCAATATAAACTTTAAAAGCCCTTTCGAGCATGATATGAGCGGGCTGGAGCTTTTTGCGGGTGGGCAAAATTTCGACCGTATTTTTGTAAACCGTGTTGAACCCAACTCGCCAGCCGAAGAAATAGGCATCAAAAAAAACGATGAATTACTTATCATCAATTTTAAAAAAGTAAAAGAAATGGGGTTAGATGAAATTATACAACTGTTTAAATCCCAAAACAATAAAAATTTTTATCTTGAATATGAGCGAGATAAAGAAGTAAAAAGAGGTATTATTACCCTAAAAAAACGGATATAAATTATATGAACCCACAAAAATATTTTATCACAGGTATAGGTACCAATGTAGGTAAAACCATTGCATCGGCAATTGTAACCGAAGCCCTACAAGCCCATTATTGGAAACCTGTGCAAGCTGGCGACCTGCACCAAACCGATACCCACACCGTAAAAGCATTAATTAGCAATACAAAAACAGTTTTTTACCCCGAAGCCTACCGCCTTAATACGCCAGCATCGCCACATGCAGCCGCAAAAATTGATGGTATCGAAATAAAATTAAGTGATTTTAAACTCCCCCCATCCCCTAATAATTTAGTAATTGAAGGTGCTGGCGGCCTTATGGTACCTTTAAATAATACCAATTTGGTGATAGATTTAATAGCCCAACTTAATGTAGAAGTAATACTTGTAAGCCAAAATTATTTGGGCAGCATTAACCACACTTTATTATCTATCGAGTTATTAAAAAGCCGAAACATCCCCGTAAAGGGTATAATTTTTAATGGCGAACCTGTACCCGAAACCGAAAACTTTATTTTAAACCACTCGGGCTTGCCTTGTATTTTACGCATCGGTTTAGAAAAAGAGATTACAAAAAAAACCGTATTAAAATACGCCAAACAAATTTTATATATTTGAACCATCTTAAAAAATAAACTTTATGTACACCGCCATTAAACATTTACACTCTGGGTTTCGCTATTTTGTATTAGTGCTTTTATTTACCGCTATAAGTGCCGCATTTATAGGCTGGCTGGGTAATAAAAAATACTTCGAGGGCAACCGTAGGGTAAATTTATTTGCCATGGTTTTTGTACATATTCAAATTTTACTTGGCTTAATCCTTTATTTTTTAAGCAACATTACCCAAGTAGCCATGAACAATTGGGGCGAAGCCATGAAAAACCAAACACTACGTTACTGGGCTTTAGAACACGTAGTTATGATGCTACTGGCCATGGTGCTTATAACCATTGGCCACTCGAAATCAAAAAAAGCGGTAACAGATGTACTAAAACACCGTACCATAGCCATTTATTATACGCTTTCGCTGATTGTAATTGTAGTGGCAATTTTACAAAGCGGTAGGCCACTGCTAGGTAGCCAATAAATTTAAAATTTTGCATATTCAATTTTCTTTATAATTTTGTTGCCTTATGATAAAATATACAAATACATTTAGTTGGTGGCGTTATAGTAGCGCAGCATCGGTATATGTATTTTAATTTTTTGCTTAAACTCAATCAATCTTATAATCCTAAAAATACAGCCCGACGCTTAAAATCCGTTGGGTTTTTTTATGCCCAGCCCCAAAAACAAAATTTACAACAACACAATTTTAAAAAATGAAACCCTACAAATTTAAAGTTATATATAAAAAAATGCTGGCCGATACCACCACGCCAGTAAGTATTTATTTGCGTCTTCGCGATATTTTCCCCAATAGTTTATTGCTCGAAAGTTCGGATTACCATAGCCGCGAAAACAGCATGAGCTATATCTGCTGCGACCCTATTGCAGGCATAAAACTCGAAAACCAAAACCTAAAAAAATATTATCCCGATGGTAAAAAAGAAACCTTAAACGCTGGTGAATTTGTTTTAATTGATGAAATAAGCCAGTTTCAGGCGGCGTTTAAAACCGATGCCGATACCCATTTAAAGTTTATTACCGATGGGCTATTTGGCTACTTTACCCACGAAGCGGTGGAGCATTTTGAAGATATCGTACTTAAAAAAGATACTGCCGATACCCGCAGCATACCCACCATGCAGTACCACGTGTACAGGTATATTATAGCGATTGACCATTTTAAAAACGAGCTGTATATTGTAAAAAACCAAAGCGAATACGAAACCGAAAGCCATGGCTTAGATAAAATAGAATACCTTATCAATAACAAAAACTTTCCCGAATATAGCTTTAAAGTTAGTGGCCAAGAAACATCAAACCTAAGCGATGATGGGTTTATTGCGCTGGTAGAAACGATGAAAAAACATGTTTACCGTGGCGATGTTTTTCAAATTGTGCCATCACGGGCTTTTGCAACCGCTTTTACGGGCGACGAATTTAATGTTTATAGGGCTTTACGGTCTATAAACCCATCGCCTTATTTGTTTTATTTTGATTATGGTGGGTTTAAAATTTTTGGTTCATCGCCCGAGGCGCAGCTCACTATAAAAAACAATATAGCCACCATTTACCCTATTGCGGGCACTTTTAAGCGTACAGGCAACGATGTTGAAGATAAATTAATAGCCGAAAAACTGGAGCGAGACCCTAAAGAATCGGCCGAGCATGTAATGCTAGTTGATTTGGCCCGTAACGATTTAAGCCGCCATTGCAACAACGTAAAAGTAAAAGCGTACAAAGAGGTGCAGTTTTACTCGCACCTTATTCACTTGGTATCTAAGGTGGTAGGTACAATTATGCCCGGCGTAAATCCTTTTAATATTGTGGCCGATACCTTCCCCGCTGGTACATTAAGTGGCGCACCCAAGTATAGGGCTATGCAATTGATAGACCAGTACGAAAACCAAAAACGCAGTTTTTATAGCGGTGCAATAGGTTTTTTAGGTTTTAATGGCGATTTTAACCACGCCATTATGATACGCTCGTTCCTTAGTAAAAACAATGTATTGCATTACCAAGCCGGGGCGGGCATAGTTGCCGACTCGGACCCAGTAAGCGAACTAAACGAAGTAAATAACAAAATTGCCGCCCTGCGCAACGCATTAACAATGGCCGAAACGGTATAATTTTAGCCTCAATAGAAATAATAAAATGAAAAATATATTAGTAATAGATAATTACGATTCGTTTACCTACAATTTGGTACACTTAATTAATGAGTTAGGCTTGCAAGCCGATGTATTGCGCAACGATAGGTTTGCCCTAGAAGATGTGGCAGCTTACGATAAAATTTTGCTATCGCCTGGGCCGGGCATCCCGTCGGAGGCTGGTTTGCTGTTAGATGTGATAAAACAATACGCCGCTACCAAAAGTATTTTAGGTATTTGCCTGGGCCAACAAGCCATTGCCGAAGTTTTTGGCGGCGAACTGTATAACCTAGCAAAACCCGTACATGGCACCGCTACCAATATTAATGTGATAAAAGATGAGGTACTTTTTAATTGGTTGCCCAAAAACTTTAAAGTAGGTCGTTACCACTCATGGGCGGTAAAATCCGAAAACTTGCCCGACTGTTTAGAAATTACTGCCGAAGATGATAAGGGCGTAATGATGGCCATTAGGCATAAAACGTATGATGTAAGAGGTGTGCAGTTTCATCCCGAATCGGTATTAACCGAGTTTGGTAAAGAAATGCTGGGTAATTGGTGCAGCCCCGGCTAGGGGTAAAATGGGTGCATCAATAATTAGCAATAAGATTTTGGATAAACCCCAAAATAATTTTGGAATAAATTTTTAGCCCACCAATGTATTGGTTACCCTAGCACTTACCAATGATTTTACTGCATTTTGTATGGCTTTGGCATCGTAGCCACATTCGCTCCATAGTTCGGCTTGCTCGCCATGTTCTATTACGGCATCGGGTATGCCCAATCTTTTTACCTGTGCGGTGTAGTTGTTATCTACCATAAATTCGATAATTGCGGCACCTATACCACCTTGTAGGCAGCCATCTTCAACGGTAATGATACTTTTAAATTGGGTAAAAATATGATGTAAGGTTTTTTCGTCTAATGGTTTTGCAAACCGCATATCGTAATGCGCTGGGTGGTAGCCTTCGGTGTTTAACTCTTGGCAGGCTTTTACGGCTTCGTTACCTATATGGCCTAATGATAGTATAGCTACATCTTCACCATCGCATATTTTACGGGCCGTACCTATTTCGATGGCCTTAAATGGCCGTTGCCAATCAACCAATACACCATTACCGCGTGGATATCTTATAGAAAACGGGCCGGGCAATGGTTTCAGCTGTGCGGTGTACATTAAGTTGCGCAGTTCCTCTTCGTTCATAGGGGCACTTACAATCATATTGGGTATGCACCTAAAAAAAGCAATATCGTACGCCCCGTGGTGTGTAGGGCCATCGGCACCAGCCATACCAGCCCTATCAAGGCAAAAAATAACGGGTAGTTTTTGTAAGGCTACATCGTGTATCACTTGGTCGTAAGCCCTTTGCATAAAGGTTGAGTAGATATTGCAAAATGGTACCATGCCCTGTGTGGCCAGCCCAGCCGAAAACGTAACGGCATGTTGCTCGGCTATGCCTACATCAAAAGCTCGTTTTGGCATTGCTTTCATCATTATATTTAACGAACAGCCCGATGGCATGGCGGGTGTTATGCCTACAATTTTGGGATTTAGTTCGGCCAGCTCAACCATGGTATGGCCAAATACATCTTGGTATTTGGGCGGTTGCGGTTTTAAGTGAGATGATTTTTTTATCTCGCCCGTAATTTTATCAAACAAGCCTGGGGCATGCCATTTGGTTTGGTCTTTCTCCGCCAAAGCGTAACCCTTACCTTTTACAGTTACACAATGCAATATTTTGGGGCCGGGTATATGCTTTAAATCGTTGATAACTTTTACCAAATGCGCTACATCATGCCCATCAATGGGGCCAAAGTATCTAAACTTTAACGACTCGAATAAGTTGCTTTTTTTAAGCAAGGTACCCTTTATACTTTTTTCTATTTTTTTTACCATCTCGTGGGCATTAGGGCCCAGTTCAGATATTTTGCTTAACACCGCCGAAACATCATCCCGGAAACGGTTATAAGATTTGCTGGTAGTAATATCGGTTAAATATTCTTTTAACGCCCCCACATTAGGGTCGATGGACATGCAGTTATCGTTCAGTATTACAAGCAGGTTAGAGTTTTCGATGCCAGCATGGTTTAATGCCTCAAAGGCCAAGCCCGCCGTCATGGCACCATCGCCTATTACGGCTACATGTTGCCTATCGGTTTCGCCTTTTAATTGCGAAGCCACAGCCATGCCCAATGCCGCTGATATTGATGTAGATGAGTGCCCCACCCCAAAGGTATCGTACTCGCTTTCGCTACGTTTGGGGAAACCGCTTAATCCTTTATATATACGATTGGTATGAAAATTTTTTCTACGCCCTGTAAGTATTTTATGGCCGTAAGCTTGGTGGCCTACATCCCAAATAAGCTGGTCGTAAGGCGTATTTAAAATATAATGCAAGGCTACCGTAAGTTCTACCACGCCTAAGCTAGCACCAAAATGACCGCCATTAACCGATACCACATCGATAATGTATTGCCTTAATTCATTGCAAACAGCTTTTAATTCTTCGGGTTTAAATTTTTTTAAATCGGAAGGATAAAAAATTTCAGACAATAACTTACCCGCTTGTACTTCCATTACATTCTTTGTTGATAATCTCGCAAATTAAACATTTCTTATTAAAACTAATTATACAATTTAATAATGTATTTTGTTTTATTGTTTTTTAAACCCTATTTGCGCTTTAAAAAAGAGATTATATTAATGTTTATAGCTGGCATAAAACTATCGCCATTAAAATTTTATTTACTCCTTTGCGCTATATAATTTGGTATATGTATATTCGCAAGCTATTTTTAAATAATAAACCATGCACCGAACCCATACTTGTGGCCAATTAAACATTAACCACCTTAACCAAAATGTTACCCTAAGTGGCTGGGTACAAAAATCACGCGATTTGGGTGGTACTACTTTTATTGATATGCGAGACCGTTATGGCATTACACAATTGGTAATTAACTCCGATGATGAGGAAGCCTTGAGGGCAAAAGCCCGTGAGCTAGGCCGAGAGTTTGTAATAAAAGTTACCGGCCAGGTGGTTGAACGCTCGAACAAAAACCCCAAAATAAGTACTGGCGATATAGAAATTAGGGTTTTTAGTTTAGATATTTTAAACCAAGCAAAATTGCCACCTTTTATGATTGAGGACGAAACCGACGGAGGCGAAGAGCTACGTATGAAATACCGCTACCTCGATTTACGCCGCAACCCTGTACGCAACAACCTTATTTTGCGCCATAAAATGGCCCAAGAAATCAGAAAATATTTAGATTTACAAAATTTTTTAGAAGTAGAAACGCCTGTACTTATAAAATCTACACCCGAAGGAGCCCGAGATTTTGTGGTACCTAGCCGAATGAACGCCGGCGAATTTTACGCTTTACCACAATCGCCACAAACATTTAAACAATTGCTGATGGTATCTGGTTTCGACCGATATTTCCAAATTGTAAAATGTTTTAGAGATGAAGATTTACGGGCCGACCGCCAGCCCGAATTTACGCAAATAGATTGCGAAATGGCTTTTATTGAGCAAGAAGATATTTTAAATGTGTTTGAAGGCTTAACCCGCCATATATTTAAAACAATAAAAGGGTTAGAGTTTGAGGCTTTTCCAAGGATGCTTTACGCAGATGCGATGCGTTTATACGGCTCCGATAAGCCTGATATACGTTTTGAGATGCAATTTGTGGAGCTAAAAAACGCCACTTTACCAGAAAATGAAGCCCCTCTCCTTTGGATAAGCGGGGGTGAGGCTGGATTTCCGGTTTTTGATAATGCCGAAATGGTGGTAGGCATAAATGCCAAGGCTTGTGCACATTACACCCGCAAGCAGCTAGATGAACTTACCGATTTTGTAAAACGCCAGCAAATAGGTGCCACAGGCTTAATTTATATGCGCCATAACGATGATGGAAGTTTAAAATCGTCGGTTGATAAATTTTATACCGAAGAGGATTTAAAAAAATGGGCGTTAGCATTTAATAGCCAACCCGGCGATTTATTGTTGATAATGGCTGGGGCCAAAGATAAAGTACGCAAACAATTAAGCGAACTTCGCTTAGAAATGGGCAACCGCCAGGGCCTGCGAGATAAAAATAAATTTGCCCCGCTGTGGGTAATAGATTTTCCGTTGTTAGAGTGGGACGAAGAAAGCGAACGCTACCACGCTATGCACCACCCTTTTACATCGCCTAAGCCCGAAGATATTGTTATGCTAGATACCCACCCTGGCGAAGTGCGGGCAAATGCCTACGATTTAGTAAT
>RDXP01000050.1 GCA_004292865.1 Sphingobacteriales bacterium
CAATTAAATCTCTACCCCGACACCAATTCCATCTTCAACACCTCATCCAATATCTTTTTCACTTCGGGTTTGCAACTACCACAACCCATACCAGCACCACTAAGTTCGCAAAGCGATTTTAAATCTCGGCAATTTTCGCTTATTTTATTTTTGATGTTTGTAGCCCCTACGTTGTTGCAGCTGCAAACCAGTTTCCCTAAAACAGGGTCGGCACTTTTGCCGCTACGCAACAGTTGTATGCGCTTATCGCTGAGTTCAATGTTTTTAGAAATTAAATCTCTAAATTCCATAAACTCTGTTTTGTCGCCAATTAAAATTGCACCTACCAGTTTATCGTTGTGGATAATACATTTTTTGTAATACCTTTTAGCTTTATCTATAAAAACTATTTCCTCGTAATTTTTTTCGTCGGGAGTTTCGGGTAAACCAATGCTGCATAAATCAAAACCGTGAATTTTAATGATATTCATAGCCGTTGTGCCTTCGTAATAACAGGCAATATCGCCGTTTAAATATTTGGCTACTACTTCGGCTTGTTGCTCGGCACCTGCGGTATTGCCATATAAAACGCCTTTAAATTCGGCAATTTCGCCAATGGCAAAAACAGCAGGATTGTTGGTTTGCAGCCGCTCGTTTACCACCACCCCACGCTTACAAACTAGGCCAGCACTTTTGGCCAGTTCTAAATTTGGCGATGTGCCAATGGCTAAAATAACGGCATCGCAATTAATTTTACGCCCACTGCGCAGGCCTACGCCTGTAAGTTTAGACCTACCGTAATATAACTCCACTTCATCATCATAGTAAATATCGCAACCTTGGTCGGTCATTTCTTCGTGTAGCAATTGGCTACCTAAAGTATCTAACTGGCGTTGCATAAACCTCGAACTTCGCTGAATAATGGTAACTTTTACGTTCATCTCGCGTAACGAAGCCGCCATTTCTAAACCCAATAAACCACCGCCATTAATTAAAACGTGGCTATCTTTGGGTAAATGTTTTTTAAAATTATCAGCATCAATACGGCTGCGCATTGTAAAAATCCCCGAAAGGGAAGGCGCATTTTTAGGTACCGTTGCCCTACTACCCGTGGCTAAAATTAGCACATCGTAGGTAGTTTTTTTGCCATAGCTATCGGTAACAGTTTTGTTTTCGGTATCTATTTTATCAATGGTTACGCCACGGTGCAGTTTAATGTTAAAGTCGGGTTCTTCTTCGTCGGTCATTTTTACCAGCTGCTCCCATTTTTGCTCGCCACTAATATAATCGGGCAGCATCACACGGTTGTAAAACGGAAAATTTTCTTTACTAAAAATTACCAATTCATCGTCTTGGTTTATTTCTCGGTACGATTTTATAAACCCAAACGCCCCAGCCCCAGCACCCACAATAACTATACGCTGCTTAGGTTTTACATATTTTTGTACGCTTACGGCACAAAATTTAAAATCGGGTTCTTTAGATAAAGGGTCTAGCAAAGGGTTGGTTAGGTTATTGGCTCGGTTTAAATCGTTACCTAAAATTTTACCCCAGTGCATAGGTAAAAAAACTACGCCCGCTTTAATATCGGCAGTAATTTTGGTGGGTACTTGTACTTCGCCACGGCGGGATTTTATGAGTGCAATTTCGCCATCTAACAAATTTAATAAGGCAGCATCGGCAGGGTTTATTTCTAAAACCGCTTGTTTAATATGCTGGTTTAGCTTGTTTACTTTGCCCGTTTTGCTGCGGGTATGCCATTGGTCTCTTATACGACCAGTGGTTAAAATCAGCGGAAAATCCGCATCTGGTTGTTCGCTGGTTTGTACATCGCTTACGGCGTGTATTTTTGCTTTTTGGTTTGGAGTGTAAAATTTTTTATCTAAAAACAATCTTTCGGTACCTTTAACAGCCGTTTTTTTGGTGTAAGGCCATTGTACGGTTTTTTGTTTTTTTAATATCTCGTAGCTTAAAGCACTAATATCTATATTGGTTTTGGCGGTAAGTTTTGCGTGTTCGGCATAAATTTCGCTGGCATTTTTAAAATCGAAACCTTTATAACCCATTTTTTGCGCAAAGCGGCAAATAATTTCCGAATCGGCTAAAGCCTCACCTGGAGGCTCTATTAATTTATTCAAATAGCTAATTCTCCTTTCGGAGTTTGTCATTGTGCCCTCTTTTTCGGCCCAAGCCGCAGCAGGAAGTATCACATCGGCGAAAGCCAAAGTTTCGGGTTTGTTGCTTACCTCTTGCACCACTACAAATTTGGCCATTTTTAAGGCCGCTTCCACCTGCCTTGCGTTGGGCAAACTGGTTATGGGGTTGGTGCACAAAATCCATATCGCTTTTAAAGTGCCTGCCTCTAAGGCTTCAAACATTTCGGTAGCGGTTAAACCTGGTTTGGGGTTTATGGTAGTGCCACCCCAAAATTTTTCTACCTCGGCTCGGTGTAGTGGGTTGGCTAAATCTCGGTGTGCAGGTAATAAGTTTGCTAGGCCGCCCACTTCTCGGCCACCCATTGCATTTGGCTGACCAGTAAGCGAAAATGGCCCAGCACCGGGCTTGCCAATATTGCCCGTAATTAGGTTTAAGTTTATTAGGCTCAGGTTTTTATTTACGCCTATGCTGCTTTGGTTTAAGCCCATTGTCCACATACTTATAAAGCCATTTGCTTCGCCTATATATTTGGCAGCCAGTTTAATATCATCGGCGTTAAGCCCACAAATAGCTGCTGCTTCGGCAAGGGTTTTCTTAAAAACTAAATCGGCGTAAGCTTCAAAACCTTCGGCGTGGTGAGTAACAAAATTTTCATCAACCCAATTGTTTTCTATAATTAAACGGCCAATGGCGTGGTTTAAAACTACATCGGTACCTGGGTTTAGCTGCAAATGTACATCGGCAATGGCGCAACTATCGGTAACCCGAGGGTCAACTACAATAATTTTTGTGTGTGGGTTTTGGGATTTATGGGCTTCCACCCTGCGCCAAATAATGGGGTGGCACCAAGCGGGGTTTGCTCCAGTAACGTAAAAGCAATCGGCAAGTTCAATATCATCGTAACATAGGGGTACACTGTCTTCGCCGAGGCTCATTTTATATCCCACCACAGCACTACTCATACAAAGGCGACTGTTGGTATCCATATTATTGCTGCCAATAAAGCCTTTTATCAGCTTATTTATCACATAATATTCTTCGGTTAGGCATTG
>RDXP01000051.1 GCA_004292865.1 Sphingobacteriales bacterium
CCACGTTGCAAAATATCTTCTCGGGTGCTTTTAAATTTGTGCACAATATGCATATCCGATGCGCCAATGCCCGTATGTATGCGTGGGTGTTTGGCGTATTGCAACGATGCAACGGCAGCATCAATATCTTTTTGGTTGGCCCGAGTTAAGGCGCATACAATGGGGTGGCTTACCGCTTTTGATATTTGCACCACGCTTTCAAAATCGCCCGGACTAGAAATAGGGAAACCAGCTTCGATAACATCAACCCCCAGTAATTCTAATTCTTTGGCAATTTCAACTTTTTCGCTGGTGGTTAATTGGCAACCAGGCACTTGCTCGCCATCTCGTAAGGTGGTGTCGAAGATGTAAATACGGTTAGGGTCGTGTATCATAAAAAAAAATTATTCCCCCCCGCCCCCCCGAAGGGGGGAGAAAGGCGTGTTAAACTTATTCCCCCCAACCCCCGAAGGGGGAGAAAGGCGTACTAAACTTGTGTGTTAAAAATATCGAACTCTTTAATGTTAAATATTTTGAATTTTTACTTTTTAATTTTTACTTATTAAACAGTTTTAATAGTTTTCATAGCCGTCATTGCTTTACGTAATACTGCACCCACAATTTCTACTGGGTGGTTACGTATGGTATCATTCACGGCAATTAGGGTGCGGTTATCTACACCGGCATCAATACCTTCATTAAAGTTTTTGCCTACTAAATTGGTGTCCACAGTTTTCATAAAGTTGGCTAACAATGGTTTACAAGCTTGGTCGAATAAATAGCAACCGTATTCGGCTGTATCAGAAATTACTCGGTTCATTTCGAATAATTTTTTACGGGCAATGGTGTTGGCAATTAGCGGGGTTTCGTGTAACGATTCGTAATAAGCCGAATCGGGTTTTATGCCTGCTTGCACCATAGTTTCGAAAGCTAACTCCACACCTGCTCGTACAAAAGCAACCATTAAAGTATAGTTATCAAAATACTCTTGTTCGGCAATTTTAACATCGCCAGCAGGAGTTTTCTCGAAAGCAGTTTCGCCAGTTTCGGCTCTCCAAGCCAATAGGTTTTTATCGCCAGCAGCCCAATCTTCCATCATTATGCGGCTAAATTCGCCACTCATAATATCGTCTTGGTGTTTCTGGAATAATGGGCGCATAATATCTTTCAACTCTTCCGAAATTTCGAATGCTTTTACTTTGGCAGGATTGCTTAACCTATCCATCATTGCGGTAATGCCACCTTGTTTTAAGGCTTCGGTAATTACCTCCACACCGTATTGTACCAATTTAGAAGCGTAACCAGCATCAATACCCTTTTCTACCATTTTATCGAACGAAAGGATAGAACCTGTTTGCAATAAACCACAAAGTATGGTTTGCTCGCCCATTAAATCGGACTTTACTTCGGCTACAAACGATGATTTTAAAACACCAGCTCTATGCCCGCCTGTACCTACGCAATACGCTTTTGCTTGTGCAAGGCCTGTACCTTGAGGGTCGTTTTCGGGGTGAACGGCAATTAAAGTAGGTACGCCAAAACCACGTACATATTCGGCCCGCACCTCGCTACCTGGGCATTTTGGGGCAACCATAATTACGGTTAAATCTTTACGTATTTGCATACCTTCTTCCACAATATTAAACCCGTGAGAGTACGATAAAGTAGCATCTTTTTTCATTAAAGGCATAATGGCGGTTACTACTGCGGTATGTTGTTTATCGGGCGTAAGGTTAATTACTAAATCTGCAGTGGGAATTAATGCTTCGTAAGTGCCTACGGTAAAGCCGTTATCGGTTGCGTTTTTCCACGAATCTCTTTTGCCTGCAATTGCTTCAGCCCTTAAAGCATAACTTACATCTAAACCACTGTCTCTTAGGTTTAAACCTTGATTTAAACCTTGTGCGCCACAGCCTACAATTACCAGTTTTTTACCTTTTAGTACGTTTACACCGTCTGTAAATTCGGCACTGTCCATAAAATCGCAAACGCCTAATTGGTTTAATTTTTCTCGAAGCGGTAAAGTGTTAAAATAATTTGCCATTGTTTTGTATTTAGTTTTTTTGATTTTTTTTATTGTTAATTGATTTTTTATTTTGATTGTTAAATTTTTATGTACTGGCTACTAACCACTACCTTTTTTCTACTAGCTACTAACCACTACCTTTTTCCTACATTGTAAAAACCTTTTGCCCATTATTCAAATATTCATTCTCAAATACTTGTTCGCCGGGTTGTTGGTTTTCAAATTCGTTTATTTTGGTATGGAAACCATCGCTGGCTTTTATAATGGCAATGCGGGCGCTACGTACAAATTCTATTAAGCCGTACTCACGCAACACTTCTACCAAGGCATCGGTTTCTTCGCGGTGGCCTGTGGTTTCAAATACGGTATAATCGCTACGGATTACTACTGCCCTAGCACCATATTGGCGTAGCAAACGCTCAACGCTTACTTTTTCGGCAATAATATCGGTAGGTACTTTGTATAAAGCCAGCTCTTGCCAAATAATATCTTCGTTGGTATTGTAATACACTTTTAATACCTCTACTTGTTTTTCTAACTGGCGGGCTACTTTGCGTATCACATCTTCGGTTTCGGTTATCACGATATTAAATCTGTGAATGCTGTCCACCTCGGAGGGTGATGTGTTTAAGCTATCGATATTTAGCTTTCTACGGCTAAATATAATGGCTATTCTGTTCAGTAAACCAACTTGGTTTTCGGTATAGACTGTGATTGTAAATTCCTGTTTGGCTATTGTTTCCATTTTTTAATCCTATTATAAATCTAAAAAGATAGTTGTGGGATGTTTATTTTAATCGTATTTCGCTAACGCTGCAACCTTGTGGCACCATCGGGAAAACGTTGTTTTCTTTGGTAACCATAACTTCTAAAAGGTACGATCCTTTGTGGTTTAGCATCGCCGTTAAGGCATCTACTAATTTTTCTCGTTCGCTTACTTTTTGGCCTTCAATATAATAACCTTTGGCTACGGCTACAAAATCGGGACTGGTAATATCTACAAATGAATACCTACGGTCGTTAAACAACTCTTGCCATTGGCGCACCATACCTAAAAATTGATTGTTTAGGATGATGATTTTAACATCGATACCGCTTTGCATAATGGTACCTAATTCTTGTATCGTCATTTGAAAACCGCCATCGCCAATTACGGCCACCAC
>RDXP01000052.1 GCA_004292865.1 Sphingobacteriales bacterium
CCACCACCACCACCACCATAGTTTCCGCCACCTCCGTAGCTTGGTGGAGGGCTGTAAGAATTACCACGGTCTTCTCTTGCGGGTCGGCTTTCTGTTCGTTCGGGTCGGTTGTATTGCTGCCTATCGTTACCCCAGTTTGGGTTTGCTTGCTCTCTCGGTCTAACTTGCTCACGCATAGGCCTTGGTTGCTGTGGCTGATTTGCAGGCTCTGGTGTTACACTTCGCTCGCCATTAATAGTTGGGGTATTATTTACCCTTGCATCATCGCGAGTTGGCCTTACACCATCACGGCTTGGTCTATTATTGTTATTTGGATAAGTGTTTGTATTATCGCCATTACCATAAAGTATAGATTCGCCATTATTGCGACCAATCTCATCTCCTCGTGTGGGTCTAATACCGCTTCTTGCATTTTCAACGTTACCTTGCGTAGCTGTATTGGCTCTGTTTTCGCCCGATGTAGGCCTAACACCTCTATCTTCTCTCCTACTATTATTTCCATTTAAATCATCCGTTCTAACGCCTCTAAATCCTCCCTCGGGGCGTGGTTTATTTCTGTTATTTACTACTCCACCATTATTCCATCCATTACCGCCCCAGCCATTGTTCCAGCCGCCTCCCCATCCATTGTTCCAGCCACCTCCCCAGCCATTGTTCCAGCCATTGTTAAATCCTCCGCCCCAGCCGTTACCGTAAAAAACAGGATTGTACCACGAGTATAAGCCTCCCCAAGGGCTCCATGGGTTCATAGATCCATAGTAATTCCAACTATTCCATCCGCCACCCCATCCTCCAAAGCCTATACCTACGCCAAATCCAAAACGGTTAAAATTATTAAATCCAAAATAAAATGGGTCATCAAAAAAAGGATCGTAACCCCAGCTGCTTCCATAATAGTTTCGCCATCTAAAGTCATTACAGCCATTAAACCTATTGATGCGAGCGGTATAATTATGGCTGTTATCCGTATAATTATCTTTTGTATAATCACGGTTATCGTCCACGTATTGGTCGTTATCTTGGTTATACGATTGTTCATCTTGCTTGGTATAGTCTCTTACATTATCATTGCTTTGTACCTGTGGTGCGGCATAAGTGGTGTAAACTATTTTTATAGCTACCACATCGTTCTCATACACATCATCGTCAATGGTTTTTTTAGTTGCTTTTTGCGCAAGCGAATAGGTGGAAAAACAAAAAATTAGTAAGGTAATGCTTACCAAAAATTTAATTGTATTTTTTTTCATGGCTGTAAATTTTTATGTAAAAAAAATATGCTGTGGTTTAATATTTTTTAAGACGAGCATAAATTAAAAAGGTTTAAGCAGGTTTAAAAAATTTAAGTTTTAAAATTATAACTTTGAAACATTTAATACAATAATAGCACAATTATAATTCCAAACTAATATATGAGTAAAGGTTTAACAAGCAGAACAGAAGATTATTCGCAATGGTATAACGAATTGGTATCAAAAGCCGACCTTGCCGAGCATTCATCAGTAAAAGGATGTATGGTTATAAAACCTTATGGCTATGCTATATGGGAAAAAATGCAAGCCGTATTAGACCAAAAATTTAAAGATACAGGGCACAGCAATGCTTATTTTCCTTTGTTCATTCCAAAGTCATTTTTTTCTAAAGAGGCCAGCCATGTAGATGGTTTTGCCACCGAATGTGCCGTGGTAACGCATTACCGTTTAAAAAACGATGGTAACGGAAATATTATTGTAGATGAAACCGCTAAGCTGGAGGAAGAATTGATTGTACGCCCCACATCCGAAACCATTATTTGGAACACGTACAAAGGTTGGATACAATCGTACCGAGATTTACCTATTTTGGTAAACCAATGGGCCAATGTGGTGCGCTGGGAAATGCGTACCCGTTTGTTTTTACGTACTACCGAATTTTTATGGCAAGAGGGGCATACCGCACATGCCACACAGGCCGAAGCCATTGCCGAAACCGAACAAATGCTGAACGTATATGCCGACTTTGCCGAAAACTGGATGGCTGTACCTGTATTGCGTGGTAAAAAAACCGCTAACGAACGCTTTGCTGGCGCACTAGACACCTATTGTATTGAGGCTTTGATGCAGGATGGTAAAGCGTTACAGGCCGGAACTTCGCACTTTTTAGGTCAAAATTTTGCCAAAGCTTTTGATGTAAAATTTACCAACCGAGAGGGGAAAATCGAATATGTGTGGGCATCATCGTGGGGGGTAAGTACCCGCTTAATTGGTGCTTTAATTATGGCACATTCCGATGATTTTGGTTTGGTACTACCCCCAAAAATGGCACCTATACAAGTGGTTATTGTGCCTATTTATAAAGGTGATGAAGAACTCCAAAAAATTTCGGCTACGGCCCAGCAAATTATGGGCGATTTAAAAGCTAAAGGAATTTCGGTAAAATACGATAACCGCGATACCCAACGCCCAGGCTTTAAATTTGCCGAATACGAAATGAAAGGTGTACCGCTACGCATTGCCATTGGTGGCCGAGATTTAGAAAACAACACCGTAGAACTGGCCCGCCGAGATACCCGCAGCAAAGAAACGGTAAGCAACCAAGGCTTAGCCAACTTGATAGAAAACCTGCTAACAGAAATACAACAAAATATTTTTGATAAAGCTTTGCTTAACCGAGCCGAAAAAAGTACCCGTGTTGATACTTACGAAGAATTTAAAAAAGTACTAGACGATAAAACAGGTTTTGTATATGCCCATTGGGATGGTACACCCGAAACCGAAACAAAAATTAAGGAAGAAACCAAGGCCACCATCCGCTGTATTCCATTAGATAACCCATTAGAAAACGGATTTTGTATTTACACCGGCAAACCAAGTAAACAAAGAGTTGTATTTGCAAGAGCGTATTAGATTTTTGATTTGGGATGTGTGATTTTTGATTTGTGTTTGCACCTTAATATAAATGCGAAATTTCACGATTAGGCATTTCTCTCCCCCTTGGGGTTTTGGTTGCTGGTGTGTGATTTGGAATGTATAAAACAAAAAGTTACAACCTTATCCCCCGCAGCAAATCGGCAATAGCCATCCGTTTTTTACCTTCTAATTGTACGTCCGTTACTAGAATATACCCATCGGTGGTGGCAAATTTTAGGTACGTTTTACCATCCGATACAAAATTACCAGGCG
>RDXP01000182.1 GCA_004292865.1 Sphingobacteriales bacterium
TAAAACGGGTTAAAAACATGTTTCAAAAATAAACCTTTAAAATGGTTAGCAAAAAAGTAATTTTACCGCCGTGAAAAAACTGTTGCTCGTCTTCTTTATTTTAAATTCGGTAATTGGCTTTGCCCAAAAAATTACAAGGGTAAACTTGCTACAATCCGAAAGTTTTATTGGTATGAAAGTAAACGGCAAAAACACACAAAAGGTTATTAAACCTGTTTTTAGCCAAGATAATGCCACCCTAATTTGCGATAGCGCATTGTTTTATATCGAAAAAAATAGTTTCGATGCTTTTGGAAATGTGCACATTAACCAAGCCGATACCATTAATATTTATTCGGACTTGTTAAACTACAATGGAAATACCAAAATGGCAATTTTAAAAAACAATGTGCGTATGATTGATAAAGACGCTGTTTTAACCACCAACGATTTAGATTATAATATGCAAAGCAAGGTGGGCCATTACTTTAACGGTGGCAAAATTGAGAATGGGGCAAACACGCTTACCAGCACCAATGGTTATTATTTTTCTAACTCGAGGGATGCTTATTTTAGGTATAATGTAAAAGTAAAATCGCCCGAGGCGCTTATTTTATCGGATACTTTAAAATACAATACCCAATCTAAAATCGCCTACTTTTTTGGCCCTACCAATATTTATGGTAAAGATGACACCCTTTATACCGAAAACGGGCAGTACAATACCCTTACTGACCAAGCCGCATTTGGCAAGCGCAACTTGTACCGCCAAGGGAGCAAAAGCCTAAAAGGCGATAGCTTATTTTATGATGGTAAAGCGGGTTATGGCAGGGCAGTAAAAAATATTTTATTTAAAGATACCACCCAAAAAATAGAGTTGCGTGGTGATTTAGGGCTTTACCGTAAAAAAAACGAAAGCATAGAAGTAACCAAAAATGCCTTTGTAGTTATAGAATCCGAAAAAGATTCGATAACCAAAGACAGCATGTACCTAACCGCCGATACCCTAAAAAGCAGGGTGCTGCGCAAAACCGAACTCTACAAATTAAAAATAAAAAACGAGGAAATAAATACCGCTTTAATTGCAGCCAGCGAAAAAAAAATAGACTATAACGATACTATGCAAAGCAACGGAGAAACATTAAAGCCCGATAATGAACCAACCGATAGTGTAAAAGCCAAGCCCATAAAAGATAGTTTAGCATTAACAAAACCCAAAAATACAGATACGGTATTGCTTACAAAACCAAAGCAAATTTTACCAAAACAAAACCTAAAACCAAGCCCAATAAACATACAATTAGTAGTGCTTGCGCCCAACATAAAAACAGCAATACCCAAGTTAGAAATTATAAATAAAAAAAAGCTAGGTATTAAAGCTATTGAGTTAAAAATAAATAACATAATTACTGCCATAAAACCACCCTTACCGCCCGAAGCTAGCGATACCACAAAAATTAGGGTGTTAAGTGCATTTAAAAATGTGAAAATTTTTAAATCAGATTTGCAGGCTGTGGCCGATTCGGCATTTTTTAGCTACGGCGATTCGGTATTGCGTATTTACCAAAAACCTATGTTGTGGGCGCAAGGAAGCCAAATTACTGCCGATACCATGTACCTACAAATGAAACATAAAAAGGTGGACAATATGGATTTAATAAAAAATGCCATTATTGTAAACACCGAAAAAGATTCGCTTACCTTTAACCAAGTGGCGGGCAAAAAAATGAAAGGTTATTTTGTAAAAGATAAGCTCGACCGTGTTTTTGTAGATGGCAACGCCGAAAGTATTTATTTTCCGCAAGATAGTGCGCAAAAAGGTAGCATGCTACGCACCATTGCTGCCCGCATGCGTATAAAATTTGAACGAGATAGCTTAAAAGAAATATTATGGATTAGAAAACCCGAGGTAAAAGTTTATCCCAAAGAAAAACTTACCGAAGAACTTAAAACCTTAGTCAATTTTAGTTGGAAACCCAAAGATAGGCCTGTTTCTAAAGAACAAATTATACCATCGTTGCGCAAAGTAATAGCAAAGCCTAATACAAAAAAAATTAAACCATCCGTTGCAACTAAACCTAAAGCTGTTGTAAAAACAAAATAAGTTTTTGCATGGCCAAACCACGGTGGCTTATTTTATTTTTTTCTTTTAAGACCATCTCGGCAAACGTAATATCGTAACCGTTGGGTTCAAAAATAGCATCGTACCCAAAACCACCTGTACCGCTACGCTGGTGGCGTATAGCACCGTTTACAATCCCTTCAAAAATATATTCTTTGCTGTTAATTATCAAAGAAATTACGGTTCTAAAACGGGCATTGCGGTTGGTAATGCCTGTTAGTTTTTGCAGTACCAAATCAATATTTTTTTCGCTATCGCGAGTGCCACTGTACCTTGCCGAGTAAACACCTGGTTGATTATCTAAGGCTTCGATTTCTAAACCAGTATCATCACCAAAGCAATTAAGCTGGTAATTATTAAAAACATAGCGGCTTTTTATGCTTGCATTTTCATCAAGCGTAAGGCCAGTTTCGGCAATATCGTGGGTACAATTAATATCGGCAAGGCTTAAAACTTTAAAGGCTGCACCTACTTTGGCCTGCACTTCTTGCTGCTTGTTAGGGTTGTTGGTGGCAAAAACT
Organism: Sphingobacteriales bacterium; assembly: GCA_004292865.1. Taxonomy (GTDB): domain Bacteria; phylum Bacteroidota; class Bacteroidia; order Sphingobacteriales; family Sphingobacteriaceae; genus Pseudopedobacter. Next base: position 2,623 of record RDXP01000182.1, read on the forward strand.
AGGGTTATCATAACAGGGTTTTAAATTGCGCCCAAAAAACAAGTTTCTTTTTTTCATCAAGCTGCATTTGTTTAAGGTGCCAAGTGCCCAAAATAGGTACACCCTCAAAAGCGCAAATTTGGTTGGCCACTATGCCCGTAATGCCCAAATCTTTAGGGTTAATGCCAAAAAGCAACAGTTTATTAAAGCCAAAAAAACCGCTTAATTGGGTAAAATTTAGGTGCGTATTTTTTTGAATATTTAAAATGGCAACATCTTTTTGCTCGAGCTTGCGGGCTGCCAAAAGTTTGTTTAATGCCAATAAATCATCTTTATTTAATAGTTCGGCATCGGTTTCGTTTACCAAAATAAGTATCGATTTGTTGTTATCGCCTACGTATTGGTAGTTTGGTTTATCAATTTTGGGCAGCTGTGGTATAGTTTGCTCGGCTGGTTTTGGTAAGATATTTGGCGTAACTTCGGCTGGTTTTACTTCCTCGGTTTGCGCTGCAACGGCATCGGCAACAGCCAAAACAGGTGCATTTATATGGTAAATATCTTCGTTTATAAGCAGGCTTAATGCAATTGGGTGGTGAGATTGTAAAGCGTTCATTTGCTACGAAAATAACTTTTATTATCAATATTTAAAGTTTCGGAGCAAATTATATCCTATTTTAGTAGTTAAAAAATAGCATTTGCTATAATGCGGGCTAGCCTAGGTTTTTCCAAAATATTTTTAAGCCAATACTGAAACGCCTTCATCTATCGGTTAAAACAAATTAAACACTAATTTTACAAACATGAATAGCGTAGAAAAAGATAATTACAAAACCTTCCTATCGGAGATAAAAGGGAAAATACATCAGGCGCAATATGAGGCAATGAAACTGGTAAATAAAACCTTGTTGGCCTTATATTGGGAGATAGGAAAAAGCATTGTAGAAAAGCAAAAAGAACACGGCTGGGGCAAAGCGATTGTAGAAACTTTATCGAAAGATTTACAAAACGAGTATCCAGGTATGCAAGGATATTCGGCTCGAAATCTTTGGTATATGCGCAACTTTTATGCACAATATAAGGACAACGCAAAACTGCAACCAATGGTTGCAGAAATTAGCTGGAGCCATAATTTAGTTATTATGGAGAAATGTAATGATGATTTAGAGCGGCAATTTTATATCCAAATGACTAAAAAGTATGGCTGGTCTAAAAACGTATTAATTCACCATATTGAGGGTAAAAGCTACGAACGTTTTTTATTGGGGCAAACCAATTTTGATAAAACGGTAGCAGAAAAATACAAACAACAAGCCCAGTTATCGGTAAGAGATGAATACATTTTTGAGTTTTTGGAGCTAGGCGACCAGCACCAAGAGAAAGAGCTTGAAGCCGCCATTATGAAAAATATGAGGAGTTTTTTAATGGAAATGGGGGGCGATTTTACGTTTGTAGGCAATCAATACCGCTTAGAAGTTGGTGATGAGAATTATTACATAGATATTTTGCTATACCACAGAGGATTAAAAGCATTGGTAGCCATTGAGTTAAAAGCAGGGAAATTTAAACCCGAGTACGCAGGTAAAATGAATTTTTATTTATCGGTATTGAATGATAAGGTAAGATTAAAAGACGAAAGCCCATCAATAGGAATAATTATTTGCAAAGAAAAAAATAGAACCACGGTTGAATATGCTTTAAATGAAATAAACCAGCCGATAGGTGTAGCCTCATACCGTGTATCGCCAACATTACCTAAAAACTATAAAAATCTTTTACCCACTCCCGAAGCAATTATAGAAAGCATATCGGGCATTATCGAAAATATTACTACAGAAGAATAAAAACCACCCAACCAGTTCAAAATAATACAGTAAATTACTCGTTCTATCACTTGCCCAAAGGGCAAATGATGAACAAAAAATAAGATTGTATTAATAAAGCATTACAAATACCAATATATCTCCTAATTTTACACCTTGCATTTTACACAAACGCTTTAAATAAAAGCACAATTAATTATAGATGAAAAAACACAGTTTCCTTATCCTTGCCATTTTTACCACCTTTAGCTCCATTGTGTTTGCTCAAAAAAAAGTGCTCGATAAAGTGGTAGCAGTAGTGGGCGATAATATTATACTACAATCTGAAATAGACCAACAGTATGCCCAATATTTAGTACAGGGCAATAAGCCCGACCCCAGCATCCGTTGTTATTTTATACAAACCATGCTGAGCCAAAAACTACTATCGCAACAGGCCGCCATCGACTCGATTAAAGTTGAAGACGACCAAATAGACGATGAAATAAACCGCCGCATGCGCACCATGATTTCTAGAGCACAAGGGCAAGAAAAATTAGAATCTTTTTTAGGCCGCTCGGTATTACAGTACAAAGACGAAATACGCCCCGATATTAAAGAGCAAATGATAGCCCAAAAAATGCAACAAAAAATTACCGAAAAAGTAGAAGTTACACCATTAGATATTAAGCGCTTTTTTGAAGCTATACCCAAAGACAGTTTACCCAATTACAATACCGAAGTAGAAGTAGGCGAAATTATAATTCACCCTAAATTAACCAAAAAAGAAAAAGAGTTTTTTAAAGATAAAGCCGAAGGGCTGCGTTTGCGCATTAAAGGAGGCGATAGTTTTGCTACCTTGGCAAGGCTATACTCGCAAGATCCTGGCTCGGCAAGAGAAGGCGGCGAACTAGGTTTTTTTGATAGGCAAACCATGGCCAAAGAATTTACCGCTTGGGCTTTTAAACTTAAAGAAGGCGAACTATCGCCAGTTTTTGAAACCGAATTCGGCTTCCATTTTTTAGAAGTATTAGAACGCCGAGGCGAACAAGTACGGGTACGCCATATTTTAATTATACCCGATAATACCAATGAATCCTTAACCCGTGATAAAGCCGAAATTGATTCCATTTACAAATTAGTACTCACAAAAAAAATAGATTTTTCTACCGCAGCTTCCCTACATTCGGATGATAACCAAACCAAATTTAACGGCGGAATGCTAATGAACTCCGAAGGCGTATCCGCCCGAACCACCTTTATACCCACCGATAAACTCGACCCTAAAGTATTTTTAACCGTTGATACCATGAAAGTAGGTAGCTACTCTACACCCGATATTTTTGTAGATGCAAAAGGAAAATCGGCCTACCGGTTTTTATACCTAAAATCTAAAATACCACCACATGTGGCCAGCCTTGAACAAGATTTACCCAAAATAAAAGATGCCGCCTACGAAAACCGTGTAAATAAAGCAGTAAGCGAATGGTTTGATAAACGCCGAAAATCAACCTATATAAAAATTGATAAAGATTTTTTAAGCTGCGAAAGTTTAAAAGAATGGGTTAAACCCGCAGCAAGCCCCTCAGCACAATAAAGTTATGTACAGCTCCGAAGCCAAAGCAATAGATGCACTATGCGCCTATTACCAAGAAACCAAAAACGAAATAGCCAAAGTAATTATAGGGCAAAATGACGTAATAAAAGCCGTACTTATTGCAGTTTTTAGCAACGGGCACTGCTTATTGGTAGGCGTACCCGGCTTAGCCAAAACACTACTGGTGCAAACCGTAGCCCGAGTGCTCGATTTATCGTTTAACCGCATACAATTTACACCCGATTTAATGCCCTCCGATATTATAGGTAGCGAAATATTAGGCGAAAACCGTCATTTTAAATTTGTACCTGGCCCTATTTTTTCTAATATTATACTGGCCGACGAAATTAACCGTACCCCACCCAAAACCCAAGCAGCCCTGCTAGAGGCTATGCAAGAAAAATCAATCACCGTTGCCGGCCTTACACACCATTTACCAAAGTCATTTTTTGTATTAGCCACCCAAAATCCCATCGAGCAAGAAGGCACTTACCCACTACCCGAAGCACAATTAGACCGCTTTATGTTCAACATAACACTAGGTTACCCCTCATTTGCCGAGGAGCTAAATATTGTTAAAAACACCACAGGAAATACCGTTGCTGATTTAAAAAAAATATTAAACGCCACACAAATCAACTACTTCCAACAACTTGTACGCAGCATCCCCGTAGCCGATAATGTACTGGAATATGCCGTAAAAATGGTTGCCAAAACCCGCCCCAATACAGCACTTGCCACCGCCACCACCAATAGCTATTTAACTTGGGGCGCAGGCCCTAGGGCATCACAAAACTTAATTATTGGTGCCAAATGCCATGCCGCCATTAATGGTAAATACTCGCCCGATGTAGAAGATGTACAAGCCGTAGCCGAAGCTATTTTACGCCACCGCATTGTACGCAACTATAAAGCCGAAGCCGAAGGCATCAGCACTGCTAATATCATTAAAGGCTTATTTTAGTTTAAAAACCCCAATTATACCTTATAGCAAAGCAATGTTCTAACAATCTTACGAACAAGGCATCATCAACACCAATCTATTATTATTTTAGAAGCAAGTCACGCCATTCGCCCATTAACCTAGTTCCCCCCAGCTTTCCACTATACCCCGCCCTCGCCCAAAAGCTCGGTCGGGGGTGCCGTTTCAATCTGGGCTAAAAACAACGGTACGGTGCGTTTGGCGGCCACCTAAACCACCAATAAGCGCAAGCCATAATAACAACAAATCCCCCACACCCATCACTATCTAAAAGATACCCACACATACCCCTTTGCGGGATGATGGGGATATATTACAAAAAAAAAGCCACCTTCCCTCCCTCCTCCTATTTCCTCTTTAGAGGCTAGGCGGAGGGCAAGAAGATGACCTTTTTGTTTTATTAATGGCCTATTGTTTTACCTTTGGCTAACAATTAGCTTCTTCACAAAGTTACCAGTAACGGTTTTTACCTGTATAAGATATATGCCCGTTGGCCAGCTTTGTGAGTTTATTTCGGTTATTTTACTATCAGTACTAATAACTTTCATTAGCTTTCCCTCTAAAGATGTAATAGAAATAGTTGCCACTTCACTTTCTGTTGCTACATTAAATACATCGCTTGCAGGGTTAGGGTAAATGGCTATGCCTGCTAAACTAGTTGAACTCGCATTTAGCAATTTTTTATCCGCTAGTAGCCCTATACTTCCGGGTAAACCATTGCCAGTTAAAGCAAAAGTATAGGGGTTTTCGTTTATATCATTATTTACAATCGATACTATACAAGGAGCTATACCCCCTACAACTGGTGTGTAAGTAACCGATAGCGTTGTGCTTGCTCCAGGTGCTACACTTGCTGCAGGAGCTTGCGTTACCGTATAGGCACTATTTGATAATGAAATTGCCCCTAGTGCTAAATTAAAATTTCCTGTATTGGTAATGCTATAACTACGCATAAAACTTGCGCCAATAGCTACATTCCCAAAATTGGTACCTAAAGTTGCACTAGCTATAGTATTGCCACTTACTATTTCGTTACTACGGCCAGTGATTCTAATTTCTGGCGTTAAGCCATTGCCTGTAAGCGCAAATGTGTAAGGATTTTCGTTTATATCATTATTTACAATCGATACTATACAAGGAGCTATACCCCCCACAACTGGTGTGTAGGTAACCGATAGCGTTGTGCTTGCTCCAGGCGCTACACTTGCTGCAGGGGCTCGCGTTACCGTATAGGCACTATTTGATAATGAAATTGCCCCTAGACTTAAACTTACATTTCCAGTATTGTTTATGGAGTAACTACGAGTTAAATTTGCATTTACATTTATATTCCCAAAATCGGTACCAGTATTAACACTCGCAAATGTACTTCCACTTACTACTTCGTTGTTACGGCCAGTGATAATTATCTCAGGTGATGCACCATTCCCCTTTAAGCCAAATGTATATGGATTTTCATCTGCATCATTGGTTACAATAGATATTATACAAGCCGATAAACCCAAAGTTGTAGGGCTATATTTAATTGATACCGATGTACTCCCACCTGCCAATACGGTACTTACAGGCATTTTCGCTACTGTATAATCATTATTGGTTAAGGTTATAGAACCTATATTGAGGTCTGAACTACCATTATTATATATAGTATATACACGTGTAAAACTAGCTCCTAAACCTACATTACCAAAATCAGTTCCTGTTATTGCAGCCCCTAAATTTGTTCCACTAACTATTTCAATACTGCGTCCAGTAATTAATACTTCTGGATTATTTACAGTTAAATTTAATATCTCTGTGTAACAAGCCACTGTATGTGTGTAAATACCTGAACTTTGATACCTTATTCCGTTAATTGGCCATGTGTACGCATTAATAGCAGTAATAGCGGTACTATTTGAGGTTATAGGCGTAAGCACAACATTTACCGCTGCTCTCATTGTACTAACACAACAGGCTCCAAACGATTGACTTGCATAATAAGTAACTCCATTTACTAAAGCTGTTGTTGTGGGTAATAAATTACCACCATTTGCAGCGTCATACCATTCTATATTGTTACCTGTTGCTACTAAGTTTGCAACTGTGGCACTACCACAAAAACTTTGTGTTGCCGCTGCTATTGGAGCAGGGGTATCGGCTGTGCTTACATTTAATGCAGTGCTTTGAGCCGAGTTGTTTCCAGCGGCATCTCTTGCCCTTACCGTAATGGCGTAAGTAGTACCCGCATTTAATCCCGTAAGGTTAAATGTAGTAGCTGCAGTTGTACCTTGCGATACTCCGCCTCTAAATACTTCATATAAAGTTACTCCTACGTTATCGGTACTTGCCAACCAGTTTAAAGTGAAACCTGTTTGGGTAATACTAGCCGAAGCTAAGCCCGAAGGTACAGTTGGAGCAGTGGTATCGGTGGTGCTTACATTTAATGCAGTGCTTTGAGCCGAGTTGTTTCCAGCGGAATCTCTTGCCCTTACCGTAATGGCATAAGTAGTACCCGCATTTAATCCCGTAAGGTTAAATGTAGTAGCTGCAGTTGTACCTTGCGATACTCCACCTCTAAATATTTCGTATAAAGTTACTCCTACGTTATCGGTACTTGCCAACCAGTTTAAAGTGAAACCTGTTTGGGTAATACTAGCCGAAGCCAAGCCCGAAGGTACAGTTGGAGCAGTGGTATCGGTGGTAGATTGCGCAGTACCCAAAAACTCTATTTCCGAAATATCGGCAAAGTTATTCGCTTGAAAGTAACGGAAGTAGCGATAAAAATTGGTATCGTTAATCGTTACACTATTCCACGTTTCTGGTGGAGTAGCACTTACAGTATAAACCGTTGTCCAGCTAGTTCCATTTGTAGATGCCTGAAATACAGCACCCACCATGCGGCTAGCATAGCCAACCCGAGGGTAAAACCTTAGCGTAGATAAGCGACCGGTAAGCGTAGTACCCATATCCAGTTGTGCAAAGCTATTTGTGTTACTTGTAGGGGCAAAAAAAGTGTTGGTGTTGCCATCAAATACATTGGCTACAGCATATTGTGCTTCGTTGTTATAAGCCGCAGTACCTGTAATTGTACCTGTAAACAAGGTACCATTAACCGTAGCACTTGTGGTAATATTTAAAGCAGTACTTTGTGCCGAGTTATTTCCTGCGGCATCTGTTGCCCTTACCGTCATGGCGTAGGTAGTACTTGCGCTTAGGCCTGTTGCGTTAAAGCTTGTACCTGTTACAGTACCTTGCGATACGCCACCTCTAAATACTTCGTATGTGGTTACGCCTACATTATCCGTAGATGCTGACCAGTTTAAGGTAAAGCTGGTTTGCGTAATACTTGCAGATGATAAACCTGTGGGCACAGTAGGTGCTTGGGTATCGCCTGAGGGTGCGCTAGTAGTTACATTTAATGCAGTGCTTTGCGCCGAGTTATTTCCTGCGGCATCTCTTGCCCTTACAGTCATGCTGTACAAAGTACTGGCACTTAATCCAGTTGCGTTAAAACTTGTACCTGTTACCGTACCTTGTGATACGCCGCCTCTAAATACTTCATAAGCAGTTACGCCTACGTTATCGGTAGATGCTGCCCAGTTTAAGGTGAAGCTACTTTGCGTTATGCTGGCCGATGATAAACTTGTAGGTACAGTAGGTGCTTGTGTATCAGCTGGGGGAGGAGTTCCGCCAGAAGGCGTTACAACAGTAATTGAGTTCCAGCTTACCCAGATTTTACCATTACGGTCAACCGTGATGCCTTGTATATTGTGAAAGTTGTTAGCAACCGTTGATTGCGCTGTCCAAGTTACACCATTATCAGGGGAGTACCAGAGCAACTCAGGGTTTGGTTCACCATCTTTTCTACCCCAAACGGCAATCTTGCCGTCGCATGAAGAAACATGTTTTGCATCAAAGAATTGTGCAGTAGGAGTCCAAGTATCGCCACCATTGGTTGATACCTTTACACCAAAACCACCTCCTGCGGCCCACAAGGTGTTGGTGCGGATAGGGTCGGCGCATAATCCCCATACCCAGCCGCCAGTACCAAATATATAACTAACTGGACTCCAACTTGCCCCATTTGTGGTAGAGCGATAAAACTGAGTTGAAGCAGTAGGGCTGTTGCCGATGTGGCGAGAAACGAAATAGCGAACATTGGCTTGTGTTGCATCCCTTTCAATATAAGAATTTTGAGGGCCGTATCTAATCCCTATATCAAGGGTATTGAAAGCGGGCAATCCTGTTACTTGGTTAAAAGAAGTACCTCCATTAGTAGTGCGCCATACGCCAGGGTTAATAGAATT
>RDXP01000053.1 GCA_004292865.1 Sphingobacteriales bacterium
AAACAACAGCTAGGCCGTCCCCAATCGCAGACCTGTTTAATGGGAATAAAATTTAATTCTATTCAGCAGTTTTCGAGGAAAAACCATATTTTTCTTTAACTTTAATTATTCATAAAAACCAATTTTATTTTTTTAACGTTTATGCCTATAAATTTAATAAATAATACAATGAAAAAAATAATCATATCGTTTTTGTTACTTACAAATATTTTATTTGTTGCATGTGGACAAGCTCAAAATAAAAAAGCAGAAAGTAAACTTACAGCTCCAATATCAAAGGCTGAATTAAAGAAAAAATTAAGCCCTATTGCTTATGATGTTATGGTAAATAAAGGCACCGAAGCGCCGTTTAAAAATCCTTATCACGATAATCACCAAAAGGGGATTTATGTAAGTGCCGCCACAGGAGAGCCTCTTTTTAGTTCGGATGATAAATTTGACTCGGGTACTGGTTGGCCAAGTTTTAGTAAACCAATAAATGCCCAATCGGTAAGTGTTGCAACTGATGATAGCTTTGGGATGAGCCGCGACGAAGTTGTGGAAAAGTCAAATGGCTTACACCTTGGTCACGTTTTTAATGATGGCCCGAAACCAACTGGGATGAGGTATTGTATCAATTCGGCAGCTTTAAGGTTTATAAAAAAATAGTTTTTATATACCCGCATTTTTGCGTTAGGGATAGTAATGGAAATCCCTGCCTCGGGGCAGTCAGGAATTTTGCATAGCACCAAAATTTTTTGTTTTACAAATTTTGGTGCAAAATTATTGTAATGGACCTGCCTTTATCTGCCTAACGGTAAACAAGCTGGCAGGCAGGTAGCCCGCCCCTTTTCGGGGAACGCCCAAATAAAACTGAGCAATTAACTATGATAACCAGGCTACTGTAGGCCTAACTGTAAAGCCTGTGCTTAGTATTTTTTCGTAATCTAGCCCGATGGTAAGGTCCAGCCAATCGGGATTTACGCCTCTTATAATGCGTTCTTTTTGCACTCGGGTAAAACGGTTGATGGCTTTAAAGCGATAATCGGCACTTTCTTCGTCTCTTAATTCTTCGAAATAAACCAAACGGGTTAATTGCTGGCCGGCATCAAAAAACAGGTTAGGCATGGTACGGTAAAAACCCATTGTTTTCATCATATCGGCACTTAAACCTACGTGTAAATTATTTCGGTTACGGTCGGTTACTATAAACACATACTTTTTCATAATACTTGTTATTAAATTGTTGAAAAAAAATATTTTGTTATCTAATTATTATTACTAATTTTATTGGCACAATAATACTAATTAATTTAGTATTTGCAAATTTTTTTAGAAATGGGAAAAATATCAGAAAATATAAAGTATTTAAGGAAGAAAAAAGGCCTTACACAGCAACAGTTTGCAGATGAGGTACAAATTAAACGATCGCTAGTGGGTGCGTATGAAGAAGACAGGGCCGAGCCAAAATATGATTTGCTAATAAAATTTGCATCGTTTTTTGATTTAAGTATTGATGAACTCATCAATCAAAAGATAGATGATAAGTATAAACCACTGCCAAAAGCAAATGCGGCCAATGTAAGGGTGCTAAGTATAACGGTTGATAAAGATGATAAAGAAAATATAGAATTTGTACCCGTTAAAGCAAGTGCGGGCTACTTAAATGGCTATGGCGACCCCGAATATGTGGCTGCGTTGCCAAAATTTTCGCTGCCATTTTTTACACAGGGTACGTATAGAGCCTTTGAAATTAAGGGTGATTCGATGTTACCCTTACCCTCGGGTGCGATTATTATAGCGGAATATGCCGAAAACTGGGCCGATTTAAAAATATCGGATACTGCCGTAATTATTAGTAAAAACGATGGTGTAGTGTATAAACGACTGGGCAGTAAATTTAAAGTTGATAAGGGCATAAAATTGGTTTCTGACAATACCGTTTATGAGCCTTACGCTATTGAAGCCGAGGATATTTTAGAAATATGGAAGGCGAAAGCATTTATATCAACCGAATTACCACAACCCGCCGCCGAGCCTACGATGGAAAACTTAACCTCAATGATGGCGCAAATGCAAAAATCAATCGGGCAATTGCAAAAAAGCTAGGCTATATTTTGGATGATTTTTTAGATAAAAAACTGCGAGAACGTGAAGACAATAATTCTTTACGCAGCTTGCAGTTAAATAAAAATTTAATTGATTTTTCGTCGAACGATTATTTGGGTTTGGCACAATCGGCGGAAGCCAAAGAAGCTATTGCCCAATATTTTTTAACAAACAATAATTATCAGCTGGGTGCTACGGGTTCAAGGTTATTGAGCGGTAATTCGGTATTTGCGGAAGAATTAGAAAGTGAATTGGCTAAATTTCACGATGCGGATGCTGGCTTAATTTTTAATTCGGGTTATGATGCCAACTTGGGCTTATTTGCTTGCATAGCGCAAAAAGGCGATACCATTATTTGTGATGAAAATATACACGCTTGTATTATTGATGGTGCAAGGCTAAGCTTTGCCCAGCGCTTTACTTTTTTACATAATGATTTAGGCAGTTTAGAAAGTAAATTAAAAAACAGCCATGGTACTATTTTTATAGCGGTTGAAAGTGTGTATTCCATGGATGGCGATGTAGCTCCGCTCGAAGAAATATCGGCCTTAGCCAAAAAATATAAGGCTCATATAATTGTAGATGAAGCACATGCCACAGGCGTAATAGGTAAAAATGGCGAAGGATTGGTACAGCATTTAGGTTTACAAAATGATGTTTTTGCCCGTGTGGTAACCTTCGGTAAGGCATTAGGTTGCCATGGCGCAGTGGTTTTAGGTTCGCATAAACTAAAATCTTACCTTATTAACTTTGCCCGATCATTTATTTATACCACTGCCCTACCCTTACACAGCTTGGTAACTATAAAAATAATGTATGCACAAATGCTTAAAAAACAAAGCATTGCAAGGCTTATGGCGAATATTAGGTTTTTTAAAACGCAGTTTCTAGGCACCAGCATACATTTAATACAAAGTGATAGTGCCATACAATGCCTCATAATTCCAGGTAATAAGGCCTGTAAAAATGCGGCTTTAGAATTGCACAAATATGGCTTTGATGTACGCCCCATTTTATCGCCCACGGTGGCAAAAGGGAAAGAACGGTTA
>RDXP01000054.1 GCA_004292865.1 Sphingobacteriales bacterium
TACTCCCAAACTATAGATATTACATTACCAGAATATAGCCCTATAACAAAAAACCCCTCACTTTTTTTAAAAGTAAGGGGTTTTTTGTTATTAAAACTATTATGCGCCAAGCACCACACGTTTAAATGCGGTAACGGTTAATCCTTTTGAAACCTCATCCAAAAATTTACGAATGTCTTTCGACGAATCTTTCACAAACTCTTGGTTTAAAAGTGTTTGTTCTTTATAAAACTTGTTTAGTTTACCTGCGGCAATTTTTTCAACCATTTCTTCTGGTTTACCTTCGGCCCTAATTTGTTCTTTAGCAATTTCTAGTTCTCTTTCAATTACTCTTGAATCTACATCGGCTTTATCTACACCTACTGGGCTCATAGCTGCAATTTGCATGGCCACATCTTTACCCGCTTCATCTAAACCTGCGCCACTTTGGTTAAATCCTACCAAAACACCTAAACGGTAATTTCCGTGAATGTAGGCAACCACTTTATCGGCTTCGATAACTTCAAATTTAGAAACGCCTATTTTTTCGCCTATTTTACCTGTTTGGTCGATAATTAAATCGGCAATTTTTGCACCGTTAATGCTTTGCGCTAATAAATCATCTAAAGTTGTAGGGTTTACGGCAACGGCTACATCGGCAACGGCATTGGCAAAAGCCACAAAATCTGCATTTTTAGCCACAAAATCTGTTTCGCAATTTACTTCAACCACAATCCCTCTTTTACCATCTGCGGTGGTTTTGGCTATAACTACTCCTTCGTTCGAGTCTCTATCTTGGCGACTGGCAGCTACTTTAGCTCCTTTTTTGCGCAAGTAATCAACCGCTGCTTCAAAATCTCCGTTCGATTCTGTTAACGCTTTTTTGCAGTCCATCATACCTGCACCTGTTTGCTGACGTAGTTTATTAACATCAGCGGCAGTAATTTGTAATGTTGACATTTTGTGTGTTTTTTCCCCCTCCAAAGGGGGATGAATATTTTGTTTATTATATTTTGTTTTTAACTAACATTTTGTTAGTTGTACCGATTTAGCTCTCCCCCTTCGGAGGAGCTGGAGGGGGATATTATTCCCCTTTCGCTTCTACAGTTTCTTCAACTTCGGCTGTAACCTCATTTTCAGCAACTACGGCAACGGGTGCTTCAACAACAGCTTCGGCAGCTACGGTTTCAACACCTTTGCGAGCTCTTTTACCTGTTTCGGTTGCGGTTCTTTCGCTGGTTGTTGCAGTTACTGGTGCATCAATTTTAGCTTTTTCGGCAGCAGCTTCTTTATCGCTTTCGGCATCTTTTTCTTGCTTACGTTCTTCTAAACCTTCTTTAATGGCATCTATAACAATACCAGCAATTAAAGAAATAGATTTTGTAGCATCATCGTTAGCCGGGATAGGGAAATCGATACTTGATGGGTCAGAGTTGGTATCCACCATTGCAAATGTAGGGATGTTTAATTTTAACGCTTCCGTTACAGCAATGTGTTCTTTTTTAACATCAATTAAAAATAAAGCAGCGGGCAAACGGTTTAAATCAGCAATACCACCCAAAAGGGTTTCTAATTTAATACGCTCACGCTGTATCATTAATTTTTCTTTTTTCGATAAAACATCGTAAGTACCATCTTTGGTCATCTTATCAATGTTGGTCATTTTTTTAATCGATTTACGTACCGTAGCAAAGTTGGTTAACATACCACCTAACCATCTTTCGGTTACGTAAGGCATATTTACCGATTTTGCGTACTCGGCAACTATATCTTTAGCTTGTTTTTTTGTAGCTACAAATAATATTTTACGCCCCGATTTTACAATTTGTTTGATAGCCGAAGCTGCTTCATCAACTCGTGTAAGGGTTTTGTTTAAATCGATAATGTGTATTCCATTGCGCTCCATAAAAATATATTGCGCCATTTTTGGGTTCCACTTGCGGGTAAGGTGACCAAAATGTACACCTGCATCCAATAAATCTTGATATGTTGTTCTTGCCATTGTCGTGTCCTCCTAATTTTAACGTTTACTAAATTGGAATTTTTTACGAGCTTTTGCTCTTCCTGGTTTCTTACGCTCAACCATACGGTTATCACGTGTCATAATGCCTTTTGCTCTAAGCGATGGCTTTCTGAGTGGCTCCAGTTCAACAATGGCTTTTGCAATGGCTAAACGAACGGCCTCGGCCTGTCCTTTAACGCCACCACCTGCAACATTTACCTTTACATCAAATTGGCCTGTAACTTCGGCAACTATAAATGCTTGGTTTACCATGTATTGCAATGGCAATGTTGGAAAGTACTCTTTGTGGTCTTTACCGTTTACGGTAATTGTACCGTTACCCTCTGTTAAATAGATACGGGCAACAGCGGTTTTTCTTCTACCTGATGTGTTTGTAACCGACATTTCTTTTCTCTTTTAAAATTAAAACTTAACTTCTTTAGGGTTTTGCGCAACATGCGGATGCTCGCTACCTGCATATATATACAGGTTTTTAAAAATTGCCCGTCCTAGGCGATTTCTTGGTAACATACCGCGTACAGCCTTCTCGATTACTCGGGTAGGATGTTTTGCCATTAACTCTCTGGGAGAAATAAAACGCTGGCCACCAGGATAACCGGTGTAAGAAATATAAGTCTTGTTCGACAATTTATTTCCTGTGAGTTTTACCTTGTCTGCATTGATAACGATAACGTTATCTCCGCAATCTACGTTTGGGGTAAATGATGGCTTGTTTTTTCCTCTTATCACTTTAGCGATATTAGAAGACAAGCGCCCCAAAATCTCGTTCTGAGCGTCAACAACAATCCATTGTTTATCAACGGTTTTATTGTTAGCAGAGACAGTTTTGTAACTTAACGTATTCACTTGCTTGATATTTAATTAGTTAAAAAATATTTATTTGCCCTAAATTTAGGGACTGCAAAGATAGAATTATATGTTTAATTATCAAATAGTTTGTATAAATATTTTGAACGTTTATAAAAACGAGGCTATCCTTTATCGGCTTGTAACTATCCAAAGTGTGGCATGGCTTTTACTATTTAAAGTTTCGGAGGTAAAATGATGAAGTGTTTTTTATCTTTTTTCTTTACTGATGATGCTTACAACCAGCTTTGTGTTCTTTGCGCTTTCCCTTTGCG
>RDXP01000183.1 GCA_004292865.1 Sphingobacteriales bacterium
AGAAAATATCAAAAACAAAATAAACGAACTTTTTGGTTTAATACCCAAAGGAATTAGCAATGTTGTAAACGAACCATATAATATTGAATATCAAATAAATAGTTTAAACACTAAAATTAACGAAATAAATAAAGAACTCGAAACTATTAAATTAAACCTGAAAACTGAGAACGATAACGGAGTTTTTGATATTGTGATTGGAAATCCGCCGTATGTGCAAGTGCCAAAAGGAATTTTTTCTGCAAAACAATTTCCATATTCTGAGGGTAAAGACAAAGGAAAACAAAATTTATACAAAGTATTTGTTGAAAATTCTTATAACTTATTAAAAGATAATGGAGTTGCTACAATGATTGTTCAAAGCAGCTTAATGTGTGATATTTCCTCACAATTTACAAGAGAATTATTGCTTACAAAAACAACAATTAAAGAAATACTTGAATTTCCTAAAAAACCAAAAACAAAAGAAGGTCAAGTTTTTGATAATGTTTTGCAGGGAACTTGTATCTATAATTTTACAAGGAAAATACCAAAAATAAATCAAAAATTTAATGTTTCAATTGATAATGATGTAACTACAATTTCAAAATTAAAATACGAAGAATTAACACAACAAGAATTAATGGAGATTTATCCTAATGGATATTTTATTCCATTGGTTAATGAAAATGAAACAGGGTTAATAAAAAAAATAAATGTTAATTCTATATTTTTTCTGAATTATATCGAGTATTCTGAAAAAGGTGATATAAATCTAGGAACAGATAAAAAAATAATCACCTTAGAAAATACGGGAATTCACCTTTATAGAGGAGCAAATTCGCAAAAATACTTTTTTAATGATATAACTAATGAATATATAAAAAATGTTGAAAAAATAAAAATTAGATTAAATAGGAATAATTCTAATGTTTATTTTCTAAACCAACAAATAACAGGAACAACTGATAAATTCAGATTACATTTTACTGTTGTTGATTCTTTAAATGCAATTTATGGCGACTCATTGAGAATCACAGGATTAAAAAAAGAATGCAATTATTATGTTTTTCTGCCGATTTTAAATTCAAAACTAATCGATTGGTATTTTAGAAAAACATCAACTAATAACAATGTCAATGGTTATGAAATCAACCAATTACCAATAAAACTTCCAAAAAATGAACAACCCTTCATCACCCTAGTCAATCAAATCCTTTCCGATAAAAAACTCGGTAAAAACACCACACATTTAGAACACCAAATAGACGTAATGGTATATCATTTATATGATTTAACTTTTACCGAAGCGCAAGTTATAGATGCAGGTTTAAGCGCAGATGATTTTGAGAAATATAAAATATTAAACCCCCACAACGGTTAAAAATATGACCGTAATTAATTCAAATTCCCAACTCTTTTAATCTAACAATTGTAAAATAAAACACCCAAATAGCGTATTTCAACAATTTGCATTACTTTAGTTTTTTTAATGGAAGCTCAATACATAAATTACAAACAAACTGGCTGTTTTTCGCCTACTATTATCCGATATTTAGCCGAAGATGAAAGCCTAAAACCATTTGTAAACGAGTTTGCGAATATCCCCAGTTTCGAAAAAATCATCAAACAAAAAAATACAAAATGCGATAGAGATTTACTGGTTAATGTGCTAAAAAATCAATACCAAACTATTGATAAACCATCAAAAAAACTAAGCACAAACCTACATAACCTACAACAAACCAATACATTTACCATTACCACAGGCCACCAATTAAACATTTTTACAGGCCCATTATATTTTATTTTTAAGATAGTAACAGCCATAAAATTAGCCGAAAATTTAAAACAGCAATTCCCTAATTACAACTTTGTGCCCCTGTATTGGATGGCCACCGAAGACCACGATTTTGAAGAAATTAACCATACCTATATTGGTGGTAAAAAAATAATTTGGGATATAAAAACCACTGGTGCAACAGGCCGCATAAGTACAAAAACCATAAAAAAAGCACTCGACCAATACACCCAAATTTTAGGTTCGGGGCTTAACGCCGATGCTTTGGCCGATGTTATAAACACCGCTTATACCCAATTTAGCACCTTGGCCAATGCCAGCCGATATTTGGTAAACCAGCTTTTTGGGCAATACGGTTTGGTAATTTTAGATGCCGATAATGCCGAGCTAAAAGCACAATTTGCACCCATTATTAAGCAAGATATTGTACAGCAAAACAGTTTTAATAATATCAGCGCAAGCGATAAAAAACTAACAGCAATTGGTATAAAACCACAAGTTACCGCCCGAGAAATTAACTTTTTTTATTTAAAAGATGATTTGCGAGAACGAATAATATTTGATAATAATAGCTACCAAATTATAGGTACAAACCTAAAATTTACCCAGCAAGAGCTATTAACCCAAATAGATAAACACCCCGAGCAATTTAGCCCAAATGCTGTTTTACGCCCACTATATCAAGAGGTTATATTGCCTAACATTGCCTACATTGGCGGTGCTGCCGAGGTTACATACTGGCTGCAATTAAAAGCCACTTTTGATTTTTATGGGGTATATTTTCCTATCGTGATGCTGCGTAATTCGGCAATGATAATCCCCCAAAAGGTGCAACATAAACTGCAAAAACTGCAACTAAAACCCACCAATATTTTTACCGAAACCCTTACACTTAAAAACAATTTTACCCAAGCCCACACTACCCATAATTTAAGTTTAGCCGAAGAGTGGCGCAGCTTAAACTGTATTTTCGAGAGCCTAAAACTACGCACCCATAAAATAGATGCCTCGCTATCGCCCAGTGCCGAAGCCGTAAAAACACGCTTGCATAAAGCCATAAAAAACCTCGAAAAAAAATTACTAAAAGCCGAAAAAAGAAATTTTACCGAGGCTATGGCCGATATTGATAAAATAAAAAACCTGCTTTTTCCGCAGCTGCAATTGCAAGAACGTAGCGAAAATTTTGGACTTTTTTATGTACAATACGGCGATGATTTTATTGCCCAACTTATCAAAAATTTTAAACCCTTAGATTTTAAATTTACCATTTTACAATAATGAAATATTTTACCTTTTCAGCATCTGTATTAAGAGCCTTTACCGAAAACGTATTTTTAAAAATGGGTTGTTCGCTGGCACACGCTACATTAGCTGCTGATGTATTGATAAAATCCGATTTACGGGGAATAGATTCTCACGGCGTTGCCCGCCTTACAGGTTATGTGCGGCTGTGGGAGAAAAAACGCATCAATACTAACCCCAATATCAGGGTAATACACCAAACTGCCACCACCGCCACCGTTGATGGCGATGCCGGTTTAGGCCTAGTGGTTGCTCCTTTTGCCATGAAAGTTGCACTTGAAAAAGCCGAAAAATATGGCTCGGGCTGGGTGGCTGTAAAAAACTCGAACCATTTTGGCATAGCCACTTACCACGCTTTAATGGCGGTTGAAAAAGATATGATTGGCTTTGCCATGACCAATGCTAGCCCACTAGTTGCACCCACATTTTCTACCGAACGTATGCTGGGTACTAACCCAATGTGCTACGCTTTTCCGGCAGGGAAATACCCACCACTAATTATTGATTTAGCCACCTCAACCGCTGCAAACGGCAAGTTAGAAATTGCCCAACGCAAAGGCGAAAACGTACCACAAGGTTGGCTGCAAGATATAAATGGCCGAGCTACTTTAAACCCCACCGACTTAAAAAACGGAGGTTCGCTGCTGCCTTTAGGTAGCGATAGGGAACACGGTAGCCACAAAGGGTTTGGTTTAAGTGCCACCGTTGATATACTTTCGGCAGTACTTTCGGGTGCCAGTTACGGCCCTTGGGTACCCCCTTTTGTAGCTTTTTTAAACCCGCTAGATAACCAACCAGGCCAAGGAATTGGCCATTTTTTAGGTGCCATGCGGGTTGATGGCTTTAGGCCGATAGAAGATTTTAAAACCCATTTAGATAACTGGATAACCCGCTTTAAAAACGCCACACCCATCAGCCCTAGCCAGCCAGTAATTATACCTGGCGAACCCGAAACCCAAGCCGAAACAGAGCGTACATTAAACGGAATACCCTTAATTGATGTCGTAGTTGATGATTTGAATACAATAGCACAAAAATTTGGCCTTAACACGCTTTAATTCGGTTTTTTTGAATCTCGGTTTAAGCACATTGTTTTAATATCAACGTGAGCTTGATTATTAAACTGTAAAATAATTAGCTGTTAATCAGTAATATAATTATTTAACAGCGTTAACCATGGCAATAGCCTCAAGTATTTCTTTACCCATGGGGCTAACGGCACTCGGAAAAAATTTTACCAATTCTCCTTTTTCGTTTACAAGGTATTTACAAAAATTCCAAGTAGGTGCTTGTTCGTTCCAGCCGTTTTTATTTTTATCGGTAAGCCATTGGTAAAGTGGGGAAATAGTTTTTCCTTTAACGCTTAATTTTTCGAATAGCTGAAAAGTAACGCCATAATTTTTTTTACAAAAATGCTCAATTGCAACATTAACACCTGGTTCTTGCCCGCCAAAATCATCACAAGGAAACCCCAAAACAACAACTTTATCGCTTTGTGTTTCGTGTAGTTTTTGTAACTCAGCATATTGAGGGGTGTAACCACACTCGCTTGCAGTGTTTACAATTAATACTTTTTTGCCTGCATATTTTGCAAAATCAATTACTTTACCATCAATGGTATTCATTTTAAATTTATAAAAATTGCTGCTGGCATTTGTTTCAATAATCATATTAGCGGGTTTTGATATGCTTTTACCTCCTCCAAAACAGGAAGCTAAAGACATTAATAAAGTATAAAATAGTTTCATAATGTTGTAAGTATTTTAAAAAGCAATTACGTTTTTATTATTGCTTTGTTTATTTAACACCTCAATTCACATTATGTTTTTTTAACCAATCTAACGCTCCTACGGTTTCTTGCCAAATAAATTGGGCGTAAAACACATAATAATCTGCTTCGTTTTCGTCGCCAATGCCATACATTTGGCTTAGCTGGGTAATTTCTTTTCCTGAAATTAATTTTTTAACCACAAATTTATTGTGTTTTATAGCAAGGCTTAATTTACGGTTGGCATCCATCCCCTCGCCTTTGATTTTAAAGGCCGATAAAGCTTTGTTAAATAAATAAAAAGCACTTTCTTCCCCTTCAAACATGGTAACATACTTTTCAAATTTCTCATTCTCGTCTATCTCAATTAAATAAAGCATCAATGTATCTCTTACGCCTTGGTTATCATTGGGGTTAAGTTCAATCATTTCTTCCATGATGGCTATACTTTCCTCCACCTTACTTAAGCTGTAAAGTGAGTTGGCGTAGCTATGCATACTGCGCATAAACGCTCGAGTTTCGTGAATGCCCCAAAACATACCTTTGTGTTCTTCTAAAAACTCTCCGCCAAAAATATCCCTACCAATGGTTACTCCCATGTTAAAATAAGCAATACCAATTTCAATAATGGGTTCTTTTAAACCTAAATATTCGTACGCTTCAATACAATCACAATCTAGTTCCAATGCTTGTATCACTTTTTGTTTACCTTTTGCAGTAGGTAGTTTATAGGCTTCAAAAACTAAATCTTGCGCTTGCTCTTCAAAACTTAAAGCCTCGGTAGGGAAAGATGGGATTTCTTGCTCCATTAATTTATTTAAAAAGGCATTTAATTCGGCTTCCGATTTAAAATCTTGTGTTGCAAGAATACGCTGCAAATCGGTCATTAGTTTTTCGTGGTCTTTGTTCATAAACATTATTTTAAGTTTAGTTTTTTTGTTTAAAATACGCTAAAGTTACTTCCTTATCTTTACCTAATTGCTCGGTTAAAGCGGCTAATCCATCAAATTTAATATCATGCCTTATAAAGTGTAAAAATTCTATTTTAATAGTTTGATGGTAAATATCGGAATTAAAATCAAATATATTTACTTCGATATTTTGGCTCATGCCATTTATGGTAGGCCTATGCCCTATATAAGCCATTCCAAAATAGCATTTTACAGTAGCGGCATCTGTAACTTGGGGTGGTAGCTTAGCAATATTGGGTGTAAAAGGATTTTTTATCTCTTGATTTTTATTTTTAATGTTGCAGGTATCAATACACACTTTTACAGCATAAATCCCATCCGATGGAATAAGCTTATAGCTTTCTTCTACAAAAATATTGGCGGTAGGGTAACCCATTGTTCGGCCTATTTGGTCGCCACGTATTACCTTGCCTGCTAATGTAAATGGGTGTCCCATAAATACGTTGGCGGTATCTACATCGCTGTTTAAAAGTGCTGTTCGTATTTTGGTAGATGATACGCTGCTGTTTTCTACTTCTTGTTGAGGTATTTCAATTACTTGATAGCCGTATTGTGGCGCATATTTTTGTAATTCACTAATATTTCCCGACCTATCTTTACCAAAATGGTGGTTATGCCCGATGATAATTTTGGTAGTACCAATGGTGTTTACCAATATTTGTTCGATATACTGCTGTGGCCAAAGGTTCGAAAAATCTCGTGTAAACGGTGTAATTATCAAATGGTTTACCCCAAAGCGTTCGAGCAGTAATGCTTTTTCGTTTATGGTATTGATGAGTTTAAGGTGTTGATCCTCGGGGTGCAATATCATACGTGGGTGAGGAAAAAATGTAAGTATAACTACTTCGGCCTGTATAGCTTTAGCTTCTTGTACCAGCCTGGCTATTATTTTTTGGTGGCCAAAATGTACCCCATCAAATGTACCAATGGTTACTACCGCTCGGGATAATTTTTTAAATTCGTTAAGGTGGTGGTATATTTTCATTTGATTGATATATGTTGCATACAAATTTATGCTATATAAAATTAATGACTAAGGTTAGGTTGTTATGTTTTTTGTTCTTTAATATGCTGTATATTAAGTTGATTCACGATTTTAGAGCGTTAACGATTGCAATGGCATCCTTTTTTTAATTGCCCCCTCCCCCTAATTTCCCCCTTCGGGGGCTAGGGGGAGGGGGGGGTAATTAAAAAAGATACTTGCCTGCTGGCAAGCAGGTAATGTAAAGCGTGTTAAAACGCCCAAATTATTATAAATACTGTAAGTTTTAGTTCTTCGTATTTTTTTGTGCGTAATATTTTACCTGTAACTAAATATTTTTTTAGCCTTTTTTATACTTCTTCGAAAATCGGATTACTATTTATTTAAAAGTTTCCAACTTCTTCACATCCTTAATATGATTTACCAATTCCATAATTTCAAAAGCGTTTTCGATTTTAAAATTTCCGCTACGTGTTCGGCGTAAAGCAGATAAATAAGCCCCATTATTTAATTTGTGGCCAAAATCAAAAGCCAGCGAACGTATATATGTTCCTTTGCTACATACCACTCTAAATTGTACGTGGGGCAAGGTTATATCGGTAATTTCAAATTCGCTGATGGTAACCCTGCGGCTGGGTATGTCGATATTTTCGCCTCGTCGGGCTTTTTCGTACAAGCGTTCGCCATCAATTTTTAATGCCGAGTAAATAGGTGGTTGTTGGTTAATTTCGCCAATAAATTGCAAAGCTGTTGCTATAATATTTTTATGGGTTAAACCCGATAGGCTAAATGTTTCGTTGGGTTCGGTTTCCATATCGTACGATGGCGTGGTAGCACCTAAGGTAAATGTGCCTGTATATTCTTTTTCTTCGGCTTGGTAGGTATCTATTTGTTTGGTTAATTTACCTGTACATATTATTAATAAGCCCGATGCCAAGGGATCTAACGTACCCGCATGGCCTACTTTAAGTTTTAGAGGTTTAAACGAGTTGCGCAACTTGCCTACTACATCAAACGATGTCCAATTGCAAGGCTTGTTTATCAGCAATACTTCGCCATCGGTAAAGTTAAAATCGGGGAATATTTTTGTTGTTTCG
Organism: Sphingobacteriales bacterium; assembly: GCA_004292865.1. Taxonomy (GTDB): domain Bacteria; phylum Bacteroidota; class Bacteroidia; order Sphingobacteriales; family Sphingobacteriaceae; genus Pseudopedobacter. Next base: position 7,901 of record RDXP01000183.1, read on the forward strand.
GTCATTAAATTATTTCGAGCGAATGGCCGGTTAAGTAAAGCAATAAAATAATGCTGCCCACTATAATTCGGTAATAACCAAATACTTTAAAGCCGTGTTTGCTAAGGTAGCCTATAAAAGTTTTTATGGCCAGCATGGCTACCAAAAATCCTACAAGGTTACCTACAAGTAATAAATTGATTTCATCATGAGTGATGTTGTGGCCTTCTTTATAAAAATCGTAGAGCTTTTTGGCTGTTGCGCCAAACATGGTGGGTACGGCCAAAAAAAACGAAAATTCTGCAGCAGCTTTGCGGGTTAGTTTTTGTGCCATGCCACCTACGATACTTGCCGCCGAGCGGGAGGTACCTGGCACCATGGATATACACTGAAAAAAACCGATTTTTATGGCCGTTGGGTAAGTTATTTCATCGGTATCGTCGATAGTTCCGTTTTTAAACCATTTATCTACAAATAATAAAATAATGCCGCCCAGTAGCAAGGCAATAGCCACACCCAAAGGGCTTTCTAATAATTGATCTATCTTTTTGTTAAATAACAAGCCAAAAACTACGGCAGGTATGAATGCCGCTAATAGCTTAAAATAAAAATCAAACGATTTTAAAAACCTTTTGTAATATAAAACCAGTACCGATAATATGGTTCCCAGTTGTATGGCAACAGTAAAAAGTTTTACAAAATCATTGCTTTTTATGCCCATTATTGCTGCGCCTAATATAATATGCCCTGTGGACGATACCGGCAAAAACTCGGTTATACCCTCAATAATGGCCAATATAATGGCTTGTAATATAGTCATTAGGCTTTGCTACTTGTTTTTTTAAGGATGGCGTAAAAGCCAAATATAAAACCACCTATTACCACTATGGGAGCCAATACAATTTTACGGAAACTGTAAATATCGGTATTGCCCGCCATTAAAGTAAAACCTATAATTACGATGCCTATACTTACTAATAGTAATTGATAATTTATTTTCTCGAACACAAATATTGTTTTTGTGTTTTCGCTACTGTTAATTTGTTTTGCCATGGTATTATCTATATAAATTATTGCTTTTTAAACTTAAATATTTGGTAACTGCAAAGTAAGTACTAAAGCCCGAAATTAAAACGCCTACCCCAATTATCCCTAAAAATACGACACCAAATTCGTAGTAATTTCTTAAAATTATTAATTCGGGAATTTGTTGCTGGCCAAAATACAATGTTGCCACCAATAATATAACCGCAATCAAGCCAGCTATCAAGCCATGTAAAATTCCGTACACAATAAATGGCCCACGTATAAACGACCGTGTGGCACCCACCAACTGCATGCTTTTAATTAAAAACCGTTGCGAATATATGGCCAACCTAATGGTATTGTTTATTAACGCAATAGCTATAATTAACAATACGCCACCAAAACTTAATAGCACTAGCGATATGGTTCTTATATTTTGATTAATGTTTTCAATCAACGATTTTTGATACCTCACTTCGTTTACCAAAGCATTGTTTTTTAATAGTATGCTCAACAGTTCGATACTTTTAGGATTGGCGTAATCGGCTTTTAGGTACACGTCAATAGAGGATAACAAGGGATTATAACCCAAAAACCTAATAAAATCTTCCCCCAAATCTTTTGTTAAATTACGAGCAGCCAATTCTTTACTAATATACTGTGTTGATTTTATTTTATCGTTGGTTTCTATTTCTTTTTGTAAAGCCAGCACATCTACCTCTTTGGTTCCTTCGTTAATAATTACGTTTAACACGATGTTTTCCTTTACATAATTGGATAAATTTTTTCCATGTACCAATATTAAACCCAATAAACCAAGCATTAATAGCACCAACGATATACTTATAACTGTTGATATATAAATGGTTTTTGTTTTTTTTAATGCACTACTATCCTCAAATTCTTCCATAAAAAGCAAATATTATAATGCGAAAATAGCAAACCTATTATTAAATGACTAAATTATTTACACTGCTTAGTTTATTTTACAATTTTTAACTAATTATAGTAAATACCAATGAGCATACTCGGTTAAACAGGCTACCTAAATTTATACAATTAAACACTATATGCCATAGTACATAAACTATCAGCGGTCAAAAGCTAAAACAAAAATATTAAAAACCGTAGGTCAATTTATAAATATTTTTTTATCATTTAATTAAGATGTTTGCACCCTCTTAGGTTGTCATCAATAGCCAGTTTTAAACACTTTATATACTCATTAACAATAAATTATACCAAAGCACAACAATTCATTTCAGGTTAAAACCGTATTTTAAAATTTTCTTTACACCTTTCAGGTTTAAAAAAAACCAAGCCTATCCAAAACAAATCAATAGTAAGCGTAACCTGTGGGTGTTGTTTAATATGTTTCCAAGCATTTTGCATTCCTCTGCTCCAGTAAATATCGTCAAAAACCAGCAAAGTATTTTTATGTACGTATGGCAACAAGGCATTAAAATAATCGAGGGTGGCTTGTTGTTGATGGTTACCATCAATAAAAACAAAATCTATTACAGGGTTTTCGGCTATAATGGCTGGCAGGTTATAGCCAAAATCGCCCACTTTTATACTTACATTATTAGCTTGTAGCAACTGTAAATTTTGCTGGGCTATAGCAGCCGTTTCAGGACAACCCTCCATCGAAATAATACTAGCCAAAGGTGCCGCTCGGCTCATGTAAGCCGTAGTAAGGCCTAGGCAAGTGCCCAATTCGATAACTGCCTTAGGTTGATATTGCTTTACCAAACGATAAATTAGCTGAGCAAGTTTTGGAGATTTAAGTGCGTTTTTGGCGAGTTGTTTAATTTGTTTTTGGCTATTGTTATTTATATACGAACCCGCTCCAAAATCGCTAATAGTAATATACGTTTCGTTGCACAGTAATTCCAGGCGCAAATTTTCTATTTCAACGTAATCTACATTAAGCCCAAAGTCGTAAAATACTTTTTCAATTAATTGATAAACAAAAGGAGAATGTACTCCGTGTAAAGTTTTAGCATTTTTTAAATGCTTAAAGTAATTTATAAAAAGGTAAAAATTAATCATAAAGGTAAAATTAAAAAAAAATTAGTACTTAGATATTTAGCTACGATTAAATTTTACACCCCTTTTGGCAGCCACCTAAACCGTTACTTCCACTAACTATCCTTTATACATCACAACCACCAACATTACCAGCTTGCTTTAAAAAAACAAAACGAAACCATCGTTTAAACTATGTACACACACCTTAAACCCAACAACACCATTATTTTTTTTA
>RDXP01000184.1 GCA_004292865.1 Sphingobacteriales bacterium
CCGCCAAATACACGCAGCAAATTCCCGTAATTACGCCAAACCATTCGATAGGCGAAATCGAACTAAACTGATGTGCTATTTGTGTAAGTAAGCTGTTGAGCATTTTGGGTGGGGGGTATTTTTGGTACCAAAGATATGTGCTTTTTTTAATCCATGCTAATTTAGACCAATTTGCTGTTACATGTATTACTTGAGTTTAAGTGATGCTTGGTGAAAAGTTTTTTAAACTTTATGGTTGACAATTTGTTTAATTACCGTAAATTTGTCAACCAATAGGAGTACTCAAATAGATACAACAATGGAAAATGTCTTTGGAAATAAACTGGTGTCAGCCCGAAAGATGGCTGGCATGTCCTTACAGGACTTAGAAAACAAACTTGAAAAAGTGGTTTCTCGTCAGGCATTGCATAAATACGAACAAGGCAAAATGAAACCTGATAGTCAGGTGTTAATTGCTTTATCAAATGTGTTGAATGTGCCTTTGGATTATTTTTATTCAATTCCGACTGTACATGTAGAACTCAAAAACATCAGCTACCGAAAGTGTTCTTCAAAAATTTCAAAAACCGAACAAGTATCGGTTGAAGAAAAGGCAAAAGAAAATTGCGAACGGTATTTGGAATTAGAACACTTGATTAACCCAAATGAAAAGTCGGAATACTTTATTTACGATAAAGTAATTGAGAACGCTGACGATGCTGCAAATGCTGCAAATAAATTGAGAGAAGTTTGGAAACTTGGTTATGCCCCGATTCCCGATGTCGTTGAAATGTTAGAAGACAAAGGTTATAAAGTAATTGAGTTGGATGCTCCTGATGGCTTTGATGGAATGAAAGCAGATGTTGATGGCAAAAAAATAATTGTCCTGAAAAAAAGTGTAAAGCAAGGCGAAGATGTTGTTAGAAAAAGATTTACTGCTTTGCATGAGTTGGCTCACCACTCATTGCAGTTTTCAACTAAACTCACCGACAAAGAAGAAGAAAACTTGTGCCACACTTTTGCTTCTGCAGTTTTATATCCTGCTGACATGGCAAAGAAAGAATTGAGCAGAGACCGTTTCCATTTTTACCAAAATGAATTGGTGTTGATTAAAGAAAGATGGGGAATTTCTTTTTCCGCTGTTTTCTCAAGGGCTTTGCATCTGGGTATCATCACCAGTTTTATCTACAGAAGATTCAATATTGGTTACAGAGAACGAAAGTTGCACTTGAATGAGCCAGGAAAATACATGAGCAAAGAAAAACCTGTTCGCCTTGAAAGGTTAATCTACATGGGCTTGTCAAAAGAAATTATTTCAATTAATGACGCTGCATTCTTTGCGGGTAAAACCGTTGGAGAATTCCGGAAACAATTGCAGCAATTAGTATGAAACTTTTTATCACTGATACAAATGTGTTCTTTGATTTGATGAACATAGAAGCCCTTCCCGAATTTTTCGGGTTGGACTTTGAGATATGCACAACAGATTTTGTTGTGAATGAAATATTGCGGTTGGAACAAGCGGAACAAATTCAAAATTTCATTCGGTCGAAACAACTCACGGTGTTTAGTTTTTCTTCTGATGAAATTGATGAAGTGGTAAACCTGAAAACAAAACGAATGCTGCGAAGGATTGCGGATAAATCTGTTTTGTGGAAAGCGTTGCAGTTGAAATGCCAACTGCTTACTGGTGATAAAAATTTAAGAAACGAAGCAGAAGAAAACGGATTAGAAGTTCACGGAAGCATTTGGGTGGTGATGAAAATTTTAAATGCAAAATTGTTGACTGCTGAAAAAGGAATTGAGTTGTATGAGAAATTGAAAATCGTAAACGATAGTTTACCAAAAGAAGAAATTGAAAAGTTGATTAAAAAATTAAAATCATAGTAATGGAAAGTTACAGCAATACCTTAGTAAGGTTAAAAAAATAACTTACTCAAAACTAGCTTTTTTTTTCCATTAGCTATAACTTCGCTGTATTTATCCATCGCCATTCTCAATCACCTTTACCCTGTTCAAATACCACAATAAATACACCAAAGCCAACCCCATAATTTAAAAGATGCTTTTACTTACGCCTGTTCAAATACCACAATAAATACACCAAAGCCAACACGTTTACCACCGCAGCACCATAAAAAATATATTTTACCCTAAATAATACATCTTGGTAATACCAGCCCGCAAGCAAAGCACCTAGGCCAATGCCAGCTTCGAGGCCTATGTACATGGTAGCTACTGATTTTCCTCGCTTATCGGCATCGCTAAGGTCGATAGTGTAGGCCGATATAGCGGGCGAAAACATACCCGTTGCCATGCCATACACCACTGCGCCCACCATTAACATAAAGGCCGATTGCGCTACCGCAATAATTGTAAAAGCTACTGCTAATAGAACCAATGATATTTTTAAAACGGGAGTTCGGCCATATTTATCCGATACTCGGCCAGCCAAAAACCTTATCAGCAACGATGCAAGGGTAAAAACCATAAAAAATATCCCTTTATTGTGCAAGCCTAAATGGCCGCTCCAGTCGGGTATAATGGTTACCAATGCGCCATAGCTCATGTAAGTTAAAATTGATAAAATTAAAACGGGAACTACTTGTTTATTAATAAGCTCGGAGCGGTTTATTTTTAAATCCCGCAGTTTAAACGCTTGCTTATTGGGCAATGTTTCTTTCATTTTAAACAATATTAAAATGGATAGCAAAGCAAAAACCGACGAGCAGTAAAACAATGTATTAATGCTATAAAACAAAGTAATGGTGCTACCTATGGCTGGGCCAATAGCCATACCTATACTAAAACACAGGCCATGTATGCCCATTGCTTCGCCCCATTTTTGTTGTGGCACTAGGTCGGCAACATAAGCCGATGTAGCCGTAGGTTTAAACCCCGTTGAAAAACCATGTATAAGCCTCAAAAACAAAAATCCCGATACCGAAGTAAGTATAGGATATAAAAAACCACATATAAAACACACGATAGAACCAACAGCCATTACCGGCACTCGCCCAATTTTATCGGTTAATTTACCACTAAATGGGCGTGAAATACCCGCCGTTAATGTAAACAAGGCAATAATTAAACCTTTGTACTCGGCACCGCCTAGGCTGCTTAAATACGATGGTAACTCGGGCAGCAGCATATTAAAACTTGCCGAAAATAAAAACGAACTAAGGCATACCAATACGAACTGAAAATTATAAATGGAGTTTTTAATGTGCATAGCCTTGGATGTAAAATTAGCAGAATAAATAAGGGTTTAACAAAAAAACGAAGCCTGTATGGCTAAACGCAAAAAAATTAATGCGATACTTGGCTTATCAAAAAAACAAAAATTATAGCTTATGGATTTATTTGGTTACCAACGCCATTACCGCTTTAAAGGGGGCAATAATGGAAATGAAAATAAACTATTTTGGATAATAGGTATTGCGCTTACTTTAATTTTTTTGCTGATTTATTATTACCGAAAATAAACCAGCAAAAAAAGGATTTTATGGGTTTTACAATGCCCGAGGCCTACTGCCCGATGTTTTATATAAAATAGGCTTTTATGGGTTTTTGCCCGATGTTTTTTTAATAGCTCCAGCAGGTTTAGATTTTGCTACTGTTGCATTATTTTTAGGTTTGGTTACTTTAGGTTTTTCTACCTTTATTTCCTTAGCCTCTTTTTTATCAGTTACCTCTTGGGCATCTGCGGTAGGGGCTACAACGGCTTCTTGGGTAAATAAAGGCAATAGTTTTATAATATGAAACCAATTTAAAATCTTTTTCATATCCGAGGCATATACCTTATCCTCATCGTAGTTTGGTGCTACTTCGGCAAAAAAATCTTTTAATATTTTACTATCAACTTTTGCATCGGGTACTTCGCCATCATAATTTTTAATGGCTGTAAAAACATCTATCAATTTTAAATCCTCATCATTACCATAAACCGTAATATCGCTAAGCGATGCCAGTTTTGAGGTTGATACGTTTACAATCAGCTTGGCTTTTTGCTCATCAAGGGTTTCTAATATATAGCCTGTTTTGTTTTGGGCTATCATTTTATATAAGCCTGGGCGGCCCGAAACAGATACTAATCCTACTAAATTCATAATTTATTTTTTATAAAATTAATCTTCAATTAAGTCGATACTTATTATTCTATCGCCTTGGCGTATCTCATCTACCATTGCTACATTTTCTATCACTTTACCAAAGCAAGTATGGTTACGGTCTAAATGTGCGGTATTGTTTCGGCTATGGCAAACAAAAAATTGCGAACCACCTGTGTTTCTACCCGCATGTGCCATAGATAGTACGCCACGGTCGTGATATTGGTTTTCGCCATTAAGCTCACAATCAATATGGTAACCTGGCCCGCCTGCGCCTGCTTTGTGTGCTGTACTGGCATCCCGCGAAAACGGACACCCCCCTTGTATTACAAAATCGTTTAATACACGGTGAAATGTTAAACCATTATAAAACCCTTCGCTGGCTAGTTTTTTAAAATTGGCAACAGTTTTGGGCGCATCGTTATCGTAAAATTCTATTTTAAAATCGCCTTTCTCTGTTTTTATTATTGCTTTACTCATTGTTTAAAATTTATTTTGGAATGCGAAATTAATAAAATTTTGTAGGGTATTAAGCGTTTCTCATCTTTATAGTTAGATTTAGCAAATGAAAACTTTTTTTTTAAGCCTTTGCTGCTTGTTTTTTATCACACATGGTTACGCTTCTTCGCTACTTATAAATATGGATGAAGACCAAAAAAACCACCTTAAAGCTTATGGTGTAGCGTTTTTTTGCTTAAAAAAAAATATAGAAGTTGATTGGCTTTTAAATTACCGTGGGGGTAGTTTTTTGATAAAATATAACCCAAGTATAGAGAGCGAACTAAAAATTAGAGGTGTAAGCTATGAGGTAATTGCCGATGCCCAAGTAAACGCTATATTAACCGAAATTACCCAAGCCGAGGTAAACCAAGATATTGTAAAGCTAGAAAAAGCGCCCAAAATTGCCGTTTACTCGCCCAAAAATAAGCTCCCATGGGATGATGCCGTAACCATGGTACTTACCTATGCCGAAATACCTTACGATGTGATATATGATGAAGATGTATTGAAAGGGAAACTGCTCACTTACGATTGGTTGCACCTACACCACGAGGATTTTACGGGGCAGTATGGGCGGTTTTGGGCTAATTATCACCAAGCGGCGTGGTACCAAGATGATGTTAAACTACAAGAAGCTACGGCACACAAAATGGGCTTTAATAAAGTATCGCAAATGAAACTTGCGGTAGCTAAAACCATTAAAAATTTTTGTGGAGCAGGTGGTTTTTTGTTCGCTATGTGTTCGGGTACTGATAGTTATGATATTGCCTTGGCGGCTGATGGGCTTGATATATGCGAAAATATTTTTGATGGCGATGGGGTGGATGCGGCAGCGCAAAACAAACTTGATTTTAGCAAAACATTTGCTTTTCAAAATTTTAAATTAGATGCCAACCCTTACAATTACGAGTTTTCGGATATTGATAATACCAACCAAAGAGCCATCGACCGTACACAAGATTTTTTTATGTTGTTTGATTTTTCGGCCAAGTGGGATGTGGTGCCAGCCATGCTTACCCAAAATCACGAAAAGGTAATTAAAGGTTTTATGGGGCAAACAACGGCCTATAAAAACACCCTGCTTAAACCCGATGTATTGGTTATGGGGCAATTAAAAGCAGCAAACGAAGCCCGCTACATTCATGGCAACTTTGGCCAAGGCCAATGGACTTTTTATGGCGGCCACGACCCCGAAGATTACCAACATATAGTAGGCGACCCACCTACCGACCTTAACTTGTACCCTAATTCGCCTGGGTATAGGCTTATACTTAATAATGTACTTTTCCCTGCCGCTAAAAAGAAAAAGCAAAAAACGTAGAAAAAAATGTGATTGGCATTAATAAACTTTACCCTAATAAGTTATCGTTTCATGGCTTTATCCATTTCGCGTTTTACATCACGGTCTTTTAAAGTTTCGCGTTTATCGTACATTTTTTTACCCTGTGCAAGGGCAATTTCCATTTTGGCAAATCCTCTTTCGTTAATAAAAATACGCAGTGGCACAATGGTTAACCCTTTATCTTCGCCTTTAACCAATAATTTTTTAAGTTCTTTTTTGTTTAATAGCAGCTTACGGTCTCGTTTGGCAGCGTGGTTATAAAACGAGCCATGCGAATATTCGGAAATATCCATATTGCGCACATACAATTCGCCATTAATAAAACTGCAAAACGAGTCGCCAATATTGGCTTTCCCCTGCCGTATTGATTTTATTTCGGTACCCAATAGTTTTAACCCTGCGGTATATGTATCTAATATTTGGTACTCGAAGGTGGCTTTTTTGTTGCGTATGTTAATATCGGTTCCCATGTTTTTTTGTTGTACAAAGGTGCTAAATTAAAATGGAAACTATTTAGTTGGCCAGCCAAGCGGCTGGGTTTTGGTCGGCCATGCCTTTCCAAAGCTGAAAATCTAAATCGGCCGAGCCTTCGGTTGTGGCCACAGTACCCAGCGTTTGCTTGGTACTTACTTTTTGGCCTACACTTACACTTACCGCCGATAGGTTTTTATATACCGTAAAAAACTCGCCATGGCGTATAATAATGATGTTACTGCCTGATATTTCTAAAATTTTAGATATAGTACCATCAAATACCGAGCGAGCGGTAGCGCCTGGGTTAGTGCGTATAGTCCAGCCTTTGCTATCTTTAGTTACGCCGCCTATTTTTTGTGTACCATAGCCTTCGGTAATTACGCCATTGGCCACAGGCCAAGGTAAGCGGCCACGGTTGCTTACAAAATCGGCCGATAGCTTTGCCGATTCGGGCGTAGATGCTAAAATAGAAGTGTTTTTGTTTTTGGCTACGGGGGTTTCTTTCCCTTCGGCTTTGGCTTTTGAGGCTGCGGCTCGGGCTTCGTCTTCGGCTTTTCGGCGGGCTATGGCAATTTCTTTTTCGATGGCTTGCCTAATGGCTCTATCAAGTTTTTGGGCATCACGTTGTTTTTGCGCTAAATCTTTTTTAAGTTTTTTCTCTTGCGATGTAAGTGATTGTACTACTTTTTCTTGGTTGTTTTTTTCGTTACCTAACGTTTTTTTCTCTTTCACTTGGTCGGTAAGGAGGTTATCTTTTTGGTGTTTATTTTGGTTTAGTTCTTTTATTTTAACTTTTACTTTGTCTTGCGTGGTTTCAATATATCCAGCTTGTTTCATACGGTATTGGCCAAACTGGTTTAAATATTTCATCCGCATATAGGCTTGGTTAAAGTTATCGGCTGCAAATACATACATTAGTTTACTATACGCACTTTGGTTTTTTTGTGCAAATAAAATCATGGCCGAATAATCTTTTTTTAATTGCCCTAGTTGCGAGTTTAAGCTACGTACATTATTTACATTTTCATTTATCTCGCCACTTAAAAGCCTTACTTCCGAGTTTATCGTGGTAATTTTTTCTTCTCGCAAGCGTATTTGTGCCCGCAAAGCGTTTAGCTGTTTTAGGGTTACCTGTTTATCGGTCGATGTTTGTTTTAAAGTATTGTTTATCATTTCAATATCTTTATTAAGTTGCGCTTTTTTACGCTCGAGTTCGGCCCGGTTTTGTGCCCATAACTGGGTATTGATAAACAAAAAACAGAAAGAAAAAACAAAGAGGTGGCTAATTTTCATTTGGGGGCAATTTATTAATTTTTTTACTCTACTGCACTAAACCTTTTGGGAATAGTAAAAGGGAAATCCAGTTTTTTATCTATTTGAGGGATGGTGTACAGCATACTGGCCGTAATCGTTTTTTGGTTTGCTGTGGTTTTAAGCACTACCTGTGTAGGGATATTGGTTTTATTGCTAGGTATAAAATTGGCGTAGTTTATCTGTAGTTGCTGGCCTAGTTTGCTATCGCTTAGTATTGTTTCTACTATTTTGGTAAGGTTATTAAATTTTGCTTGGTAGCTTAAATCCCACTTAAACCCCCTAATAGTATAACCGCTACTATCTTTACTAATACTAGCTTCATTACCGTAGCAAAAAGCCATTATATTGCCTGTAAATATTGATTGCAGTGCATTAAAATCCACTTTTGCATGGGCATATTTGCTTAAATAGCTAAATGGTTTTACTAGGTATTGAGATTGTAGCCGGTTTAGCATCTTGATACTATCGGGCGTAATTAATACCCGCCCCCCCTCAATACCAAAATAAGATACCGAAATCCATATCGTATCGTTTCTTTTGATGCGTATATTTAAGTTAATATCGTACGTACTGCTATCAATTTTTATATGCGTTTTTGCTTTGGTGCTATATGTTGAAAACGTTAAATCAGCATCCATTAATTGTGCCATTACCGATTTTTTTTGTGGGTTATTGGCCGTATTAGGTAAGCTAGCAATATTTTTTTTGGTTTTACAGGCCGAAGCTGCTAGTAGCAACAAAGCACATAAAACCTTAATCCAAATATTTTTTTTCATTTATTTTTCTTTTTAGTAGGAGGCTTTTCTCGCCATAGTCTATCGCTTTTTGCCAGTTTAAAAGAGCTTTGTTTACATCGCCTAATTTGTATAAAATATCGCCATAATGCTCAAATTGTATAGGGCTTTTGGCATCTAAATCTAACATCGCTTTTTCTATCCAAATTTTGGCATCATCGTAGCGTTTTAGCTTAAATAATACCCAAGCGTAAGTATCCTGAAACGATGGATTATTGGGTTCTATTTCATTGGCTCGCTTGGCCATTTTTTCGGCTTCGGCTAGGTTTTGGTTTCTTAACGATAAATAATACGCATAATTGTTTAGCGTATAGGCATTATTGGGCAATAGGGTTAACGATTGGGTGTAGGCTTGCGCCGATTCTTTGTACTGCTTAGCTTCTTGATACACATCGCCTAGGCTGCTGTATATTTGCGATTTTAGGTCGGGCTTATCGCTAATTTCTAGCTCAATGGCTTGCTTTAGATTATAGATAGCTTTTTGTGTTTGCTTGGTTTGCCCGTAGCTTAGCCCTAAATAATAGTACAATGCCGCTTGGTTGGGAAATAGCTCTATGGCGGTTTCGGCAGCTGTAATTGCGCCATTATAATTGTTTAACGATAGCTTTATACGGATAAGCTGCTCCCATATAGCAAATACATTGGCGTTTAAATCCAACGCTTTTTGATATACGGGTTCGGCATCGGCCAGCTTATTGTTTTGGTACAATACATCCCCGTAAAGGGAAAAAGATTTTGGGTTTTCGGGATGAATAACGGTAACTAACTGTGCCAATTGACTTGCTTTTTTTAGTGCTGCGCTATCGGGAAACTGGTTAAAATAACTTAGCACAAAGGCAACTTTTTGGTCTATAGGCATTTCGGCTTGGTTAAAAGCTTTTAGTATTTGCTCATAAGCCAAATCTTCGTTTTTATCCGAGTTATAAATGCTTGCCAAAAGTAATCTTGTTTCGTAGTTAAACTCATCTATGCTAAGCGCATTTTGCAATACTTGTATGGCTTTGGGGTGCATATCGTTACTAAAATATAATTGCGCCAGTAGCAAATAATATCTTATATGGTCGGGCTGTTTAGTAATAAGGGTTTCTATATCTTTAGCGGCTTTTTGCACATCGCCAGTTTTTAAATATACCCTTTGCTTGGCGGCTAGTAATTCATCATTAATGCCCTCGGTTGCTTCTATGGCATTAAAAATAGCTAACGCTTCTGTATTTTTGTTTATCATAAAAAGCGCATTGGCTTTATCAAATTTGTATTCCGATTTTTGAGGATTTAGATTTATCAACTCGTTTAAAGCATACACCAATAAGGGGTAATTTTTTTGTTGTTGATAAATATTGGCGTTAAGCAACCAATACCAAGTATTATCGGGGTTTACGGTAACGCTACGTTCGGCATATTCCTGTGCTACATCTAATTGGTTATTGCTTAGTGCTAGCTGTGCTAGCTCGAACATGGCGGCGTGGTTGCTGGCATCAATGGTTAATACACGTTCAAAGTAATCTTTAGCTAGCAAGTAATGTGCGCTAGTTTTTTCACGCAGGCCAGTTAAAAATAATTCTTTTACGAAGCTACTATCTTGCGGGCTTAATGCTTTGGCGGTGATTATGATTGGGTTATTGGGGTTTGTTTTTTTAAGTTTTTGGGCGTAAGTTGTTAAGCTGATTGTTAAAAAACAAAGGAATAGGGTTAAGTGTTTTTTCATTTTTTAAATTACGCCAAATTGTTTTTCTAAACCTTTATTTATTTTATCTTTTACAAATGGTAAAATAGATTTTGCTAGCATAAAAACTTCGGTACTAAAATATTTTGGTTGATTATTTGATTTTTCAAAATTATTTTCAGCGTTTATTATCGCATCTTGAATAAAAAGAGGGTGTTTCCATTTATTAAAACCACCAGGTATTTGATTGTTAAGGAAATCTTTAAAAGAAACATATTTTTCTATTTCGGTCTCTAACGGTTTTGTTTTATTAAAATGATAAAATAACCAAAGCTCGAAACTTGGGTTGCTTTGCGCTACATTCCAGTTTTTTTGTTGCGCACAATTTGTGCGTAAGTTTTCTATTTTATTTCCTTTATTCCAATGGTCGGTATCAATAACAAACCATACCTCGTCACCAAAATCTTCTCTAAAACTTAACTCTGGCTTCTCAAACTCATTTCCAAATAGTTTTAATAGTGCGTCTTGGTGTAATTTCTTAGGGTCGGATTGTGTGTTCGTGTTGCCAATAGTTACAATATCTATATTTGATGAAAATCCTTTAAAATAATTGAAATAATTTACCTCGGTATCGCCTTCGCAAAAAATGTATATTTTTTTAGCGTCTTTAGATGGCTCATCCCTTTCGTATATTTTATCTCTAGTTAGCATCAGCGTATTTATGCCAGTTTAAGTCCTCTAAATTAGATAAAAACGGAATGCCGCCATACCTGCCATTCAAATATCCGTTTTCAATATCAATTGTATTGTGAACTTTATAATCGCTTAGCGAAAACAATTTGGTTGCCCCATCAATATCTTTTTGCGTAAACCATATTTCGTCGGTACGTAAAATATCTTGGTCTAACAGGTTAGATTCGTGTGTGGTAAAAATTAATTGCCCTTTT
>RDXP01000185.1 GCA_004292865.1 Sphingobacteriales bacterium
AAAAGACAAATACTTTGAAATTATGTGTTTTGGTAAAGAAAATGCCGCATATACCATAAAATTGCCGAAATAAAACAGCCTCAAAAAAAATGTTAAAATGAAAAATTGAGGCTAAAAAGCTATAAGAAATATTATAAAAATAATGCTATAAAAAATATTAACTATTTTATTATAAAGTACTTATAAATTAATTAATGCAATAGCCACATTTCATAGTTGGCTATAAGTGGTAAAAAAATGGAGTTATAGCCAAGTATGTAAAATTTTAGATGGGTAAATATTACAAAAAAAGCTCGTTCATGGTGATGCTATTTTGAATGCTGGTGTAGGCATATTCGTTTTGCTTGATACCGTAAGTGGTAATCATTACCAAGTGTACCGCTTTTTTTGTATTGGTAACTTGCCTAAATATGCCTAATTTATTCCTCAAAACGGCATCATATTTTTTATTAATTACAAACTCGTTTATCGAAAACTTGGTTTCAAAAATATCGATAATGCCATCTCTTCGTTCCATTACTAAATCTATTTGCGCCTCTTTACTTTGCCACGAATAGGTTTGTGTTTGTACGGCAACAATACCTAAGGCAATTTTTATTTCTTCGGTGTGGTGCAGGCAAACTTTTTCGAAAGCATAGCCAGCCCAAGTACGGCAAGCAGCACTATCGGCATTGTTTAGCCAATATTGGGTATCGGTTGCATTGGCATTTTTCATAAATTTTAAATAAAACATAGAAAAAAAATCGGATAGCTGGTACAACGAATCGCGGGTAGCTTTGCCGTAACCAGCATATTTTCGTATAAAACCACTTTCTTCCAGTTCGTTTAATATACGTGTGGTCCCTCCGCCATTAGGCAATTTAGTGTATTTAATTAAATCGTATCGGCTTAAGCCAATGTTTTTTAAAGCAAGTGTTTCAACAATTTTGATATAATTTTCTTCGTTTTTAAATAGCGAACCGTAGAGATTTGCAAATTCGTTGAGTAATTTACCGTTGGCGGCAAAGCAAATATCGTTTATAGCTTGCGCCCAGCTACTGCCTTTTTTTATCAAATCTAAATAATAAGGAATACCACCTAAGCACATGTAAATTTGTACTATTTGGTACCTATCAAACACCACATTTTTATGCTTAAAAAACGCTTCGCATTCTTTTAACGTAAAAGGATTTAGCTTTATATGGCGGGTTACCCTGTTGTGTAAGCCACCTCGGTTGTTAATTAACTTATTTATCATCCAGGTAGCAGCCGAACCACATACTACCAATATAATGTCTTTTCGGGCATTTGCCCAGCTGTTCCAAAAATGTTCTAATGCGGCAATAAAATCAGATTTTGCTGTATCCAACCAAGGTAGCTCATCTATAAAAACAACTTTACGCTCTAGTTTACTTTTTTCGATGAGCGTAATCAATTGCCCAAAAGCTTGAAACCAATTACTAGGGCTAATATTCACTTTTTTTGTACGGCTATATTTGGCTAATGCAGTTTGGAAATTGGCTAGCTGTGTTTTGGTTTTTACATTGGCTATCCCCGTAAGGTGAAACACGGTTTCTTTTAAAAAATATTCTCTTACCAAAAATGTTTTGCCTACTCTTCTTCGCCCATAAACGGCCACAAACTCCGATTTTTCGGAACGAAGAATATCGTATAACTCTTGCTTTTCTTTGTACCTTCCTATTATTTCCATAATCTATACTTGGCTATAAAGGTAATTTTTTTATAGTTATAGCCAAGTATGTTTTTAATATTTTATTTCATATTACACATTTACAGCGATTTATATGTTTTTATAAAAAATGGAAATATATGTATTTATCTAAAAAAAATGTTTTTTTAATTGAAGAAAAACGAGTGGTATTATCCGATAATATATTTTTAAAATGGGATGCAAAATTAATTGCCCATTAAAATCTTAGCTTTAACAAATGCTTATTAAAAAAACATCGAAACAATTTACCGCTTTATCCGTATTTTTGATACGTAATTATTGAAAATGAATAGTCAAGAAATTTTATCCCGAGCACATAATTTTGAATTTTTAAGCCTACAAGAGGGCGTACATTTATACCACAATGCTACCACGCCCGAGTTAATGTATGTAGCTAATGCGTTACGAAAAATACAGGTTCCTCACGGTAAAGTAACTTGGCAAATAGACCGTAATGTAAATACTACCAATGTGTGTATTGCTAATTGCAAATTTTGTAATTTTTTTAGGCGGCCAGGCCATGCCGATGCTTATATTACCGATATCGAAACTTACAAACAAAAAATTGAAGAAACCATACAGCTAGGTGGCGACCAGTTATTGCTACAAGGCGGCCATCACCCCGATTTGGGCTTGCAGTTTTACACCGATTTATTTAAACAACTTAAACAACTTTACCCACAAATACGCTTGCACAGCCTCGGCCCGCCCGAGATAGCCCATATATGTAAGCTAGAGGGTATGAGCCATTATGATGCACTAAAAGAATTACAAGCCGCTGGCCTTGATAGTTTACCTGGGGCTGGTGCCGAAATTTTAAACGACCGTGTGCGCAGGCTAATATCAAAAGGTAAATGTGGTGGGCAAGAGTGGTTAGATGTAATGCGGGCTTGCCATAAACTTAATATTGCTACATCGGCTACAATGATGTTTGGCCATATTGAAACTATTGAAGAACGCTTCGAACATTTAATATGGATACGTGAAGTACAAGCCGAAAAACCCGAAGATAACCATGGCTTTAAGGCATTTATTCCTTGGCCTTTTCAGGATGATGGCACTTTGTTAAAAAAAATTAGGGGTATTACCAATAATGTAACAGGCGATGAATATATAAGAATGATTGCCCTAAGCCGTATCATGTTGCCCAATATTAAAAACATACAAGCATCGTGGCTTACGGTGGGCAAGCAGGTAGCGCAGTTATGTTTACACGCTGGCGCCAATGATTTTGGCTCGATAATGATTGAAGAAAATGTAGTAAGTGCCGCTGGTGCACCACACCGTTTTACGTCCAATGGCATACAGGAAGCCATAAAAGAAGCTGGCTTTGAACCACAATTGCGCAACCAACTGTACCAATGGCGCAATCACCAAGAGTTACCACAACAAGTTATTGCCTATTAATTTTACACCTTTGGATAATATTGAACAATTTATAGAAGCCCTGATTTTTGCATCGGACCAAAGTATAAGCAAAACAGAGATTACAAATTGCCTACACGGCACTTTTGAGGTTACCTATCCCGATGATGAAATTGAGGAGTTACTACGCAATATTATGGCTAGGTACCAAAGCGATGATTTTGCTATACAACTAATAAATACAGGTGGTGGCTACCAGTTTTTAACCAAACCTATTTATTATCCTATTGTAAACCAATTACAAGCACAACGAGCAAAACGAAAATTAAGCCAAGCTGGATTAGAAACTTTAGCTATTATTGCAAGTAAGCATGCAGTAACCAAATTAGAAATCGAACAAATAAGAGGCGTAAACAGCGACTATACGGTGCAAAAACTTTTAGAAAAAGAACTGATACAAATTACAGGAAAAGCAAACCTGCCAGGTAAACCTGTTTTATATGGCGTAAGTAAAAATTTTTTAGATCATTTTGGGTTAAACGCTATAGCCGATATACCCGTTTTAAAAGATATAGAAAACCCAAGCAGCTCACAAATAGGCGAAAACAACGAATAAACGTAGTCAGGCTCGATTTATATTCGGATATGTTTGAATAAAAAAAAATAAATTATTTTTTTTTGAATTTTAAAAACTTGTTAACTTTAGGCTTCAAATCAATAAATAAATATAATACCAAGCATGGCAAAAAAACTTACTAAAAAAACTAAAGAAGAGGAAGAAAATTTACCTTTTGAAGATGATTCAACCGAGCAAAATGATGATGATAATTTTAACACCGCAATTATTGACGATGACTTAATTACCTTAGAATTGGATAACGATTTTGATGACGATGACGATTACTAAATATCTAAAATAAATTATTATCAAACGTTTCGGAGGTAAATAATGAGGTGGTTTTTTATCTTTTTTATTTAAAATGGTGTTTACAAGCAGCTTTGTGTTGTTTGCGCTTTTCCTTTGCGGTAAAAACACATCACAAAAAACACAAAGATTTACGCAAAGCCTGTTGCTTATATATCCAGCTAATTTTATAAATACGCTGCACTATAAGTATATTTATGCGCTTTACTTCATCCGAAAGTTTAGTTATTATCTCAAAAGCATTCGGTATAATTATACCGAATGCTTTTTTTTAACTATCAAAACCATAAAATGCAAATACAAGAGATTGAAACATCGGCTGCCATAAAAAAATTTTTAGATTTTCCACGTAAGCTATACGCCACCGATAAAAACTGGGTATGCCCGCTGGATAATGATATAGAGGCTGTATTTAATCCTAAAAAAAATAATTTCCATAATTATGGGGTTATTACCCGATGGCTATTAACCGATGATAACAACCAAACTATTGGCCGAATAGCCGCATTTATCAACCATAAAAAAGCTTATAACTTTCCCCAGCCTACTGGCGGTATAGGTTTTTACGAATGTATAGATGACGATGATGCCGCCCAGCTTTTATTTGATACCGCCAAAGATTGGTTAAAAAACCAAGGTATGCAGGCCATGGACGGCCCTATAAATTTTGGGGAAAACGATAACTTTTGGGGATTGCTTATCGAAGGATTTAGCCAACCATCGTACGGTATGAATTATAATTTTCCTTATTACAAAAAACAGTTTGAAGATTATGGCTTTAAAACCGAGTACGAGCAAATTACCAATCATTTAAACCTAAATATTCCGTTTCCCGATAGGTTTACCAAAATTGCTACTTGGGTAGCTAATAAGCCTGGTTATACTTTCGAGCATTTTACAAGTAAAAAATTTGATAAATATGCCGCCGATTTTATGGAAATTTATAACGATGGCTGGCAAGATTTCGCCAATTTTACACCCATAAAATTAGAAACCGTAAAAGATAGTTTTAATAAAATGAAAGCTATTATGGACCCCAAGCTACTTTGGTTTGCTTATATTGATAACGAACCTGTATCGTTTGTGGTAATACTGCCCGATGCAAATATTATGCTAAAACCACTAAATGGCAAGCTAAACCTTTGGGGAAAATTAATTTTTTTATATAAAAAATGGCGTGGCGTAAACCGTATGCGGGCAATAGTAATGGGTACCAAACAAAAATATCAAAAACACGGGATAGAATCGGCCATATTTATAAAACTAAAAGAATATGTAATACCCAAAAACCAATATGATGAGCTCGAGCTATCGTGGGTAGGCGATTTTAATAGCAAAATGATAGCTATACACGAGGCTACTGGTGCTGTATTTGGCAAACGACATGCCACCATGCGGTGTGTGTTTTAAAACTCCAAAAAACTTGAATAGGTATAGTTTTAAAATAGGTACTAAGCTGATTTTGGATTTTATTTTTATGTAATAATATACTTATTTCAAAACAAACTCGCCCCCTCCTATCTCGAATAATTAGGTGCTTCCTTGGTTATGGTAATATCATGCGGGTGCGATTCGCGAATACCCGAAGCCGTTATTTTTACAAATTGTGCTAGCTGTAAAGTGGCAATATCTTTGGCACCGCAGTAGCCCATGCTGGCTTTTAAGCCACCTACAAATTGGTGCATTACCTCGGCCAAGCTGCCTTTATAAGGTACACGACCTACAATACCTTCGGGTACTAGTTTTTTAATATCGTCTTCCACATCTTGGAAGTAGCGGTCTTTAGAGCCCTGCTCCATAGCTTCTACTGAACCCATACCACGGTACGATTTAAACTTACGGCCTTCGTAAATAATGGTTTCGCCTGGCGATTCCTCTACCCCGGCAAATAAAGAGCCGGCCATAATAGAGCTTGCCCCAGCGGCAATAGCTTTAGCAATATCGCCCGTATATTTTATCCCTCCATCGGCAATTATGGGTACACCCATGCCCGCTACTCCTTTTGCAGCTTCGTAAACGGCATACAATTGGGGTACACCCACACCTGCAATAATGCGGGTGGTGCATATAGAACCTGGGCCTATGCCTACTTTTATACCATCGGCACCAGCATCGGCTAGGGCTTTGGCACCTGCGGCTGTGGCTACATTGCCTGCTATAATTTGCAAATTAGGGTAGGCCGCTTTTACTTCTTTAAGTTTATCAATTACGCCTTTTGAGTGCCCATGGGCGGTATCAATGGCAATAACATCTACTTCGGCTTTTACCAATGCTTCTACACGTTGTAGGGTATCGGTGGTAACGCCCACGGCGGCACCTACACGTAATCGGCCATGCTCATCTTTACAAGCCTGCGGAAATTTTTTAACTTTTTGTATATCTTTAAAAGTAATTAAACCGCTTAGTTTACCTTTATCGTTTACTACGGGAAGTTTTTCTATTTTATAGTTTTGCAGTAAAGCTTCGGCTTGTGCAAATGTAGTACCTACGGGTGCGGTAATTAGGTTTTCTTTGGTCATTACCTCGCTAATAGGTTGGTTCATATCTTTTTGAAAACGTAAATCGCGGTTGGTAACCATCCCTACCAATACATTATCTTCGGATATAATAGGTATTCCACCTATTTTATACTCTTTCATAATCTGGAAAGCATCGCCCACTTTGGCGTCTTTGTGCAAAGTTACGGGGTCTTGTATCATGCCACTTTCTGATCTTTTTACCCTACGAATTTCGTTTGCTTGGGCTTCGATACTCATATTTTTGTGTATAAAACCTATACCACCCGTTTGCGCAATGGCAATGGCCAATTTGGAATCGGTAACGGTATCCATAGCTGCCGAAACTATGGGCACATTTAGTTTTATTTTTTTGGTAAGATAGCTTGAGGTATCTACATCACGAGGCAAAACCTCCGAGTATGCGGGTATTAAAAGTACATCGTCGTAGGTGAGGCCGTCGGATAAAAATTTAGAAGTTTGTGATTGCATAGCAAATAAATTAGGGTGCTTTACTTGCGGAACAAAAGTAGGCTTTTTATTTTTAATAATGCACCCTAAAGCCTATTTTTAGCTTAAAAATTATATGCACAATCTGATGGTGGGTTAAAAATTTTATTAATAGCACAGGGCAAAACCTAGTGCAATAACATTAATTACAGTGCCTGCTTTATCATTAGTTGCCAAGCCTTTGCTTGCCGCCACACGGCTTAATATTGATAAAGGCTAAAATAAACACGTAATTAGCCTTATCTAAAAAAATAAAATAAATGCTTAAATCCGATTTATTGTTGTTTGATTTGTATAAAATTATTTTTAATTACATGTAAATATATTCGATTATGAAATTCGGCAGTTTCCACTTTATTTTTTTATTTTTTTTATCGCTACTTTTAATTTCATGGGGTACTATTGGGCACCGTACCGTAGGCAAAATTGCACAAAAACATTTATCGGCAACGGCCAAAATAGAAGTGAAAAAATTATTAGGTACCGAGATTTTACCGCTAGTAAGTACTTTTGCCGATGAATTAAGGCCTCATAAACAATTTGATTATACCAGTAAGTGGCATTATTTAAACGCACCCGAAGGTTTAAATTATAGAGACTTTGTTGCTTTTTTGGCCGCCGATACCGTACCTAATGTGTATAGTGCGGTATTAAATCAAATAAAGGTATTAAAAAGCCCCAGCCAATCTAAACTAAATAAAAAATTTGCTTTAAAATTTTTGGTGCATTTGGTGGGAGATTTGCACCAACCTATGCATGTAAGTCGGGCAATTGATAAGGGTGGTAACGATATTGAAGTAAAATTTTTAAATAAAAAAAATAATTTACACAGTGTGTGGGACACTGGCTTGGTTGAATATTATGGCCTTAGCTATACCGAAATGGCTACCGAGTTTGATGATGCCAGCCCTGCGGATATTGAAAAATGGCAGAAAGATTCGCTCGAAAAATGGATTTACGAATCGTATAAAATAAGCGAACAACTGTATGCAGAGGTAGAAACAAATAACAATTTGGATTATGATTATTTCCCTAGTCATGCACCAATTATAAAAAAACGATTGTTGCAGGGTGGCATCCGCTTGGCAGGATTGCTAAATGAGCTGTATAAAAAATAGTTTTTTACTATTTACATGGGCTTTAAAATATATATTTGCAGGCGTAAATACTCGGGTGGCGAAATTGGTAGACGCACCAGCTTGAGGGGCTGGCGCCTGTAAGGGTGTGGGAGTTCGAATCTCCTCTCGAGTACAATTTTTTCGCTTTAATATAGCATTAAAATAGGTTTATTGACTGCTTTTTGGCTTCTGTTTTTTGTAAAAGTTGTTCGTTAAAAAAACCCTAAAACCTTATGAACAACGAAAATAAATAAGCCTGTTTTCAAAATAGCTTATTTGAATATAAATTTTCTTTTAAGTGAGGCTAACAATGCCCAAACTTTTACTTCATAATAACAAAGAACCCTTAAATTCAAATAATAAATACTACTAAAAATTATTCTATGCTATTTTAATTTTTTATTTTTCTTATTTTGCAACAATGCAAACTTTTGAGCTAAATAAATCCGATGTCTATAAAATAAAACAAGCCCTCGAAGGTGAGGAGGCGGAGTTATTAAAGCTGTTACGAGAATACCACGCCTCGCAAATTGCTATCCTATTTCAAAATCTACCCATACAATCGCAAACACGTATTATCAATTTGCTATCGGCCGAGATAGCCTCGGATGTAATTGCCGAAATGGATGCCGAATCGCATCCCGAAGATTTGCTATTAAACCTGCATCCCGGTAAACGGCAAGAAATTGTAGAAGAGCTTGATTATGATGATGCTACCGATATTATATCGCAATTAAACGAAGCCGAACAACAAGAAATACTCGAAGATTTAGATACTGAAGATGCTACCGAAATCCGTAACCTTTTAACCTACCACGAAGATACCGCTGGCGGTATTATGAATACCGAGGTAATAAAAGTGAATTTGATGATGTCGAAAAAAAAGGCCATCGACCAAATTATTATCCAAAGCGAAGAGATGGAAGAGTTTTATACCATTTATGTGGTAGATGATGAAGATACTTTGCAAGGAATAGTATCCCTAAAAGACATTATAAAATCGAACGCCAATGCCCGCATAGCCGATTTAATTAACCACGAATTTGTATATGTAACCGCCGATACCGACCAAGAGGAAGTAGCCGACCTTATATCGCAATACAACCTTACCAGCATACCCGTAGTTGATAACCAAATGAAACTACTAGGCCGTGTAACTTTTGATGACGTGATAGACGTTATGGAGGAAGAAAATACCGAAGATATGTTGAAAATTGCAGGCGTATCCGAAGATGAAGAACTTAGCGGTAACTGGAAAGAAGCCGTAAAATCCCGTTTACCTTGGCTGGTGGTTAACTTAGGGACGGCTTTTTTAGCCTCATCGGTAATTAGAAGTTTCGAAACCACCTTAACCGCTTTACCCGTTATTACCTGTTATATGACCATTATTGCAGGCATGGGCGGTAACGCCGCCACGCAGGCATTGGCCGTTACCGTTAGGCGTATTACGCTAAGCGATTTAACCGATAACCAGTCGTATAAAACGGTATTGAAAGAATTTACCGTAGGTTTAATAAATGGTGCAACCACAGGTTTTATTATATTTTTATTTGCCTTATTTTATGATGCCAACCCTATGCTAGGCTTAGTAATTTTTATGGCTATGACGGGTAATTTAATTATTGCTGGCGTAACGGGTACAGGTATTCCTTTGATATTAAAACGAGTAGGCATCGACCCTGCCATTGCATCATCTATCATTATTACTACTTTTACTGATGTTTTTGGCTTTTTACTACTGCTGGGTTTGGCCTCCAAATTATTATTATAAAATCGGCGAAAGCCAACATATATTTATTTAAAAAATTAAAATGATTACAAAACACAACTGGACAAACGAAGAGATTTCTGAAATATATAACCGCCCTTTTTTAGATTTAGTTTACCAAGCCGCAAGCGTACACAGAGAAAATAAAGATTATGCCGAAGTACAAATAAGCTCACTAATATCCATTAAAACAGGGGGTTGCCCCGAGGATTGCTCGTACTGCCCGCAAGCTGCCCGTTACCATACTGATATTGAAGTGCAAAGTATGATGAAGGTGGAAGAAGTGGTAGCTACCGCACAAAAAGCTAAAGATGGTGGCGCATCTCGCCTGTGTATGGGTGCCGCCTGGCGTGAGGTGCGTGATAACCGCGATTTTGATAAAGTAATAGATATGGTAAAAGCGGTAAACCTGATGGATATGGAGGTTTGCTGTACCCTAGGGATGTTAAACGCACACCAAGCGCAACGCCTCGCCGATGCTGGTTTATATGCCTACAACCATAATTTAGATACATCCGAAGAAGATTATAGCCGCATTATAAGTACCCGCACTTACGATGATAGGTTAAATACAATTGATAACGTACGCAAAGCCAACCTTACCGTTTGCAGTGGTGGCATTATTGGACTGGGAGAAACGGTAGCCGATAGGGTATCGATGCTGCGGGTTTTGGCCAATATGGCGCAACACCCCGAATCTGTACCGGTAAATGCTTTGGTACCTGTAAAAGGTACGCCTTTAGAAAGCCAACCACGTGTACCTATATGGGATATGGTGCGAATGATAGCTACCGCCCGTATAGTAATGCCAAAAACAGCGGTACGTTTATCAGCCGGGCGAAACGAAATGAGCGTGATAGAACAAGCCTTATGTTTTATGGCTGGAGCCAATTCTATTTTTGCTGGCGATAAATTACTTACCACTCCTAATCCAGATTTTGCCGACGATATGGCGATGTTTGAGTTGCTGGGTTTAAGTACCAGGAAGGCGTTTAAAAATGGTAGGGGGGAAATGGTGGAAACAAATTGAGGACTAAGGCAGTGTTTTTAGAGAGAAAGTGGTGCGTGGGGATTGCTATGAATAAAACAAATATATTTTCATTTATTTTATGCAACCGCTTTATGGTTGTTAACGTAAGGTTTCTTACTATTTACAACAGCCACCACC